>NZ_CP183973.1:3150900-3465990 GCF_049912955.1 Microbacterium sp. E-13
GTCCTGCCCGACGATCGGGTAGCCCTTCTCGGCGCGCAGCACGTGCATCGTCTCGGTGCCATACGGGGTGATGCCGTACGAGGCACCCGCGGCGATCAGCCGCTCCCACAGGTCGCGCCCGTACCAGCTCGCGGTGCTGACCTCGTAGGCGAGTTCACCCGAGAAGCTGACGCGTGCCAAGCGCACCGGCACGCCGCCGAGGTCGGTGTCGCGCCACGTCATGAAGGGGAACGCCTCGTTCGACACATCGACGCCGGGGAACAGGTCTCCGATGACCGCGCGCGAGAGCGGGCCCACGACGGGGAACGTGACGAGGTGCTCGGTGACCGACGTCAGGTAGACACGGAGCTCGGGCCACTCCGTCTGCAGCCATTCCTCGAGCCAGTCGAGGATCTTCGCGGCACCGCCCGTCGTCGTGTAGACGAGGAAGCGCTCCTCGTTCAGACGCAGCACGGTGCCGTCGTCGATCACCATGCCGTCGACTCCGCACATCACGCCGTAGCGGACCGAGCCGACCTTCAGGGTGCTCATCAGGTTGGTGTAGATGCGGTCGAGGAACTCGCCCGCATCGGGGCCCTGCACGTCGATCTTGCCCAGCGTCGAGCCGTCCATGATGCCGACGGCGTTGCGTGCGGCGACGGTCTCGCGTGCCACGGCGGCGTGGATGTCCTCACCCGGCTGCGGGTAGTACCACGGCCGCTTCCACTGCCCGACGTCCTCGAACTCGGCACCGCGACCGACGTGCCACTCGTGCACCGGGGTGATGCGCACAGGGTCGAACAGGTCGCCGCGGGCGCGGCCCGCGAGCGCCGCGAACGCGACCGGGGTGTACGGCGGGCGGAAGCGCGTGGTGCCGACGCCGGCGATCTTCTCGCCCGAGATCGCCGCGGCGATGCCCGAGGCGATGATGCTCGAGGTCTTGCCCTGATCGTGGGCCGTGCCGATCGTCGTGTAGCGCTTGATGTGCTCCACGGAGCGTAGGCCCGCGCCGATCGCGTGGGCGATGTCGGCAACCGTCGCGTCGCGCTGCAGGTCGACGAAGTGCGTCGTGAGGTCCTCCGGCTCGCCCGAGGGCACGTACCAGAGCACCGCACCCGGACCGTGGTCGACGTCCTCATCGGTGTCGGGGAGGTCGCCTTGCGCGGCGGAGAAGCCCAGCTCGGCTAGCGCCTCGGAGGCGACGCGGCGCGCGTCCTGGAGCACGTCGCGCAGCCCGAAGTGGCCCGCGGCCGAACCGGCCACGGCGATGCCGGGCAAGGTGCTGTCGGGCACGAACGCACCCAGACGCTCGTCGTAGCGGAGCGATCCGCCGGCCTGGCTGTAAAGGTGAACAGCCGGGTTCCAGCCGCCGCTGACCAGCAGCGTGTCGGCGGCGATGTCCTCCGTGACCCCGAAGGCCGTGCCGTTGAAGCGCGCGAAAGAGACCGACGCGACGCGCTCGTCGCCCGACGTCCCCGTGACCACGCTGCCGTGGTGGAGCGGGATGCGGCGCTCGGCGGCCCCATCGGTCCAGTTCGCGCCGATGACGGAACGTGTGTCGATGATGGCCGCGACGGCGACGCCGGCGTCGTGCAGGTCGAACGCGGCGCTGTAGGCGCTGTCGTTCGTCGTGAAGATGACGACACGCTCGCCGACCGCGACGCCGTAGCGGTGCAGGTACGTCCTCGCGGCGCCGGCCAGCATGATGCCGGGCCGGTCGTTGTCGGCGAACACCACGGGGCGCTCGTGCGAGCCCGCAGCCACGATGGTGCGCTGCGCGCGGATGCGCCAGATGCGCTGGCGGAGCGCGTCCGCGGGCGCGTCGCTGCCCAGGTGGTCCGTGCGCCGCTCGATGGCGAGCGCGAGCCCGTCGTCGTAGACGCCGAACACGGTCGTGCGCGGCAGCAGCGTGATGCCGAGTTCGCGGAGTTCCTGCACCGTGCGGACCACCCACTCCAAGGCGTCCGCGCCGTCGATGGCACGCGGGGTCGAGGGCAGCGAGCCGCCGAGCGCCGGCTTCTCGTCCACCAGTGCCACGCGCGCTCCGGCGCGGGCCGCTTCCACGGCCGCGACGAGACCGGCGGGCCCCGCACCGACGACGAGCACGTCGACGTGCAGGTGGGCGGAGTCGTACCTCGCCGGGTCGGGCTCGGTGGGGAGCACGCCCTGACCGGGCACACCGTGTGCGGCGATGCCGGGCGCGAGCTCGATCGTGGTGGCGAGCTGCATCGGGTCGGGGAACGGCGTGGTGATCTGGACGAGCCCGCTCGGGTCCTCGGGGCCGGCCGCGACGATGCCGCGCGCCCGGCCGAGCTTGATGCTCGTGGTGACCTGGTGGACGCCGTTGGCGAGCAGCGCCGACGCGAGCGTGTCTCCCGTGTAGCCGTCGATCGTGTCGCCCTCGAAGTCGAAGGACATGGGGCTGCGGCGGTCGATCAGACCGCCGGTCTCGGTGCGGTGTCGCTGGGTCATCGTGCTGCGCTTTCGAATTCGGCCGAGAGGAGCGAGGTGGAGTCGGGAGCGTCGGAGGCCGCGGCCTCGCCGGTGGCGAGAGCCGGGACGGTTCCGCCGATCGGATACACGGCGGCGAACCGGTACGTCACCGTGTCGCGCAAGGCGTTGAACCAGCGCCGGCAGCCGACGCTGTGCACCCAGCGCTCCGCGAAGAGTCCCTTGGTGTTGCTGCGGAAGAAGACGTAATGAGCCCACTCCGTGTCGTCGAGCGCTGCGGGCTCGGCCGGGTAGGGCACGTGGGCCTCGCCGCCGTACGAGAACTCGATCTCTTCGCGAGGTCCGCACCAGGGGCATTCGATGAGTTGCATGGTCTTTCCGTTCTGCGAGCGCTAGTGGGCGACGGCCGCGGCACCGTGTTCGTCGACGAGCCGGCCGGTGACGAAGCGGTCGAGGCTGAAGGGGGCGATCAGGGGGTGGGGGTCGCCGGTGGCGACGGTGTGGGCGTACGCCTCGCCGAGGCCCGGCGTCGCCTTGAACCCGCCCGTTCCCCAGCCGCAGTTGAGGAAGAGGTTCTCGTACGGCGTGGCGCCGACGATCGGCGATGCGTCGGGCGTGACGTCGACGACGCCCGCCCACGTGCGGAGCAGGTGGGCACGGGCGAACACCGGGAACAGCTCCACCGCGGCCGCCATTTGCCGTTCGATGATGTGAAAGGCGCCGCGCTGGCCGTACCCGTTGTACGAGTCCACGCCCGCACCCATCACGAGCTCGCCCTTGTGCGCCTGCGAGACGTAGACGTGCACGGCGTTCGACATCACGACCGTCGGGTGTACCGGCTCCAGCAGCTCGGAGACGAGCGCCTGCAGCGGGTGGCTCTGGATCGGCACCCGGATGCCGAGGGCGTCCGTCAACACCGACGTGTGGCCGGCCGCAGCGAGCGCGACGCGTCCGGCGGCGATGTCCCCGCGGTTCGTGCGGATGCCGGTGACCCGGTCGCCGTCGGTGAGGAAGCCGGTGACCTCGGTGTCCTGGATGAGGTGCACGCCGGCCTCCGCTGCCTTGCGCGCGAAACCCCACGCGACGTAGTCGTGCTTGGCGATGCCGGCTCGGGGCTGGTAGGTCGCGCCGAGCACCGGGTAGCGGATGTCCCAGGAGATGTTGACGAGGGGGCAGATCTCCTTGACCGTCGCAGCATCCACCCATTCCGCGTCCACGCCGTTGAGCTTGTTCGCCTCGACACGACGCCGGGAGTCACGGACGTCCTGCAGCGTGTGCGCGAGGTTCAGCACACCGCGCTGGCTGAAGAGGATGGGGTACTCGAGGTCGTCCTCCAGGCCCTCCCAGAGCTTGAGCGCGTGCTCGTAGATTCCGGCGCTCTCGTCCCAGAGGTAATTGGAGCGGATGATCGTGGTGTTGCGGGCCATGTTGCCGCCTGCGAGCCACCCGCGCTCCACGACGGCGACGTTCGTGATGCCGTGGTTCTTGACCAGGTAGTGCGCGGTGGCGAGGCCGTGGCCGCCGCCGCCGACGATCACCACGTCGTACGAGCGCTTCGGCTCGGGCGCGTCCCACAGGAACTTGGGGTGGTCGGGGAGCTCGGCACCGGGGGTGCGGGGCTGCTTCTCGTCAGTCATGGGTGGGTCACTCTCCGTAGCCGGGGTACAGCGGGAAGCGGTCGGCCAGCTCGCTGACCGTGGCACCGAGCTCGGCCAGGGCTGCCTCGTGGGTGTCGGGCTGCAGCACGCGGGCGATGACGTCGGCGACGATGCGGAACTCGTCGTCGCCGAAGCCGCGAGCGGCGAGCGCCGGCGTGCCGATGCGCACCCCCGAGCTGATCATCGGCGGGCGGGGGTCGAACGGGACGGCGTTGCGGTTCACGGTGATGCCGACCTCGTGCAAGCGGTCCTCGGCTTGCTGACCGTCGAGCTCGGACTTGCGGAGGTCGACCAACACGAGGTGGACGTCGGTGCCGCCGCTGACGACGCCGATGCCGGCGGCGGCGGCGTCTTCCTGGAGGAGGCGGTCGGCGATGATGGCGGCGCCGCGCAGCGTGCGCTCCTGGCGCTCGCGGAACTCCGGCTCGGCCGCGAGCTTGAAGGCCACCGCCTTGGCCGCGATGACGTGCTCGAGCGGCCCGCCCTGCTGGCCGGGGAACACCGAGCTGTTGAACTTCTTGCCGAGGTCGGCAGTGGCGAGGATCACGCCGCCGCGAGGACCGCCGAGCGTCTTGTGCGTCGTCGACGTGACGACGTGCGCGTGCGGCACGGGGTTGGGGTGCAGGCCGGTCGCGACGAGACCGGCGAAGTGCGCCATGTCGACCATGAGGTACGCGCCGACCAGGTCGGCGATCTGACGGAAGCGCGCGAAGTCGAGCTGACGGGGGTACGCCGACCAGCCGGCGACGATGAGCTGCGGGCGGTGCTCGAGAGCGAGTCGCTCGATCTCGTCGTAGTCGATGAGGTGGTCGTCCTCGCGGACGTGGTAGGCGACGGCGTTGTAGAGCTTGCCCGAGAAGTTGAGGCGCATGCCGTGGGTGAGGTGCCCGCCGTGCGCGAGGTCGAGGCCGAGGATGGTGTCGCCCGGCTTGATGAGTGCGAACATCGCCGCCGCGTTGGCCTGTGCCCCGGAATGCGGCTGCACGTTCGCGTACTCGGCGCCGAACAGGCCCCTCAGTCGGTCGATGGCCAGCTGCTCGATCACGTCGACGTTCTCGCAGCCGCCGTAGTAGCGACGGCCGGGGTAGCCCTCCGCGTACTTGTTCGTGAGCACCGACCCCTGCGCTTCGATCACGGCAAGGGGCGCGAAGTTCTCACTCGCGATCATCTCGAGCGTGCCTCGCTGCCGAGCGAGTTCTGACTGGATCGCTCCGAACACCTCGCTGTCGACGTCGCGCAACGGTGCGCTGAGGGTGGTCGCGGCGGTGGCGGCGGCGGTCGACGACATCTGCTCTCCTAGTCGTAAACAACTGATATATCTATTGCTGAGTCGATAGTATGGCGTTCGGGTCACCTCGTCAAACCGGATTGCCAAGGACGCCGGTGACCACCGGAAGGGGAAACGATGAACGGGCTCTCCGAAACCATCACGGAACGAGCGGCTCCGGATGCTGACGAGCTGGCGGGCCGCTCCTATGCGGAGTACGCCACCGCTGTGCTGCGGGATCGGCTCATCGTGCTGCACATCCCTCCGGGGGCCCCGATCAACGACGAGCGGATCGGGCGCGAGCTCGGCATCGGGCGCACGCCGGTGCGCGAGGCGCTTAAGCGCCTGGAGGCCGAGCACCTCGTCGCGGTGTACCCGCGCCGCGGCACCTTCGCCGCACCGGTCGACATCACCGATCTCGCGTCGGTCACCGAGATGCGCGCGCAACTCGAGCCTCTCGCCGCGTCACGCGGCGCCCGGTTCGCGACGCCTGGCCAGCGGCAAGCCATGAGCGATCTCGCCGAGGCGCTGGAGGCGATGGACCGCACCGACATGTCGGGGCTCGACCTGATGCGCTATGACCTCGATGTTCACCGCAGCATCTACGCCGCCAACGGCAACCCGCACCTTCAAGAGGACCTCATCAAGTACGACAACCTCGCTACGAGGATCTGGTGCCTGGTGCTCGACCGCCTCCCGGATGTGGGCGCCCATGTCGGCGAGCACGTCGACCTTCTCCGCGCGATCGTGGCGGGGCGAGCCGAGGACGCCGCCAATCTCGCCCACGATCATGTCATCGGCTTCGAGCAACTGATCCGTTCGGTGATCTAGCCGGACGGTTCCAACGGGTTTGCCCGGTCACCTCGTGGATGCCCGCACCTCCGCGGGGGCTCGGCCCGTCTCGGCGCACGGATGCCGTGCTGTTGTGATTGACGGTTCACGAGGAGGGCGCTGCGCTCGTCGTGACGCAAAGCGCTGAATAGATCTTGAAGACATCGAATCTCTGTCCCTTCAAGTGGGACAAGAAACCCTGGTCAGCCGAGGTTATTCTGTAGCAGGAGCGGGGCTTGAACCCGCGACCTCACGATTATGAGTCGTGCGCTCTCACCAACTGAGCTACCCTGCCATGCGCATCCAGCGGTCACGTGATGGATGCTGCGAGCCCCGAGTCAGGATTGAACTGACGACCCCTTCCTTACCATGGAAGTGCTCTGCCACTGAGCTATCGGGGCGTGCTGCCCTCACGCGGGCAACTAGAAGAGAATACCAGAGGCGCGGCATCCTTCCGAACCGACTCAACCCACCGTGTGGGTCCCGTCGGTGTGCTGCTGCAGCCACGGCCACGGGTCGATGGCGGTGGTGCCGTTCTGCAGGATCTCGAAGTGCGTGTGGGCGCCGTACGAGCGTCCGGTGTTGCCGGTGCGGCCGATGACCGTTCCGACCGTGACGTGCTGACCGGGGGTCACCTGCAGCGAGCCGTACTGCATGTGCGCGTAGTGGCTCGAGACGAGTTCGCCGTCGACGATGTGGTCGATGATCACGTGCACGCCGTAGGGGCCGCCCGCCTCGGAGGCGACGCGAACGGTGCCATCGGCGATGGCCTGCACCGGCGCGCCGTTGCCGGGTGTGAAGTCGATGCCCTCGTGCATGCGACCCGAGCGCATTCCGAACCCGTACGACATCGTCACACCGACCGCGAAGGGCCACTGGATGTTCGAGCTGGGGTTGTTGTGGAAGAGGTTCGAGAAGTTCTGGATGCCGGCCTCGGACGCGAGCTGTGCCGTGGTCGTCGTCGTGTAGTTCTCGGTGCGCTGCAGGGTGTCGTTCTGGGCGTCACCCGGAGCGACGTACGCCTGGATCTCCGCCTCGTCGATCACGGGCGCGGAGTGACCAGCCGCCACGAGCGACAGCGGGGCGTCGGTGCCGTTGGCGGCGGCGACGGCTTCGGCCGGCGTGGTCATGCCGACGGCCATCAGACCGACGATGCCGAAGACGCCGATCGAGAACGACGCGGTCGCGACGCGCTTGAAGGATGCTCCGCGACGGGCGTGGGCGCGGCGGGGAGCGGCGTGCGTCGCACCCTCCGTCTCGGCCTCGGGCTCGGCCTCAGCAGCCGCCTCGGCCTCCCCGACGCCCTCCTGCACCGGCGTCTCGCCCGTGAAGGAGAAGAGGCGTGCGGCGGCTTCGAACTCGTCGACTCCGGATGCGGCGGGCTGGGGGATCGGGCCGGTGAGCGGCTCGATCCGCTCGGTGCGCGGGCGCTCCTGCCGCTCACGCGAAGCGGCGGGCTCGGCCTCGACCCGGTCGGCGGCCTGCTCCGCGGGGCGGACGTCGACCTCCGTGGCGGTCGCCGCGGCCGCAACGACTGACTCGGCGGCCAGGATCTTCGCAAACGTATCGGCGATCCATGCGCCGGTGCCGGAGGATGCCGCGCCTTCGGCCTGCTCGTCGTCGGGCGTCGCCTCGGAGGGTGCCGCGGCGGCCTCCTCGGCGACGGCGGGCTCGAGGAGCTCGAACGGCTCTGCCGGCGCGAGGACGGTGTCGAGGAGCGGCGCCGGCTCGTCGCGCGTCGGCAGCTCGGCCTCGAACGCCGGGGCCATGCGCTCGGGCTCGGCGGGAGCGACCGACGCGATCGCAGGCACGGCGACGGCCGGCTGCTCGGCGCGCTGCGCGCGACGGGAGCGTCGGGTCGTCGGCTGAGCCGATTCTGCGGCCAGGACGGCGGATGCCGCGCCCGGCTGCGGACGGGCGGGTGCCGGAGCCGGCTCGATCACGGGCACAGAGGGTGCGGAAGCCTTGAGCGGCGACGGCGCCGAGACCTCAACGGAGGACGGCGCGGGCGCGCTCACGCGGCCCCACACGACCGCCGGGCGCTCCGGAGCAGTGCCCGCCGCCTGACGCCGTGCCGTCGCGCGGCTCGCACCCAGGGTCTCCGTGGTCGCCTGGACAGGCGTTGCGGAGGGGCGGCTCGACCGGCGCGTGGGCGCAGGTTCAGCCTGGGGTGCGTCGAAAGGCAAAGCGGAGTCGGGCTCTCGGGTCGTGCCGCGAGGGGGGCTGCGCGGCAAGGCGGGCGTTCGGGCTATGACCACCTCCGCCGTTCGGGCAGCGAAGGTAACGATCGGGTAAACACTACCCTGGGCATTCTGGGAATGCCATGTACGGCTCGGATTTCACCCGGTGTGCTTCATGAGGATTCGATGAGAAGTCAGTGCTCATCGCAGGCCGGCGGCATCGGCGAGCCGGTCGAAGATCGCCGGCGTCGCGGCGACCACGAGGGGTGCACGGGGCCCGCCGTCCGGCTCGGCACGGCCGAAGCGCCCGCCCGCCTCGGCCACGATGAGCGAACCGGCGCCGAGGTCCCACGGAGCGAGACCTCGTTCGAAGTAGCCGTCGAGGCGACCCGCTGCGACGTACGACAGATCGAGCGCGGCCGACCCGCCGCGGCGCAGATCGCGCGCGAGACCGGGCATCACTCTGCCGATGAGCTCGAGGTCGCCGGGCCGGGTGGCCGGGTCGTATCCGAAGCCGGTGCCGAGCAGTGCACCCGCCGGCCCGACCTCAGGGTTCACCGCGAGGCGGTCGGCGCCCAGCCACGCCCCCTCGCCGCGGACGGCGTGGAAAAGCTCCCCGAGAACCGGCGCGTAGACGACGCCCGCCAGCGCCTCCCACGCGTCGGGCGTGGGCTCTCCGCGGACGGCGACGATGCTGACGGAATAGAAGGGGATGCCATAGGCGTAGTTGACCGTGCCGTCGATGGGGTCGACGACCCAGGTCACACCGGTCGACCCGGGCTCGGCGCCGGTCTCCTCGCCGAGGAAGCCGTCATCCGTCCGCGCCTCGTTCAGGCGGGTGCGGATGAGGGCCTCCACCTCGCGATCCGCCTCCGTGACGATGTCGGCGAGCGCCGATTTCGTGGCCGCGATGGCCACGCCGGCGTCACGGCGCTTCCGCGCGAGCTCTCCGGCCTCCCGGGCGATGTCGATGGCGACGGACTCCAGGTCATGCTCGAGGCTCATGACTCCACGCTAGACCGGCGCGGCGCGGGCAAGCGACGCGCCCGGGCGCCGTCCCGCCGCGCGAAGGCGTCCGCTCGCTACCGTGGGGCCATGCCCGACGCAGCCCGCTCCCCCGTCTACGACGTCGCCATCGTGGGCGGCGGCCACAACGCCCTCGTCGCTGCCGGCTACCTGGCGCGTGCCGGACGCTCGGTCGTCGTCCTCGAGAAGCTCGACCACGTCGGTGGAGCCGCCGTCTCGGAGCGGCCGTGGGCCGGCGTCGACGCGCGGCTGTCGCGGTACTCCTACCTCGTGAGCCTGCTCCCCCGCAGCATCGTCGACGACCTGGGACTCGGCATCCGTCTGCTCCGCCGCCGGTACTCGTCGTACACGCCCGATCCGGCCGATCCCACGCGCGGCGTGCTGGTCGATACGGCGGATGCTGCCGCCACCGCGGACTCGTTCGCCCAGGTCACCGGCAGCACCGCCGAGGCGGAGAGGTTCGCGGACTTCTCGGAGCGGATCGCGCCCGTCGGCCGGCTGCTCTTCCCCTCGATGACGGAACCGCTGCGACGCGCGGCGGCCGTGCGCGGCGACCTCGGCGACGACGACCTGTGGGGCGAGCTCGTCGAGCGCCCGCTCGGCGAGCTGCTGCGCTCGTCGCTCGACACCGACATCGCGCGCGGCATCGCGCTCACCGACGGGCTGATCGGCACCTTCGCCACGGCCGACGACGAGAGCCTGCGGCAGAACCGCTGCTTCCTGTACCACGTCATCGGCGGGGGCACCGGGCACTGGGACGTGCCGGTGGGCGGCATGGGGTGCGTGACGGCCGAGCTGTCCCGGGCCGCCCGCGACGCCGGTGCCGAGCTGCGCACCGACAGCGAGGTGGTGGCCCTCGCGCCCGATGGCGAGATCACAGTGGCGGGCGGCGCGAGGGTGCACGCCCGCCTGGTGCTGAGCGGGGTCGGGCCGGCGGTGCTGACCCGGCTCCTCGCGGCGGCCGGAGCGGCCGAACCCGCGGCACCGGGCCCGGCGCCCGAGGGCGCACAGCTCAAGGTCAACATGCTGCTGCAGCGGCTCCCCCGCCTGCGCGATGCGCGGGTGGCCCCCGAGGCGGCGTTCGCGGGGACGTTCCACGTGAACGAGACCCTGTCGCAGCTCGACGCGGCGCACGCGACGGCGCTGAGCGGCGGCATCCCCGATCCCCTCCCCGCGGAGATCTACTGCCACTCGCTGACCGACCCCACGATCCTCGGCGCCGAGCTTCGAGAGTCGGGGGCGCACACGCTGACGCTCTTCGGCCTGCAGGTGCCGCATCGCCTTCTGGAAGGACGGGATCCGGATGCTGCGCGCACGGCGCTCCTCGACGCGGCTCAGCGCTCGCTCGACGCGGTGCTGGCGGAGCCGATCGCGGACTGCGTCTACGTCGCGCCGGACGGCACGCCGTGCGTGGAGGCGCGGACGACCGCCGACCTGGAGCAGTCGCTCGGCATGGTGGGCGGCGACATCTTCCACGGTCCGCTCTCGTGGCCGTGGGCGGGCGACGACGAGCCGCTGGACACCCCGGCGCAGCGCTGGGGCGTGGCGACGCCGCATCCCGCCGTCCTGCTCTGCGGCTCCGGCGCACGCCGGGGAGGGGCGGTCAGCGGCCTCGGCGGGCACAACGCGGCGATGGCCGCCCTCGAGCTTCTCGTCCGCTGACCGGGGGGCGAGGCTCGGGCGCCTGATCCGGGAGCGAGGCTCGGGGGCGGTGCCCGGCTGGTGTCGCCGGCAGCCTCTACGGGCGCGGGGGCAGCGGCGGAGGCGGCGGGTAGCCCTCGTAGCCGGGGGCGACCCTCGTCTGGGGAGGTGCCGCCTGCGCATCGCCGGGAACCTCCGCCGCCGGAGCGGCCGGCGACTCGGCCGGGGCGGCGTGCTCGATCGCGTGGAAGACGTGGGCTCCGGGCGACGGGTAGCCGGTGTAGTACGCGTTCCAGTCGGGCGAGCCGTCGGGAAGCATCGGCAGCGGCGTCACGCCGTCGACGTACGACGGCCACGGCAGCAGTTCGTGGGCGGCCGGGGCCGCTCCCGCAGACGGCGCCGCCGCGGCGGCGAGCGGCGGAGTCGCGACGTGGGCGCGCGGCCTCTTCGGTGCGAACAGCAGGTTCACCAGCGGCACGATCGCCGTGCCGACCGCGGCCAGGATCGCGACGGCGATCACGATGCGCCAGTACAGCTCGGCCAGGAACAGCCACTCCCCGAACGCCAGAGGGATGATGAGCAGTGCTGCCAGCGCGACCACGAGCGAGATGGTGACGATGTAGATCGTTCGTGTGAACGGCGTGTCGTAGCGCTGGAACGCCTTGGTGTAGAGGCGCACGTGCAGCAGCACGAGCTGCAGGATCAGGACGATCAGCAGGAACTGGATGAACCGCGAGTAGCCGAGCCACGGGAAGCGCTCGGGCATCCAGATCATGATCGCGCCGAGGAGGAGCGCGATGATCCACGACGCCATGCTCGCCAGCGCGAACCAGGCGGGCCGTCGCGGCGCGAGGTGGGCGTCGAGGATCGCGACGCCGGCGAAGCCGACGAGCAGCAGGATCGTGAGGAAGGCCCGCCCGATGAGCCCGTTCTGCGAGCCGACGAGCACCCAGACCACGCAGACGATCGCGGCGGCGATCAGGGCCCCGATCGCGACCCAGACGGCGGCCCGCAGCAGCGGCGACAGGGAGCCGTCCGTGCGCGCGTGCTCCGGCGTGGGAACGGACGTCGCATACGGGTCGGGCGCGGTCATGGCGTTCCTCTCGTGGCGCGGGCGGAAGGCCCGCACGCCCATCCTGACACGGCCGCCCCGCCCGAACCACGAAGCGCCCCACGAGGGGGCGCTTGCAAGTGGTGGCGAGTGAGGGATTCGAACCCCCGAAGTCTAAGACGGCTGATTTACAGTCAGATCCCTTTGGCCGCTTGGGTAACTCGCCAGGCGCGCCCGTCCGACTTTTCCAGACGACCGGAGGCGCGATCCACAATCTTACGCGTAGATCCCCGAGGTCAGAAATCCCCTGGTCTACGTGCCGATCTGATCGAGATCGAGTCGGTCGAGAGCATCCGGCGTGCGCAGGAGCGCGCCCTCGAAACGGCAGGTCGCGGCCGCGGCATCCATCGCGATATGCAGCACCGCCTCCCACTCGTCCTCGCCCGACGGGACCCCGGCGACGAGCGCCGCCGCAGTGGCGGCGAACGCGGCATCGCCCGCGCCCATCGTGTCGACGATGCGGCCGGGGAGATTCGAGATCGGACGTGTCACGACGACGTCACCCGCCTCGACGCTGGCACCCGCGGCGCCCTCGGTGGCGAGCACGGCCTTGGCCCCGAGGTCCGCCAGGCGAGCGCGCACCGCGTCGAGGCGGTCGTCGTACAGCAGCGCCGCGTCGTCCTCGCCGACCTTCACCAGCGCCGCGCCCGCCGCGAGCTTCTCGAAGCCGCGCACGAACTCGGCCTTGTCGCGCAGCATCCCGGTCCGCGGATTCGGATCCACGGCGACGGGAGCGCCGGCCTCCGCGACCGCGGCGGCCAGCTCCTCCGCCTGCTCGACGTCGTCGAACGCGAAGCAGCTGACGACGACGAGGTCGGCATCCTTCATCGCCTGGCGCTCGGCCTCGCCGAAACGGATGCGCCGCTTCTGCGACGCCTCGTTGAACTCGTACACCGGCTCGCCGCCACCCGAGCGGGTGCTGACCGCCCGAGCCGTGCCGAGCAGCGACGGGGTCGCGATGAGCTGCACGCCGAAGTCTTCGAGATAGTGCCGGATCCGAGACGCGGGCTCGTCGTCGCCGAGCATCGCGACAAGGGTCGCCGGCACGCCGAGCCGCGCGAGGCCCACCGCGACGTTGAGCGCCGCCCCCCCGACGAACTCGCGCACGCCGTGGTCGTCGCGCAGCTCGTCGATCAGGGCATCGCCCACCACCACGACGCTCATCGCCGCACCCCCGCGGTCTCGAGCACGCGCCCGAAGAAGGCCTCGGTGCGCCGGCGGGTGCCGTCGATCTTGAGGTCGACGCTCGCGCGCACCTCGTTCGGGGCCAGCGGGGCTGCCAGGCGCACGTTCTCGTGACACGACAGGTCGGCGCAGATGTAGGTGCCGACGCTGTCGCCGTGCGCCCCGGCCTCGCCGGCCTTCCGCGCCGTGTACATGACGACCTGAGCCGCCGGCTGCATGGTGTGGCACAGGTTGCACATCGCCGTCCGCGCGTGCGACGAGCCGTCGGCACCCCGCAGCACGATTCCCGCGACCTCACCGTCGATCTCGGTGACGAGATAGCCCCGGCCGCGCGTGCGCGGGTCGCGCCACGCCAGGAAGTCCAGGTGGTCCCAGTCGGTCAGCACGAAGTCGGCGGGCAGAGTGACGAGCCGCAGCTCGTCGGGCGACGCGTTCACGAACGACGAACGCACATCTTCTTCGGTCAGTGGGCGCATGGCACCTCCTCGCCCGCCCAGTCTACGAATGACGGATGCCTCCGCCACCCCGACGCGCACCACCGGCGGAGGCTCAGCCCTTCGTCGCGCCCGCCGTGAGGCCGCCGACGATGTAGCGCTGGAGCAGCAGGAACAGCACCACGACGGGGATCGCCGCCATCACGGCGCCTGCCGAGAAGGCCGACCAGTCGGCGTAGCGGGGGTTCGACACGAGCTTCGTGAGGCCCACGACGAGGGTCTGCTTCTCGGGGTCGATCAGCATGACGCTCGCGATGACGTATTCGTTCACGATGCCGATGAACGCCAGCAGGCCCACGACGGCGAGGATCGGGGCGACCAGCCGCAGGATGATGGTGAAGAAGATGCGCGCGTGCCCGGCGCCGTCGATCTTGGCCGCCTCGTCGAGCTCCTTCGGGATCGTGTTGAAGAAGCCGTACATCAGGTAGGTGTTCACGCCCAGGGCGCCGCCGAGATAGATGAGGATCAGGCCGGACAGCGTGTTCAGGCCGATCGCCGGGAACCAGTCGCCGATCGAACTCATCATGAGGAAGATCGCGACGACGGCCAGCAGCTGCGGGAACATCTGAACGACGACGATCGTGATGAGGCCGACCCGGCGCCCGGCGAAGCGCATGCGCGAGAACGCGTAGGCGGCGAGCGCGCCGAGGAAGACCATCGTGAAGCCGGTGATCAGCGCGACGATGAGCGTGTTCAGGAACCACATCGGGTACGGCACCTTGGGATCCGTCAGGATCCTCACGTAGCTGTCGAAGCCGATCTGCGAGAACAGCTGGTTGCTGCCGGTCAGCGTGCCGTGGGGGTTGAGCGACGCGGAGAGCACGTACAGCAGCGGGAAGATCGCGAAGATCGACACGACGATGGCGACCACGTGCCGCCATCCGGTGTCCGCGAACCAGCGACCGAAGGTCCTGCGGCGGACGGCCATCTCCTGAGAGTCGGACATGTCAGTTCAGCTCCTCGAGTGCCTTGGTCTTGCGGAAACTGACGATCGCGATGGTCGCCACGACGATGAAGATGAGGATCGTGAAGGCCGAGGCCAGTCCGTAGTCACGGTTCTGACCGGTGAACGCCACCTTGTAGACCATCGAGATCAGGATGTCGGTGTGCCCGACGGGGATCGACACGTCGGCGAAGCGCGGCCCGCCGCCCGTGAGCATGTAGATCAGGTTGAAGTTGTTGAAGTTGAACGCGAACGACGCGATCAGGAGCGGCGTCACCGTCACCAGCAGCAGCGGCAGCTTGATGCGGCGGAAGATCTGCCAGGGACTGGCGCCGTCCATGACGCCGGCTTCGCTGACCTCCTCGGGAATGCCCTGCAGCGCCCCCATGCACACGAGGAACATGTAGGGGAAGCCGAGCCAGAGGTTGACGATCAGCACCGAGATCTTCGCGAGCAACGGGTCGGTGAGCCAGGGGATCTCGGCTCCGCCGAAGATCACCTGGTTGATGAAGCCGAAGCTCTCGTTCATCATGCCGGCCCAGATGAGTGCCGAGAGGAACGCGGGGAACGCGTACGGCAGGATCAGCATGATCCGGTAGCCGTTCTTGAAGCGCATGCGCTTGTTCTGGAACAGCAGCGCCAGCAGCAGCCCGAGGAAGAACGTCGACGCGACGGAGATCGCGGCGAAGACGAACGTCCACGCGGTCACCGCGAGCAGCGGTCCGCGGATCGAGGTGTCGGTCAGCGCCCGGACGAAGTTGTCGAACCCGACGAAGACCTGCCAGCCGGGAAGCAGCTGCTCACCGGATTCGGCGGTGAACGCTCCCTCGCCCGTGTCGGCGTAGACGACTCCCGTGGTGGTGTCGGTCATCGTGTCGGCGGCGGGATCGTACAAGAGCGTCGACGTGTACAGGTAGCCCTTCTGACCGTCCTGAGTGCGGATCGCCCCGTCGTTGGGGTCGTCGCTGTAGGCGACGGCGAGTTCTTCCACCTCGTTGCTGCGCGCCAGCACATCGGCGAACGTCAGCGTCGTCCATCCCTCGACGGCGACCGCCTTGCCGCCTTCCATGGTGGCGTCGACGGGCTGAAGGGGCTGGGAGTTGGTGCCGAGGGACGTCTCACCATCGGTCGGATCGGTCACGAGCAGTCCGAGTTCGCCGAACTGCTCCACCACGGTGACGTCGTACGTCGGCGAATCCTCGACGCGGACGAGCGACGACCGCATGAGCGAGGCGACCGCCTGATCCTTCGAGCCGTTGTGACCCGTGCCGTAGTTGGTGAAGCCGATGTACGCCGTGTACGTGAGCGTGAAGATCTGGAAGACGATCAGCAGGATGATGCCCGGCGCGAGGTATTTGGCCGGGATCTGCTTGCGCGAGAAGTAGATCCAGTTGACGAGGACGGTGACGGCCGCCACCACCGCCAGCACGAGCCATTCGCTGTGGAGGAACAGCACGAACACGGCGTACAGCGCGACGGCGTCGACCACAGCCAGCAGGGCGATCTTCGCGATCAGCCAGCGCAGGCGGCCGCCGGCGGCGTCGGCCGTGCGAGCGGCGCTGCGCTGACGCGGCGTCTGGGCTGCGGCCTTCTCGTCGGTCTCGGGGGTGAGAGTCTGGGTCATGGTCGTCCTCGTCATCGGGACCGGGACGGATGCCGCGGCATCCGTCCCGGTCGCCTGTCGCGGTCGCGAGACCGCTGGGGGGCTTACTTGATGGCCGCGCTCACGTCGTCGGTGAGCTTCTGCCACGTCGCCGTCGGGTCGGCGCCGTTGATGATGGCCGCCTCGGCCACGCCCCAGAACTGCCACACCGCACCCATGGCCGGGATCGCGGGCATCGGCACCGCGTCAGCGCCGACGGCCTGGAAGCCGGCGATGATCGGGTCGGCTGCCGCGGTGTCGGCCGCCGCAGTGAGGGCCGGAAGCACGTTGCCCGCCTTGAACAGCTCGAGCTGCACGTCTTCGGTGCCGATGTAGTTGACGAGGAAGTCGTTCGCGGCGACCTTGTTGTCGGACTCGGAGCTCACGAAGAAGCCCTTCACGCCGGCGAACGGCGAGGCCACGGCCCCGGTCGGGCTGGGGACCGGGTCGATCGCGACGTTGATGCCGGCGTCGGTGGCGGTGCCGACGTTCCACGGGCCGGTGAGCCAGAACGCGGCCTCGCCCTCGAGGAACTTGGTCTTCGCGATGTCGCCGTCGATGTCGGTGTTGAAGTTGCCGGCCGCGCCCTGCGCGCCGAGCCAGTTCGCGAACTCGAAGCCGCCCGCGCTGCCGAGCTGCAGGTCGGTCGGGTCGTAGTTGCCCTCGGCGTCGGTGCCGAACACCGGGGCGCCGAACGCCGTCTGGAACGGGTACAGGTGGTACGGGTTGCCCTCGGCGCCCTGCTCGACGACGAACGGGGTGGTGAGGCCGGCGGCCTGTCCCTTCGCGATCATGTCGTCGAAGCTGGTGGCGGCCTCCGGGATGAGGTCGGCGTTGCGCAGGATCGCGATGTTCTCCACCGCGTACGGGAGCATGTAGGTGGTGCCCTCGTAGTTCGACGCCTGCAGCGCGACCGGGAGGTAGTCGGCCGAGGTGTCGCCGAGCTCG
Organism: Microbacterium sp. E-13; assembly: GCF_049912955.1. Lineage (GTDB taxonomy): Bacteria > Actinomycetota > Actinomycetes > Actinomycetales > Microbacteriaceae > Microbacterium. The sequence goes on from NZ_CP183973.1 coordinate 3,168,257, forward strand.
ATCGGGGCGACGACGCCGTTGGTCGACAGCTCGCCGAGCCAGTCGTGCGCGCCCATGACGACATCCGGGCCCTTGCCGGTCGGCGCCTGCTGGATGAAGTCGTCCTTGATCGTGCTGACGTCCTTGCCGACCAGGTCGACCTTGACGCCGGTCTTGTCGCTGTACGCGTCGGCGGCGCCCTGGAGCGCGTCCACACGCTCGGAGTCGACCCACACGGTCAGCGTCGACGTGGCGTCGCCCTCGTCGGACGAACCTGCGTCTGCGCCGCCGCTTGCGCAGCCGCCGAGCACGATCGACGCGACGGCGAGACCGCCGAATGCGAGCCAGCTCTTCTTGTTCACCTTCATCGGTGCAGTGCCTCTCTGGAGTGCTGAGTGAGTCCGGCCGCACTGCCGGTCGCGACGGTGCGGGCTCGACTCTCGCCTGCGATTGCAAGCGCTTACATTTCTAAGCGACCAAGACGCATATGGCAAGGCGGGGTTCTGATCGATATCTCGTCGTGATGATTCGCCGCTGACTTGGAATCGCTTGCACGCTGATCCGGTCGCCGACCCCAGGTCGCGGCATCCGTCTCTCTCCGTGCTGACGGGGCCGCCGATAGACTGCGGAGCATGGCAGATTCCTCGTTCGACATCGTCAGCAAGGTCGACCACCAGGAGGCGGAGAACGCCCTCAACCAGGCGCGCAAAGAGATCGAGCAGCGCTACGACTTCAAGGGCACGGGCGCCTCTGTCGAATGGAGCGGTGAGTCGGTGCTCATCAAGGCGAGCACCGAGGAGCGCGCGAAGGCGGTGCTCGACGTCTTCCAGTCCAAGCTCATCAAGCGCGGCATCTCTTTGAAGAGCCTCGAGTCGGGCGAGCCCTTCGCGAGCGGCAAGGAGTACCGGATCGTCTCGACGATCAAAGACGGCATCTCTTCGGAGAACGCGAAGAAGATCTCGAAGATCATCCGCGACGAGGGCCCGAAGTCGGTCAAGTCGCAGATCCAGGGCGACGAGCTGCGCGTGCAGTCGAAGTCGCGCGACGACCTGCAGGAGGTGCAGCGCCTGCTGAAGGCCGCCGACCTCGACGTCGACCTCCAGTTCGTCAACTACCGCTGACGCCTGTTCAGGTGCCGCAGAACGTGCGATGCGGTGGGCTCCCCGTCGGGGCCGGCCGCGCGAACCGCCGGTACTCACTCCCCGGGCGCTCGGTGTAGGGGTCGCCGAGGAGTTCGACGAGCCGCTGGAACGGTACGAGGTCGCCCTCGGTCGCCTGGTCCAGCGCCTCTTCGACGATGTGGTTCCGGGCGATGTAGTGGGGATTCACCGCACGCATCCTCCCGGCGTCGGGCCTTAGCGCGCGCCACCGCACCAGCCACGCATCGAACTGCGGCACCGGTCCGAGGAATCGATCTCGAACCGCTCGCTCGTCGCCCTCGGCCGCCGTGGCGAGGTCCCGCCAGAAGCCCGTGAAGTCAACGCTGTGCTCGGCGAGCAGCGCGAGAGCACCGTCGGCGAGCGCGACGGCGTCGGCCGATCCGATCCCTGCATCGAGCCCCAGCTTCGCCCGGAAGGCGTCGGCCCAGCGTCGCCGGTATTGCGCATCGAATCCGTCGACGATCTCGGCGGCGACCGCCTCCCCCGCTGTCTTCTCGTCCGCGAGCAGCGGCGCCAGCGCCTCGCCGAGTCGCTCCAGGTTCCACTTCGTGATCGACGGCTGCTTGTCATACGCGTAGCGCCCGAACCGATCGATCGAGCTGAAGGAGGCGCCCGGCTCATAGGCGTCCAGGAAGGCGCACGGTCCGTAGTCGATTGTCTCGGCGGCTACGAGCACGTTGTCGGTGCTGAGCACGCCGTGCACGAAGCCGACGCGCATCCAGTCCGCGGTAAGGGCGGCGACGGCACCGACGACCTCCTGGAGGAGAGCCCGATACGGATGCCGCGCCCCGGCCGCCTGCGGATGATGACGCGCGATGACATGGTCAGCGAGCCGGCGCAGCAGCGCCACGTCCCCCTGGGCGCGCACGTACTCGAACGAGCCGAAGCGCACGTGGCTGGGCGCTGTTCGGGCGAGAACAGCTCCGGGCAGGACGACGCCGTCGAGCTCTCGGTCTCTGCCCGTGGCGACCACCGCGAGCATGCGAGTGGTGGGTATTCCGAGGGCGTGCAGGGCCTCGCCCATCAGGAACTCACGGAGCATCGGCCCCACGACCGCGTATCCGTCGACGCGCGACAGCGGGGTCGGCCCGATGCCCTTCAGATGCACATCTCGCAGCCGGCCGTGGCTGTCGCGACGCTCGCCGAGAAGCGCGGCGCGCCCATCGCCCAGCACCGGCGTGAAGACGCCCCACTGGTGCCCGGCGTACAGCTGGGCGACGGGCGACCGACCCGCCGGAGCCGACTCCCCGGTGAGGAAGCGGATGCCGTCGGCGGAGGCGAGGTAAGCGGGGTCGAGGTCCAGGTCGCGCGCGACCTCCTCGTTCAGCGCGAGGAGCCGCGGGTCGGGAGGCCGCACCGGGATGACGGGCTGGGACAGCTCGGGGAACGACTCGGCCCACGTCTGCTCGAGCCTCGGCGCCCCGGCGGCCCGAACGACGGTGGCGCTCGTCCAGATGCTCGACATGCCCCCATGCAAGCCGATGGCATGGGGACCAGCACCTCCGATGACCTCGTGCGCCGCCGTATGACGGCGCGTTTCCTCGTGTTTCATTCCGACTCTGCTCCGGCCGGGGAGCCGCGCCTACCGTCGGGCCATGACCGCTCTCCCGAGTGCCTCCGCGACCGATCAGCAGCCCACGACGCGTTCGATCGGCGGCGCGATCTCCCCGGTGGAGTTCCGCACGCTCTTCCGTGGGCACCCCAGCGGCGTCGCCGTCATCACGGCGACGGGGCCGGGCGGTCCGGTCGCGCTCACCGCGTCGTCCGTGTCGTCGGTGAGTGCCGATCCGCCCCTTCTGGTGTTCTCGGTGTCGTCGATCTCCTCGTCGACGCCCACGATCCTCGCCGCCGAGTCGGTGGTCGTGCATCTGCTCGACGCCGACGACATCGATCTCGCGCGGCTGGGGGCGACGAGCGGCGTCGACCGCTTCGCCGACTCCGAGTCGTGGGCGCCTCTTCCCACCGGCGAGCCCGTCTTCCGCGGCGTGCGCGCATGGGTGCGTTGCGCCGTGGTCAGCCGGATGGATGCCGGCGGCTCGACGGTCATCGCCGCACATGCGGTGCAGGCCCACATCGCCCGGGAGGAGACCGACACCGCCCGGGGCGGTGCCCTCGTCTACCACAACCGCGGCTGGCATCGGCTCGGCGACCACTCCCGCGTCGGCTGACGCTCGCGGACCACCGCGTGTGATCCGCAGCGGCCGAGGCCGCAGCATCCGTTCCCCTTCCATCCTTCGAGGAGCACCACCCATGAACACCACGCTGAACACCGACCTCGACCGCGCGCGGTTCGGACGCGAATGGGAGGAGTGGCACCGCCACCATGAGACGCGGCGCGCCGACTCCCTCGGCTTCTTCGCGATCACGGGCCTCCACTGGCTCGGCAGCGACCCGATCGCTCTTCCCGGGGCGCCCGGCACCTGGCGTCTCGGCGACGGCGGCGTGGTCGCCCAGCTCGCAGAGGCGGAGAGCCTGACGCTGGAGGGCGAGACGATCACCGGCACGCACGCCTTCGGCCCGATCGCCGAACGGGGCAGCGTCACCCCCACCTTCACAGACGGCGACGTCGCCGGCGCGGTCGAGATCGCGATCCGCGGCGGGCACACCATCCTGCGCCCCCGACGGGCCGATCACCCGTTCCTCGCGGAGTATGCGGGCACCCCGACCTACGTGCCGAACCCGCGCTGGCGCGTCGCCGCGCGCTTCGTCCCGTTCGACGCCCCGCGGCCGACGGAGGTCGGCGCCGCGGTCGACGGGCTCACGCACGTGTACGACGCCCCCGGGGTACTCGAATTCTCGTGGCGCGGCGAGGAATTCGCGTTGACCGCCTTCGAGGGCAAGGCCCCCGGCTCCCTCCTCGTCCTGTTCACCGACGCGACGAGCGGGATCACCACCTACGCCGCGAACCGGTCAGTGGCGGTCGACGCCCCGGACGCCGGCGGCTGGACCACGGTCGACTTCAACCGTGCCGTCAACCTGCCGTGCGCGTACACCGACTTCGCCACATGCCCGCTGCCGCCGGAGGGCAACCGCCTGCCGATCGGCATCGAGGCCGGCGAGAAGAAGCCGCTCGCCCGGGTCGTCTCGAGCGCCGAGCTCGTGGCGCCGGGGGTGGCCGCATGAGGTTCCAGCTGCTCGACATCATCCCGTACCGCGCCGACCCGATCACGGGGCGGCAGGTCTCGCCCTCCGAACGCTTCGCCGAGACCCTGCAGCAGGCGATCCGCGCCGAGGAACTGGGGCTGGATGCCGTGGCCATCGGCGAACGCCATGCCGGGCACTTCATCTCCTCGTCGCCGACGGTACTGCTGGGTGCGATCGCGGCGCAGACGCGCAGCATCCGCCTCAATTCCGGCGTGACGGTGCTCTCAGTACTGGATCCCGTGCGCGTCGCCGAGGACTACGCGACCATCGACCAGCTCTCCGGCGGCCGGCTCGACATCACGATCGGCAAGGGCAACGAGGTCGCGCAGTTTCCGCTGTTCGGCCTCGACATCGACGACCAGTGGGAGCTGCTCGCCGAGAAGTACGAGCTGCTGCGGACGCTCTGGCGCGAGGAGGACGTCACCTGGCCGGGCACGGAGTTCACGCGGCCGCTGTCGGGCGTGACGACCCTGCCGCGGCCGTTCGCGGGCGCGCCCCGCGTGTGGCACGGATCTGCGACGACGCTCTTCTCCGCGGGGCTCGCAGCGCGCTTCGGCGACCCGCTGTTCAGCGCGAACGCCATCCAGCCGCTCGAGAACTACGGCGTGCTGGTCGACCACTACCGCTCGGAGTACGCACGGCACGGCCATGATCCGGCGGGCGCGTTCGTCGCCGCGGGCTCGGGAGCGCTCTTCATCGCCGACACGACGCAGGAGGCGATCGCGCAGTACGGCCCCGTGTACAACGCGATCGTGGCCGCCACCAACGTGCCCGGCAACAACACCCCGTTCCGCGACATCGAGCACGCCGTCGCCGAAGGCCCGGCCCTCGTGGGCACCCCGCAGCAGGTGGTCGACAAGATCGCGCGGTTCCACGGACGCCTCGAGCACGACCTGCAGTCGATCAGCCTGCCTACGACGGTGCCGTTCGCGCAGCAGCTCGAGATCCTCGAGCGGTTCGCGCTGGAGGTCGCGCCGGTGCTGCGGCGGGACTTCCCGACGGCGCTGTGGACGGATGCCGACCCGCTCGGTCGGCGGGAGCGCGAGCTCGCGACCGCATGAGCTGCGGGTGACGGATCAGAGCGCGTCGAGCGGGCGCCGGCGAAAGTGTCGCCTCTGGCCGTCTCCACCTGGGGTTTGCGACCACACCCGCCACCTCTTCCCACCCTCACCGGCGCAAGTGTCGCCTCTGGCCGTCTCCACCTGGGGTTTGCGACCACACCCGCCACCTCCACCCACCCTCACCGGCCGAAGGTGTCACCCGCGGCCGAATCCGCAAGGCATTTCGACCACACGCGTCACCTCCACCAACCCCGCGCCGGCGAAGCGTCACCTCTGGCCGTCCCCACATGGGGTTTGCGACCACACGCGTCACCTTCACCCACCGCCGCGGCGGCGAAAGTGTCACGCGCGGCTGCGTCGCCAACCCCCAACCCCTACACCGGCGGCGCGAGCTCCTTCTCGAAGCACTGCGAGAACGCGAACGTCTTGTACGGCTCGAAGATCGGGATCCGGCGATAGCCGATGCGCTCGTACAGCACCACGGCGTCGTGCTGGCGGTCGCCGGTCTGCAGGATCAGCCGGCCCGCGCCGCGATCCTGCGCGATCCGCTCGAGCTCCCCCATGAGTGCGCGGCTCGCGCCCGTGCCACGTGCGCGCGGCTTCACGAACACGCGCTTCACCTCGAGGTCGCGCGTGCCGTCGTGGGCGAGATCGCGCAGCGCGGCGTGACCCACCGCGTCGCCGGCGGCGTCCACGGCGAGCACGGTCGCGACGATCGTGTCGGGGTCGACCGCGAACGTGCGCTGGGCCTCCTCGGCCGCCGCGGGGGCGGCATCCGTGAGTCGGTCCGCGTACCGGGGCGAGACTTCTACGTCCATCTCCGCGCGCAGCGCTTCGGCGCGCGGGTCGTCCCACGGAACCGTCTCGAGGGTCCACGAGCGCTCGGGGGGCGTCTCCGCCGCGGGCTCGGGTGCGAGGTCGTAGCCGAACGTGTACAGCTCGATCCAGCGGCCGGGCTGCACCTCCCACGCGCCCTCGCGCTCCGGCAGCCTCTGGAACCCGAGCTTCGCGTACAGCGCATGGGCGCCGGTCATCTCGGGGCCGCTGTTCATCACCACGCGATGCGAGCCGCGCTCGCGCGCGAGGGCGATGACGTGACGGGTGAGTGCCTCTCCGACGCCCCGGCCCCGGGCGGCAGGGGCCACCGCGAGCTGCCGGAAGTCCGTCTCGCCGGGCAGGGCCACCTCGGCGAGCGGGCGATTCGGACGCGCCACCCACACCGTCCCGAGGATCTCACCGCCCGGTTCGACGGCGACCCAGACATCTCCCCCGCGCACGCGGCTCGCCACGTCGCGCAGCGACGCGACGTACTCGGGCGACAGCGAGTCGTAGCTCGCCAGGTACGCGTCGGCGGTCACCTCTCCCGCCCTCTCGTACTCCTCGGTGCGAACGAGCCGGATGGTCCAGTCGGCAGGAACGGATGCTGCCTCCCGCGCCTCCGCGGAGGGCGCGGGCTCCCATGCCTGGGCGAGGAGCTCATACGAGCGCACCCGGTCCGCGGGGTCGTGAGTGACCGTGGTGACGAGGAGCTCGTCGGCCCCGGTCACGCGCTGCAGCGTCTCGAGCCGCTCGACCACCGTCTCCGCCGAGCCGACGAACTGTGTGTCGAGGCGGTCGCGCACGACGGCGAGCTCGGCCTCCGACAGCGGATCGGCTGCGGCCTCGTCGGGCGAAGGGAAGGGGACGGCGCCCTGTCCGGCGCGGATGCTGTGCACCCATCGACCGTAACCCGCGGCGAGGCGGCGGGCCGCGGCATCCGTCTCCGCGACGACGGCGTCGACCGACACGATGACGTGGGGCTCGGCGATGCGGCCGGGGCGGAATGCGGCGCGATACTCGGCGATCGCCTCGAGCACGAAGCCGGGCGCGACGTGGTAGTTCGCGCCGAAGGGCAGCCCGAGCTCGCCGGCGAGGCGAGCGCTCGGGCCGGCGGTGGAGCCGTGGATCCAGACGGTGACGTCGGCGCCCTCGGCGGGCGTGACGTGGATCGGCACACCTTCGGGCGGAGTGAACGTGCCGTCGAAGAACGACAGGATGTCCGCGACATCCTCGGCGAAACGCTCGCCGTCGGCGTCGGTGCGGCCCAGCAGCCGCGCCTGCACCACGAAGCGCTCGGAGTCGAACCCGGCGAACGGGCGGGACGCGGGAAGAAGCAGGCCGTCGACCACGCGATCGTGCCCGGCCGCGGGCAGGGCGGTGGCAGCGGCGCTGCGTGATCCTGAGCGGCCGATGCCGAGGTCGAAGCGGCCGGGGTGCAGCTGCGCCACGACGCCGGCGGCCTCGGCGACCTGCGCCGGGGAGTAGTTGCCGATGATCGTGGCGGCGGTGCCGATACGGATGCTGCGCGTCGCCGCCGCGACGGAAGCCAGCAGCACGTGCGGCGCCGCGCCGGCGATGCCGGGGTTGAAATGATGCTCGGTGACCCAGTAGCGCCGGTAGCCGAGGCGCTCGGCCGCCTGCGCCAGTTCGATGCTGGCACGCAGGCCGCCGGCGGCCGTCTGACCCGTGCCGAACGGCGAGAGGTCGAGGACCGAGAGCGGAACGCGGGACATGGGGCTCCTCGATCGGCGGCGCGGAGTCGGTGGTGCGGGGGTGCGGGGGCGCGCGCCGGTACGAGGACGCTAGGCCGGTGGGCGCCGGATCGCCGAACCGAGGCCTTCGGCGAGCGACATGGATCGTGACGGTCTGACACGCGACGTCACACGGCGGAATCGGCCGACGCACAGCAGCCCGGTGCGCCGGCCGAGACCTACGTTGGCTCGCATGTCCGACATCCCGTTCGCCGTCGCCCTCGAGCTGGACGCCCACGGCGCCCACCCCGCGGCATCCTCCGCCTCTGCCGGGCTGTCGCCCCGCCTTCTCGCCTCCCGGGTCGCGGCCGCCGAGCGCTTCGGCTTCACCGCCGTGACGTTCGAGGACTCGCCCCTGCCGGCCGGCGATGCGGTCGCGCGGCTCGATGGCGTGCAGCGCGCCGCGTTCGTCGCTCCGCTCACGTCGGCCATCGGGCTCGTGCCGGTCGCGCACGTCGCCTTCAGCGAGCCGTTCCATGTGGCGACGCAACTCGCCAGCCTCGACTGGGCCTCGAACGGTCGCGCGGGCTGGATCGCCGAGGGCTCGGGAACCGCGCGTGAAGCCGCCGCGTACGGGCGCGAGGCCCTGACCGACGCCGAGCTCGCCCGCGAGCGCCACGACGTCATCGAGGTCGCGCGGCGCCTGTGGGATTCGTGGGAGGACGACGCCGTCATCCGGGACGCCGCAACCGGCCGCTATCTCGACGCCGACAAGCTCCACTACGTCGACTTCGAGGGCGACAGCTTCTCGGTCAAGGGCCCGCTCATCACACCGCGGCCTCCGCAGGGGCAGCCGGTCGTGGTGGCGCCCGCGGGGACCAGGGGTGCCGACGTCGCGCTGGTCACGGCTGCCGATCCGGCGGAGATCTCGGATGCGGCATCCCGAGCGCGTGCCTCCGGCGCGGCGCTCGTCTGGGCGGAGGTCGAGGTCGTGCTCGACGCGCGGGGCGTTCCCGCGGCTCGACGCCTCGGCGCCCTCGGCGGCTGGACCGACGTCGGGCGCTTGCGCCACGTGGGGGGCGCGGACGGTCTGGTCGCGCTGATCGCCGGGCTCGCGGCATCCGTCGACGGCGTCCGTCTGCACGTCGCAGAGCTCGATGTCGATGTCGAAGAGGCGGGGCGCGTCGTCCTGCCGGCCCTGCGGGAGCGCATCGGCTTCCGTTCGCCGCGGGCGGGCGAGACGCTCCGCGACGCGCTCGGCCTCGAACGCCCCGCCAGCCGCTATGCCACCACCGCCGTGAAGGAGTTCGCATGACCGCGTCCCGCCGCATCCAGTTCGGAGTCTTCTTCCAGGGCGTGAACTTCGGCACGATCTGGTCGAGCGACCGCAGCGGCTCGCAGTACGACTTCGAGTCGTTCCGCCGCATCGCCCAGACCGCCGAGCGGGGGCTGTTCTCCGCCTTCTTCCTCGGCGAGGGACTGCGCCTGCGCGAGCACTTCGGCCGCATCCACGACCTCGACATCGCCGGTCGTCCCGACGCGCAGACGCAGCTCGCCGCGTTGGCAGCCGTCACCGAGCGCATCGGCCTCGTCGCCACGCAGAACACGACGTACAACGACCCGTACGACCTCGCCAAGCGCCTCAACTCCCTCGACCTCCTGAGCGAAGGTCGCGCCGGGTGGAACATCGTCACGACCGACAACGCCTGGACCGGTGCCAACTTCCGCCGCGGCGGATATCTGGAGCACGCCAACCGCTACCGCCGCGCGGCGCAGTTCGTCGCCGCCGCACAGCGGCTGTGGGATGCCGGAGCCGACGGCGTCGGCACGCCGGTGTCGGTCGCCGATCAGCTGGTCTCGTTCGAGGGACCCGCGCCGCTACCGCCGAGCGCGCAGGGTCGGCCGGTGCTGTTCCAGGCCGGCGACTCCGACGAGGGCCGGGAGTTCGCGGCTTCGAGCGCAGACGTCATCTTCTCGGGTCACCCGGGCCTGGAGGACGCAGCGGCGTTCGCGGCTGACGTGCGCCGGCGGCTGCCGCGCCACGGGCGGGGCGAGGAGGACCTGAAGTTCTTCCCGGGCGCGCAGTTCATCCTTGCGGCGAGCGACGCCGAGGCCCGGGACAAGGCCGAGTGGGTCACGCGCGCGCAGGTGTCGCCGCAGACCGCGATCCGCTTCCTCGAGCCGATCTGGGGACGCGACCTCACCGAGTTCGACGCCGACGGCCCCCTCCCTGACATCGACCCCGTGGTGGACGAGGTGGACGGGCAGCGCGGGTCGCTGTTCCAGGGTCGCCGCGCCCTCGAGACGGCACGCGAGTGGCGCGCGAGTGCGGCCGCCGAGGGGCTCTCGATCCGGGAGTTCGTCATCAAGCGGTCATCGCTGCGCACGTTCGTGGGCGGGTACTCCACGATCGCCGACCGCATCGGCCAGTACGTCGATTCGGGAGCGGTCGACGGGTTCAACGTCTCGCCCTACCTCGTGCCGGAGGGCCTCGACGACATCGTCGACGGGCTCATTCCCGAGCTGCAGGAGCGCGGGATCTACCCGACGGAGTACGTGGGCACGACGCTGCGCGAGAATCTCGGGCTGCCCGAGGTGGGCGCAGCCGCCGAGCTGGCCGCCTGAACCTCGGGGGGATCAGGAGATCTGGCGGCAACAGGACGCTTCGGCCCGGATCGTCCTGTGTGCGTCAGATCTCCTGATCTGCGGTCAGCGCAGGGGGCGCCATCCTGTGGGCGTCGCCCGCCGACGAAAGCCTGCCACCGAGTGCGCGGCGATTCCTAGGCGGTCCGGAGGATGCGTTCCGTCACGCGCGCCGAGAAGTGCAGGGCGTCGACAGGGATCCGTTCGTCGGCGGCGTGGAACTGCGCGAACACGTCGAAGTCGCGGGGCACGCGCAGCGGCACGAATCCGTAGCCGTGGATGCCGAGCTTTGCGAAGTGCTTGTTGTCTGTGCTGGCCGGCAGCAGGTACGGCACGACGACGCCGTCGGGATCTTCGGCCGAGATCGCGTCCTGCAGCACGTCGATGATCGGCGCGTCGACCGGCGCCTCCGTCGCCGACCACCAGCGGCCTTCGCGGATGTCGATGTCGTCGCCGACGAGCTCGCGGAGTCCATCGCGCAGCGCGTCGTCCTGTCCGGGAAGGATGCGGATGTCGAGCCGTGCGGCGGCCTCGGCGGGGATGATGTTCGTCTTGTCGCCCGCGTTCAGCACGGTCGGTGTCGCGGTGTTGCGCGTGGTCGCCCCCACGAGGGTCGACACGAACCCCAGGCTGTCGAGGTCGTCGGCCAGGGAGTCGTCCGAGAACGCGAGACCACGGGCCTCGCCGAACACGTCGAGGAAGCGCTGCAGCGCCGGCGTGCGCACCACCGGGAACCGGTGCTCGCCGACAGCCGCCACGGCCCGCGCCAGGCGCACGACGGCGTTGTCGGCGGTGGGTCGGGAGCCGTGCGCGGCACGCCCGCGGGCCCGCAGCGTCGACCATGCGACGCCCTTCTCGCTCGTGGCCACCAGGTACGCGCGGCGCCCGTCGGCGGGGTCGGCGTGCAGCGGCACCGAGAACCCGCCCACCTCGCTCAGCGCCTCGGTGACGCCGTCGAACAGCTCGGGACGGTTCTCGACCAGCCACCCGGCCCCCCACACACCGCCGCTCTCCTCGTCGGCGAGGAAGGCGAATACCAGGTCGCGACGCGGCACGATCCCTTCCCGCGCGAAGTGCCGCGCCACGGCGACGACGGTTCCGGCGTAGTTCTTCATGTCGACGGCGCCCCGGCCGTACAGGTAGCCGTCCTCGATGTCGGCCCGGAACGGCGGGTGAGTCCAGTCGTTCTCCTCGACCGGCACCACATCGAGGTGCGCGTGCACCAGCAGGGCGCCGGCATCCCGATCGCTTCCGGGGATGCGAGCGACGAGCGATCCGCGTCCCGGACGCGATTCGACCAGCTCCGACGCGATGCCCACCTCCGCGAGGCGGTCCTGTACCCAGAGGGCGGCGCGCGTCTCGCCGTCGCCAATGGTCTGCGCCACCCCCGTGTTCACCGTTTCGATGCGGATGAGGTCACGGACGAACTGCAGCGCCTCGTCCTCCAGCTGGCTGGGCACAGAAGCCTCCTCGGTCGTGGGTCGGACGGGATTCACCACCCGTCAGGAGTTGAAGCGCGCGAGGAACTCGCGCGTGCGGTCTTCGCGGGGTGCGCCGAACACCTCGGCCGGCGGGCCCTGCTCGAGGATCCGTCCGTCGTCGAGGAAGACCACGCGGTCGGCGACGTCACGCGCGAACGCCATCTCGTGCGTCGCCATCACGATGGTCATGCCGTCGTCCGCGAGGTCGCGCACGAGGTCGAGGACCTCGCCCACGAGCTCGGGGTCGAGTGCCGACGTGACCTCGTCGAGCAAGAGGAGCTCGGGCGACGTCGCGACCGCCCGTGCGATCGCGACGCGCTGCTGCTGTCCGCCGGAGAGACGGTCGGGGTGGTCGTCCGCCTTGGCGGCGAGGCCGACGCGATCGAGGAGCACCGTGGCAGCGGCATCCGCTTCGCTCCTCTTCATGCGGTGCACGTGCCGGAGCGCCAGGGTGATGTTCTGGCGCGCGGTCAAATGGGGGAAGAGGTTGTACTGCTGGAAGACGACGCCGATGCGCGAGCGCACGTCGTCGACGTCCACACGGGGATCGCTGATGTCGACCTCGCCCAGCCAGATGCGCCCGTCGTCGATGGGCTCGAGCAGGTTCACCGTGCGCAGCAGGGTCGACTTGCCCGATCCGCTCGCGCCGATGAGCGCCACCACCTCGCCCGCCGCGACCTCGAGATCGATGCCGCGCAGCACGCCATGGTCCCCGAAGGACTTCCACACCCCCTGAACGTGGAGGACGGTGCTCATACGATGCCCCCGACCTGCTCCCGGGCGCGCACCCGTGCCGTGTACCAGTCGGTCACACGGATCGTCGGGATCGCGAGGAGCACGAACAGCACCGCCGCGACGACGTAGGGCGTGAAGTTGAAGTAGGCCGCCGTCTCGATCTGGGCGGCGCGCACCGCATCGACCGCGCCCAGCAGCGAGATCAGCCCGACGTCCTTCTGCATCGCGACGAAGTCGTTCATCAGCGCCGGCGTCACCTTGCGGAACGCCTGCGGCACCACCACGAGCCGCATCGTCTGGCCATGGCTCAGGCCCAGCGACCGCGCCGCGTGCCGCTGCGAGGGGTGAACGGCCTCGATGCCCGCGCGGAAGACCTCCGAGACGTACGCCGAGTAGGTGAGCGTGATGGCGATGGTGCCCCAGAACTCGGTCGGCATCCGCACGGGAATCAGCTGCAGGCCCGGGATGCCGAAACCGACGAGGTACAGCACGATGATCAGCGGGATGCCGCGGAAGACGTCGGTGTACGCCGCGGCGAGCGCCCGCAGCGGCAGCCACACGGGCCCCCGCAGCGTCCTCACCGTCGCGAGCAGCAGCCCGAAGAGGAACACCAGCACCGCTGACATGGCGAGCACGCGCAGGTTCAGGAGAAAGCCGTCCCACACGCGCGGCAGCGACGCGAACGCGATCTCGAGGTTGAAGAACTGCTGCTGTACGCGCGCCCAGCCGGGCGTGTTGATGATCAGCAGCCACGCGAGCACCGCGAGGACGAGCGTCGAGACGATGCTGATGGCGACGGATGCCGCACCCTGGCGCTTGCGGAACGCGCGCCGCTCGAGCTCGACGGCACTCACCTTGCGGCCCGGTGCGGGAGTCATGCCGCCAGGCTAACGACGCGCCGGCTCACTTCAGAACGGGCGCCTCGCCCTCACCACCGAGCCACTCGGCGGCGAGCTCGTCGAGGGTGCCGTCCTTGCGGAGGGCGTCGACAGCCTCGGTGACCTGGGAGGTGAGCGGCGAGTCCTTGGCGAGCACGAAGCCGAGCTGGTCCCCGGTCTCGCCCTCCGGGGTGGGGAGCTGACCGACGAGCACGCCGTCGGTGAGCTCGGCACCAGAGATGTAGAACGCCGTCGGGAGGTCGACGACGATCGCGTCGACCTGGCCGTTCTCGAGCGCGAGCTTGGCGTCGTCGTTCGTGTTGAAGGCCTGCGCCCCCTGAGTCGGCTGGATGACCGACTCGATCGTCGTGTAGCTCGTCGTGCCGGTCTGCGCGCCGATCAGCAGGTCCTTGAGATCGGCGATCGACGTGGCGTCGGCAGCCGGAGAGCTGCCGGTCGTCACGACGACCTGCGTGGTCTCGTAGTAGGGCGAGCTGAAGTCGACGGACTTCTTGCGCTCGTCGGTGATGGAGAACTGCTGCAGGTTCACGTCGAAGTCCTTGGGCCCGGGGGCGATCGCCTCTTCGAATCCCGTCCGCACCCACACGACGTCGTCGGCGGCGAAGCCGAGCTCCTCGGCGACCGCGTAGGCGACCGCGGCTTCGAAGCCCTCGCCCGACTCGGGGTCGTCGTCGATGACCCACGGGTAGTAGGCGGGCTCGCCCGTCGCGATGGTGATCTTTCCGGGAGTGACCCAGCCCTCACCGGAATCCGATGCTGAGCCGGTCGCGGCGGGAGTCCCGGCCGAGGCGCAGCCCGCGAGGGCGAGCGCCGCGACGGCCAGACCGGCGGCGGCGAGAGAGAGCGGGCGAGCGCGGCGCGACATGGTGCCTCCAGAAGTCGGGTGGCCGGGTCCGCGTGCTGTCGCGGTCCCCGTGGGTCCATCATGGCGAGGCGCCCGACGGCATGGCGCAACGGGTCGGATTGTTACACCCGCGATCGCTCCGCTCGCCCGGGTCAGCCGCGTTGCCGGTGGAGTGCGCGGCCGATCCGGACGGCAGCTTGAACGAGTCGTTCCTGCGCGGTGTCGCCGAAGGCCAGGCGCAGGTGACGGGCAGCATCCGTTCCGGGTCCCGAGGGGAAGAAGGAGCCCCGCTGGTACTCCACGCCCTCGGCGCTCGCATCGGCGGCGAGTCGGTCGGCGTCGATGCTCGCATCGCGCAGCCGGGGCCAGAGGAAGAGCCCGCCGCCGGGCACCTCGACGTCGAACTCGCCCGGCGCCTCCCGCTCGAGCGCTTCGGCGAGCGCGCGTGCACGGGAGGCATAGAGCGCACGTGCCCGGTCCAGCGTCGCGTCGAAGATGCCCGGATCGTGGGTCAGCAGTTCGGCGACGACCCCCTGCACCAGGGTCGAGGAGTGCGAGTCCTGACGGCTTCGCAGCGCCACGACATCGGGGACGAGCCGGTCCGGCAGCACCAGCCAGCCGAGGCGCAGTCCCGGTCCCAGCGTCTTCGTGAACGTGTTGACGTGGATGACACGTTCCGAGTGGTTGAACGGTTCGTCCTCGGGCGCCGGGCCGGAGAACCGCAGCTCGCGGTACGGATTGTCAGCCAGCACGACGAACCCGTAGTGCTCCGCGAGCCGTACGAGCTCTTTTCGCGCCTCGAGGGGCAGGGAGCCCTGGGTCGGGTTGTGGAAGTCCGGGACCGTGTAGAGCGCCGCGGGACGTGCGCCTTCGCGCAGCAGCCTGCCCAGCTCCTCCACATCGATGCCCTCGGCACCGACCCGCACCGGCAGCGTGCGGGCCGCGGAGAGCTCGAGCCCGCGCAGGAAGAGCGGGAAGATCGGATTGTCGACCGCCACGAGATCGCCCCGCTCGACGGTCGTCTGGATCGCGAGCGCCAGACCGTGGAAGCCGCCGTTGGTCACGACGATGCGCGACACCGGTACGCCCTCGCGCGCGGCGATCCACTCGCGAAGAGCCGGGATGCCCTCGGTGCGTGAGTACTGCAGCGCGGGCTGACCCGGCTGGGAGAGCACGCGGGCGGTCGCCTCGGCGAGCTCTCGTGCGGGCAGTACGGACGGATCCGGGATGCCGCCGAGCAGCTCGATCGCGTCGGCCCGGCGCTCCCGGAGGGTCTGGTCGCCGAAGCCCTTCGGGACGGTGAATGCCGACACGAGGGCGGTGCGGCGGTCGAGGGCGGGCAGCGTGTCGAGGGTCATCGGAGGCTCCTGTCTCAGGCGGTCGGGGCGAGTTCGGAAACGGAGAGGCGTGGTTCCGGGCGCGGGATGGACGACAGCAGCGATCGCGTGTAGTCGTCCTGCGGGTCGGAGAAGACGCGTTCGACGGGGCCGCTTTCGACGACCCGCCCCCTGCGCAGCACCGAGACCGTGTCGGCGACCTGCCGCACGAGTGCGAGGTCGTGCGAGACGAAGAGGTAGGTGAGGCCCCGCTCGGCCTGCAGCTTCAACAGCACCTCGAGGATGTCGGCCTGAACGCTCACGTCGAGCGCGCTGGTCGGCTCGTCGAGAACGATGACATCGGGCTCGAGCACCAGCGCCCGCGCGATGGCGACGCGCTGTCGCTGGCCGCCCGACAGCTCCGCGGGTCGTCGGCGCGCGTGCGCGGGCTTCAGTCCCACGGCGGCCAGCGTCGCCGCCACGCGCGCCGCCCGCTCGCGTCGTGCGCCGACCCGGTAGCGCTCGAGCGGCTCGCGCACGATGGCGCCGACGCGCCACGACGGGTCGAGCGACGTGAACGGGTTCTGGTACACCAGTTGCAGGTGGCGACGGATGCCGCGTACCGCCTCCGCGCTGCGACCGACGACCGATTCGCCGTCGACCCGGAGAGTCCCGCCATCGGGATGCTCGAGTCCCAGGAGCGTCCGCAACGCCGTCGTCTTGCCGGACCCCGACTCGCCGACGAGGGCGTGAGTCATGCCCGCGGCCACCGAGAACGAGACGTCGTCGAGAGCCTTCGTCGCGTCCGCGTCGGCGGAGAAGGTCTTCGTCAGCGCGGACACCTCGATGCGCAACGGCGCACCCTCGACCGGCGCCCGATCCGCGCGCAGCGCCGCGTAGCGCGCCGGATTCAGCGCCGGGGCGTCCGCTTGCAGGCGGAGCGTGTAGTCCGAGCCGGGTCGGGCGAAGACGTCGCCGGTGGGGCCGGCATCCTGAACGCGTCCGTCCTTCAGGACCACGATGCGGTCGGTGCGCTCCCCCGCGATCGCGAGATCGTGCGTGATCAGCAGCAGTCCGATGCCGCGTTCGGTCTGCAGCTGGGTCAGCAGATCGAGGATGCGCTTCTGGATCGTGACGTCCAGGGCGCTCGTGGGCTCGTCCGCCACGATGAGCGCCGGTGCCGGGATGAGGGCGAGGCCGATGAGCACACGTTGCAGCATGCCGCCCGACAGCTGATGGGGGTACGAGTCGTAGACGCGCTGCGGGTCGGCGAGCCCGACCTTCTCGAGCGTGTCGAGGATCAACAGCCGCCGGGCCTTCGCGTCGCGCGGCTCGACGAGCGACGCCGCCTCGTGCGCCTGTGCGCCGATTCGGCGAACGGGATTGAGCGCGTTCGCCGGGTCCTGCGGGACGAAGCCGATCCTCTTTCCGCGCAGCGGACGGAACCGCCGCTCGGGCAGTGCGAGGATCTCGGACCCGTCGAACTCCACTGTTCCGCGAGCGCGCGCCCCCTCGGGCAGTAATCGCAGAATGGACCGCGCGATCGTGGACTTGCCCGATCCGGACTCGCCGATCAACGCCAGGCTCTCGCCCCGCGCGAGCCCGAAGCCCACGTCGAAGACGACCGGGGTGGATCCATACGCGACCGACAGGCCGTCGACGTGCAGGAGGTCGTGGGAGGTCATGGATGATCCTTCTGTGTGCCGGTCAGGAGGTCTTGCGCAGCCAGCGGCTGATGCGGTTGATCGAGAGCACGGTCGCGACCGTGACCAGCGCGGGGTAGAGGACGAGCCACGGCGCGCGCGGGTAGTCCTTGCCGGAGGAGATGAGCAAGCCCCAGTCCGAGGCAGGCGGCGGGTCGCCGTAGCCGAGGAACGCCAGTCCCGCGATCACCAGGATCGAGAGGCCGAACTGGAGGACGGCAAGGGTCAGCACCGAGCGCGAAGCGTTGGGGAGCACGTGCCGGAAGAGGATGTGCGCACGCGAGCCGCCTTGCAGAGCGGATGCCTCGACGAAGACCGCGCGCCGGGTCTTGATGACCTCGGACCTCATCACGCGGGCGAACACCGCGACCGCCGACACGCCCGTCGCGATGGCCGCGTTGATCGTCTGGAAGCCGAGCGCGCTCACGATGACGACCGCGAGGAGGAAGCTCGGGATGGCGAGCAGAGCATCGACGACGCGTGCGAGCGCCACATCGGTCCATCCCGCGAAGAACCCTGCCACGAGCCCGATCGCCCCGCCCACGAGCACGCCGATGCCGACGGCCACCAGCGCACTCAGCACGGAGGACTGGGTGCCGAACACCACGCGCGCGAACTGGTCGCGCCCCAGCTGGTCGGTGCCGAAGAGGTGCTCGAGGCTCGGCGGCAGGAACTTGTCGGCCGGGACGCCGACCGCGGGATCGTACGACGTGAACAGCGTGGGCACGCTCGCCCAGGCCAGCACGACGGTCACCGCGAGGAACGAGACGACGACGGTCGGCGGCACGACGGCTGCGAGGGCGCGGGTGGCCGTGACGGGGCGTCGGATGGTGAGGGCTGCGCCGGTCATATGACGCTCACCTCCTCTTGGAGCGGGGTCCGGATCGGCTGCTCGG
This sequence comes from Microbacterium sp. E-13, assembly GCF_049912955.1. Classification (GTDB taxonomy): domain Bacteria; phylum Actinomycetota; class Actinomycetes; order Actinomycetales; family Microbacteriaceae; genus Microbacterium. The sequence continues at coordinate 3,186,628 of NZ_CP183973.1, forward strand.
CGGGAGACGCGTCACGCGAGCGGAGGGTGCGGTCGAGGCCCACGCGGGGGTCGAGCAGGGGGTAGGCGAGGTCGGCGATGAGGTTCACGACCACGAAGACGACGGCGGCGAGCGAGACGACGGCCTGCAGGACGGGCAGATCCTGGCTGGCGACCGCGCGCTGCACGAGCGTGCCGATGCCCGTGCGGCCGAAGATCGTCTCGGTGATGAGCGAGCCGCCGAGCAGCTCACCGACGATGAGCGCCAGCACCGTGATCGTCGGCAGTGCCGAAGGCTTGACGAGATGACGCGCGAACAGGCGGGTGCGGCGCAGCCCCTGCGAACGAGCCACCGTGACGTACTCCTGACCCGACTCGTGGTCGAGGTTGGCGATGAGCACCTCGGCGAGCTGGGCCGAGACGGGGATGCCGAGTGCGACGGCCGCGAAGAAGGTGGACCAGGGACTCTCGGCATCGATGATGCGGAACAGACCGAGGCCGAACGCGAAGACCTGGATCAGCAGGAGGCCGATGACGAAGTTCGGCACCGAGAGGAAGAGCGACGGCAGCGCGCGGAGGAGACCCTGACCGTATTTCGCAGGAAGCACCTGCGTGCCCCAGGCGATGAGCGCAGCGAGGGTGATCGCGACGACGAGTGCGGTCGAGGCGAGGATGAGCGTCGAGGGCAGCGCCTCGGCGATGAGCTGGCTCACCGGGAGGTTGGAGCGCAGCGAGATGCCGAAGTCGCCGGTGAGGAACCGTGTCAGCGAGGTCCACAGCTGTGCGAGCAGCGGCTCATCGAGTCCGTAGTAGGCGATGATGCGGTCGATGTCTTCCTGGGTGAACCCGTTGTCGGGATTCTTCAGGGTGCTCGATACGGGGTCGCCGGGCAGCACGCTGATCACGATGAACGTGAAGACGTAGGCGAGCAGCACCACCACGATGGCCTGCGCCGTGCGCGAGAGCGCGAACCGCGCGTAAGGGGATTTCATCTCGGCATCCTCGGAGGAGAAGGATCGGGGCGCCGCCGCGCGCGGCGGCGCCCCGATCGGTCAGCGGTCGAGCCAGGCGGTGTAGTAGTTCGCGTAGGCGAGACCGTTGTAGGTGACGTCCTTCACGTCTGGTGACTGCACGTAGACGCGCTGGACGATCTGGGTGATCGGGGCGAAGTAGCCCTTCTCGAGGACGTACTGCTGGAGTTCGTCGAACACCGGCTCGCGCGATTCGGTGTCGGTGGCCGAGGCGAGCTCAGCCGCCAGGTCGTTCAGGGTCGCGTCGCTCGTACCGACCTTGAACCAGTCCTCGTCACCCGGGTTACTCGCGGTCAGCACGCCGGGAATGGTGCCGATGTCGACGAAGCTGCGCGTGATCTCGGTCGCCTGCAAGGTCTTGTTGTTGATGACCTTCTCGCCGTAGGTGACGACGTCGTACGCTTCGATGTCGACCTTGAAGCCGATTTCCGCGAGCTGCTGCGCGACGAGTTCGTCGATCGCCTTGGAGGTGGCGAGGTACGGGTTCGGGTAGAGGGTCAGCGCGAGCTGCTGCCCGTCCTTCTCGCGGACGCCGTCGGCGCCCTCGGTCCAGCCGGCGTCCTCGAGCAGCTGCTCGGCGAGATCGGGGTCGTAGGCGAAGGCGTCGGTGTGGTCGGTCGCCTCGGGCACGTTGCTCTGCACGAACGACTCGGCCTCGTGCCAGTCGTCTGTGTAGACCGTCGAGAGGATCTCGTCGCGGTCGATGCCGTGCGAGAACGCCTGACGAACCGCCCCGTCGCCGAACGGCTCGACGGAGGTGTTGAGCGCATAGCCGTTGACGAAGCCGAGGTAGCGCGGCACCGACACGACGAAGCCCTCGTCCTTCAGCGCGTCAAGCTCCTGCGGGGACGCGTTGTACGCGACGTCGGCCTGTCCGGACTGAACCGACCCGGTACGCAGCGTCGGCTCGGCCACGATCTTGTAGGTGATCGAGTCGAGGTACGCCGGACCCGTGTGGTCGAGCGCCTCGGGGCCCCAGTCGTAATCGTCGCGCTTCTTCAAGACGACGCTGTCGCCTTCCTTCCACGACTCGACGACGAACGGGCCACTGCCGATGTCGTTCGACAGGTCGGCCTGCTCCTCGGCCGGGAGCGCCAATGTCTGGGGTGAGATGAGGATCGAGCCGTGATAGGCGAGCGTCGGGATGAAGCTCAGCGTCGCCTTCGAGAACGTCACCTTGACCGTGGTGTCGTCGACGGCCTCCGCCCCGACGTAGTTGGCCGAGGGGAACAGGCCGATTCGCGCGATCCCCTTGTCGGGTGCGCCCTTCGCCCAGATGTCGATGTTCGCCACGACGGCTGCGGCATCCAGCGGGGAGCCATCCGAGAAGGTGACGCCATCCTTGAGGTGGATGGTGAACTCGGTCGCGGCGTCGTTCTGGTCCCAGCTCTCGGCGACCCAGGGGCTGAGCTTGCCGTCGCCGTCGACGTAGATGAGCTTGTCGGTGAGGTGACCCCAGACGTTGCCCTGGTAGCTGGAGATCGAGCTGGCGTTGGGGATCCACGTGGCGCCCAGCGAATCGATGAGGAAGGTGATGTCGCCGCCCTCTTTCGGTTCGTCCGAGCCGGTGCTCGCCTGGGGTGCGGTGCCGCCGGCGCAGCCGGCGACGAGGGCGATGGTTGCCAGCGCCGTGGTCGCGGCGAACGCCGCGCGCCGGAGAGGGCGTCTGATTCGGGTGGTCATGCGATTCCTTGCTGTGAGGGGTGGGTCTCGGCGATGGTGCAGCCGCCGACGTATCCGGGACCGGCGGTCCCGAGTTCAGAGGGCCTTGCCCGGGTTGAGGATCTCGAATGGATCGAGCGCCGCTTTGACGGCCAGCTGTGCGGCCCGGTTCCGGGCCGAGAGCTCGAGCGCCGCGAGCTCTCGCTTGACGGTGCCGATTCCGTGCTCGCCGCTGACGGTGCCGCCGAGCGACAGTGCGAGCCGCGCCAGCTCGTCGGCAGCGTCGTGGAGCTCGGCCGGCGGGGTCAGCGGGTCGCCGGACTCGGGGATGGGCTTCGTGATGACGGGATGCAGGTTGCCGTCGCCCGCGTGGGCGACCGCCCCGATCTCGACCCCGAAACGCTGCTCGAGGTCCGGGAACGCGGCGAAGACGTCGGGGAGGCGGGACTTCGGCACCGCGATGTCGCCGCCGGCGAACCAGGAGCGCTCGTCGAACCCGCGCCCGCCGCGCCGGAGCGCCCACAGCGCCTCGGCGGCGGCATCCGTCTCCTGTGTGACGCGGCCCCCGACGGCTTCGAGGGCATCGCGAAGGTCGGCGAACTGCTCCTCTATGCCGTAGCCGTCGAGTTCGATGAGCAGGAGCGATCCGCCCCGGCCGCTGAGGTCGGTGCCGCGGTGGTGGTCGATGTTCGCGAGGGTGCGGCCGTCCAGGAACTCGACGACGGCGGGGCGCACCGGGCTGCGCGTGATGGCGGACAGCGCGGAGGCCCCGGCCGCGGTCGAGTCGAAGAACGCCGACACCGTGCGCCGGGCGACCGGGATGGGGCGGAGGCGGACGGTCACGCGCACGACGATGCCGAGCACGCCCTCGGACCCGACGAACAGTGACACGAGGTCGAGCCCCGTGACGCCTTTGATCGAGCGGTGGCCGATCGTGATGAGCTCGCCGTCGGCCAGCACGACGTCGAGGGCGAGCACCGACTCGCGCGTCACGCCGTACTTCGCGCAGCGGAGGCCGCCGGCGTTGGTGGCCACGTTGCCGCCGACCGTGGAGATCTCGTAGCTCGCGGGGTCGGGTGCATAGAACAGGCCCCACGCCTCCAGGTGCTCGTTCAGAGCGGAGTTGAGCACCCCCGGCTCCACCACGGCGACCTCATCCAGCGGGGCGACCTCCACGATGCGATTCAGTCGTTCCGTCGACACCACCAGCTGATCGGCAGTCGCCGAAGCACCGCCGGAGAGACCCGTACCGGCTCCGCGTGGCACGATCGTCACACCGTGACGCGAGGCGGCTCGCACGACCTCCCGCACCTCTTCCGCCGTCGACGGGAGCGCAACGGCCGGACCGGATGCCGCATCCCCGCGCGCCCGCCGCGTCGCAGCATCGTCGAGGTAGCCCACTGTCTCGGCAGACGGCGGGAGCACCGTGATGTGAGGGAGGCTCGCGGCGAGGTCGGAGAGCACATCGCCGAGCGCGCCGGTGCCCGTGAGTGGTTCGCTGACGGGGGCTGTCGCAGCCATGAGGGGCCTTTCGGAGAGGAATCTGAGCGGAGCAGGTACCCCTCCGCGGCTGCTCAAGAAGGTAGGAGAGGTCCGCTCCGTCGCGTTCGGCCGCATGTCACCCCGCGTCCGAGTTGGTTACGGTTCTTCGCACGGCGTCACGCGACGACATCTTCGCCGGGCCGGCTCGTGGGGCGGGAGTGCCCGCCCTAGAAACGACATATGGATGCAGCGATCACCAACGCTCTCTCGCTGACCGCGGCGTCGACCGTCGAGCAGCGCACGGTCGACATCACCACGAGCGGCGCCCGCTCTCAACAGCCTCGGCGTATCGAGATCTGGTTCCACAACATCGACGGCGCGGTGTACCTCACCGGCACGCCCGGAGCGCGGTCGTGGTATGCGAACCTGCGAGCCAACCCCCGGTTCACCTTCCATCTGAAGCACGACGTGCAGGCGGATCTCCCGGCCACCGCGACGCCCGTCACCGACTCCCGGCAGCGTTCGGCTGTTCTCCGCGCGATCCTGGAGGGCATCGATGCCTTCTACGCCGGGCGTGCCTCGCGGCCCGCGTTCGCACCGCTCGAAGAGTGGATCTCGAGCAGCCCCCTGGTGCGAGTCGCCTTCGACTGAATGCCTTCCCACGGAACTGGGGAGCGGGACTTCCGAGAACGGATGCTCCGACCCGAGGCGGTTCGCGTGTCGTAGGTATGTTCTAAGGTCGAGTCATGTTCATCGACAGCGACCTTCCCGACCCGGTGATCCCGGATGAGGTGGATCTGGTGGTCGAGGTGGCGGAGATGATCTCGGTGTTCGCCGCGCAGCGGCTGGTGCGGGTGGAGGCGTTGCGGCGGCAGGCGCTGGCGGATGCGGCGGTGCGGGGTCGGGTGCTGACCGAAGTCGTCGAGCGGGGGATCCGGTTGGAGCTGGCGGCCGCGTTGCGGATCACGGAGCATGCCGCGGGCGATTTGCTGGGGTTCGCGGAGGCGATGGTGCACGACTATCCGGCGGTGCTGGCATCGCTGGAGCGGGCGCGGGTGACCGAGCGGCACGCGCAGATCCTGGTGGCGGCGGTGAACGAGCTGGAACCGGAGCTCCGGGACCGGGTGCTGGAGCGGGGGCTGGCGCTGGCCGAGGCGGAGCCGGTGGGCACGTTCCGCCGCAAACTGCGGGCGCTCATCGACACCGTGCGGTCGGCGACGCTCACCGAACGATACGCGCACGCGGTGACGAAGCGGCGGATCGTCGTGGAGCCCGACCAGGACGCCATGGGGTGGTTGCATCTGTACGCGCCGATGGTCGCGATCCACGCCGTGCACTCCCGCGCCACCGCAATGGCCACGACGGTCACCGCCGACGAGAACGACACGCGCACCCTGGATCAGGCGCGCGCGGACGTGCTGCTCGACCTGCTCGTCGAGGGGACGGTCGCCGCGCATCCGGAGCAGGCGCGCGGGATCCGGGCGACGGTGTTCGTCACCGTCCCCGTGCTCGCCCTGCTCCACGACACCGACACCGAGCGGGCCGCCGCGGGGATCGACCCGGCGGTGGTGGAAGGTGTCGGCCCCATCCCGCTGCCTCTCGCGAAGGAACTCACCGGTGGGGCGGCCGGGTGGACGCGGGTGCTCACCCACCCCGAGACCGGCATCGTGCTCTCCGTCGGACGAGACCAGTACCGGCCACCGGCGGCGCTGCAGAAACTGGTGAAATGGCGGGCAGACCGGTGCATGGCACCCGGCTGCGGCATCCCCGCCACCCGCTGCGACACCGACCACCACATCGACTGGGCCCACGGCGGACCCACCGCACTGACCAACCTCGGCCCACTCTGCCAAGGCCACCACACCGTGAAACACCACACCGACTGGACCATCCAACACGTCCCGGGCTCGGGCGGCGCCATCCTCTGGACGTCGCCCACCGGCCGCGAGTACCTCGTCCAGCCCGAGCGCAGTGTGCCCGTGTTTCGGTCGATGGACAGCAACGGCGCACCGTTCTGATGCAGCGGGTCAGGCGGCGCCGAGTGTCGCCCGGTCTTTGCCGGCGCGTTTGGCGTCGTACATCGCGGCGTCGGCGCGGACGAGAAGCTGCTGCGCGTTGGGGTGCGGGTCCACACCCGGCTCGTAGAGCGAGATCCCCACACTGACGGACGCCGAGATGATGCCGTCCGGCACGGGCACGGGCAGGCGGCAGACCTCGAGGATGCGCTGGGCGATGGCCTCCGCCGCATCCGCATCCGCACCGGGGCAGATCGCGACGAACTCGTCCCCGCCGATCCGGCCGACGACGTCTCCCCCGCGCACTCCGCCCTGGAGCCTTGCCGCGAGCTCCACGAGCACCATGTCGCCGGCCGCATGGCCGAATGCGTCGTTGATGCTCTTGAAATCGTCCACGTCGAGGAACAGCACCGACAGCGGTTCGGAGGCCGTCGCAGAGTAGGCGATGGCATCGTCGAGGGTCAGCTGCAGGAGCTGCCGATTCGCCACGCCCGTCAGCTGGTCGTGCAGCGCCAGGCGTGCCAGCCTCCGCTGGAGGCGAAGTCGCAGCAGCGTCTGTGAGGCCTGGCGCCCGAGTGCCTGCTGCAGGTCGAAGAAGTGCGCGTCGAAGTCCGGGCGGGCCGCGAAGAAGCACACCAGCACGCCCAGGCGCTCCCCCTCGGCGATGAGCGGCGTCACGCTCAGCGCTTCCAGTCCGTTACGACGCATCGCCGCCGCCACTTCGGGGAACGTGGTGTCGTCATCGCGGACGACGGTCACCTCAGGGGTCTCCCGCAACTGCGGGACGGGGGCGACCTGCCCCTCCAGCGGGTTGCTCCCGCCGCTCAGCACCAGGTCCCCGTCCTCCTGCTTGAGCAGCACGGCGGTCTCGCGCGCGGCGAACGCGTCGCGAGACACGGCCGCGAACGACTGGGCGACGTCGTCGTCGGTCGCGCTGACCCCGAACATCGTCGAGACCTCCTGCAGTACCCGCACGCGCTGCTCCGACTGCTCGGCGGCGCGCCGGGCCGACAGAAGCTCGCGCTCGTACCGGATGCGTTCAGTGGCGTTGAAGACCGCGAACCTGATGAGCCCGGCGGCGTCGTCTTTCACCGCGTTCACCAGCACCGGCAGCTCATCGTCGCCGGCCGTGCGCAGCGTGAGCGCGACTTCGTCCACCGCTCCTTGCAGATGCAGCATGTGGCGGTGGCGGGTCTCGAAGAACAGCCGGCTCCCCCGGTCCAGCAGCGTCGCGAACGACCGGGCGAGGAGGTCGCTGCGCGTGTATCCCGTCCACGACAACAGGATGTCGTTGGCTTCGACGATCCTGCCGTCGAGAGCGGTCGAGAGGAGCCCGCAGGGCGCCTGCTGGAACCAGTCTTCGACGCCGGCCGCGCTCATGGCAGGAACCCGCGCACGTGAGACGAGATCTCGTCGGCGGCCGAGAGGATCGGCACATGCCCCGTGGTGTCCACCATCGCGAACCGGGCGCCCGGGATCGCGGCGTGTACGTAGCGACCGACCTCTACGGGGGCGATCACGTCGTCACGGCACTGCAGCACCAATGTCGGAACCGAGACGCGCGTCAGATCCTCGCGATTGTCGCCGGTGAAGGTCACACGAGCGAAATGCCCGGCGATCACCGGGTCGACGTGGCAGAAGCTGTCGGTGAGACGCTCGCCGAGCTCCGGCCGATCGGGCGTTCCCATGATCACCGGTGCCGTCTGACGCGACCATCCCAGGTAGTTCGCGTCCAGGGAATCCAGCAGCGCATCGACATCGGCCGGCTCGAATCCCCCCTCGTACCCGTCGTCGTTTATATACCGCGGGGAAGGGCTCACGAGCACCAGACCGCGGATGCGCTTCGCGTCGCGGTTGGCGGCCAGGACGCCGATCATCGCGCTGACGGAGTGGCCGACGAACATCACCTCCCGCGCGTCGAGCGTGTCCAGGATCTCGAGGACGTCCCGGGCGTAGCCGTCGAGCGAGCCGTACTTCTCGAAGTCGTACGCGGTCCAATCCGACCCGCCGGCGCCGACGTGGTCGAACAGCACCACCGTGTGGTCGTGCTCGAATTGAGGAGCGACCAGGCTCCACGCCTCCTGGCTGCAGCCGAAACCGTGCGCGAACATCACGACGGGCCCGGCGAGGTCGCCGCGCACCGTGACATTGTTCCGGCTCAAGGGGCCGTGGGGAGGAAGCAACCGGGGAGCCTTTCGGGCGAACGAGGCACAACGGGGGTGAACCGCGAGCAGGCCCTTACAGCGTAAGCCCCACCGTGAGCCTACCTCCCCTGCCTGTGAACACGCCATGGCGAAATGCGCAAGCTCCTCGAATGCCGGGGGCGCATGGAGGAGGATGGCCGTCGTGGCAGCTGCGAGCAAGGACGATGCGAATGCCTCGACCGCGAACCCCTCCCCGGGCCGCCTCAGTCGGGACCTCATCATCAGGACGGCGCTCGAGCAGATCGACGCAACGGGCGCGCATGGGCTCTCGATGCGCTCACTCGCCCACGAGCTCGGGGTCGAGGCGATGTCTCTCTATCGCTACGTGCGCGGCAAGGAAGACCTCCTCGAGGGGGTGGTCGACCTCCTGATGAACGATCTGCTGGCCGACCTCGATGCCGAGCTCGCCGAGCACTGGCAGGGCTTCCTGCAGACCATCGCCCACCGCGTCCGGCGGATCGCGGTCGAGCACCCCAACGTCTTCCCGCTCGTCGCGACGCGCCCCCCGGAGGCACCGTGGCTGCGTCCGCCCCTGCGCAGCGTCGAGGTCGTGAACGCCTTTCTCGCCGCCCTGATCGCGCGAGGATTCTCGGATCAGCAGGCGGTCGACGCGTATCGCTCCTTCTCCAGCTTCCTGCTCGGGCAGCTCCTGCTGGAGTCGGCGACTCGCGGGGCTCCGCTGGCTCCCGTCAGCGAGCCGCTGGGCGAAGAGGGGGCCGCTTCACCCTCGAAAGACGCCGCGGCGACGCTGGCCGACGTGCCCGAAGTACGACGCCTTCGCGACATGCTGAGCGTCGACCGCAGCGACGAGGAGTTCGAGGTCTCACTCGAGGTCCTGCTCGATCGAATCCACCACGAGGTCGGGCCGTAGTCAGACGGCCATCGCGAGGCGCGCCATCTCGGCGCGCGGTACGGGTCGGCTGAGCAGATAGCCCTGCGCCCGATCGCATCCGAGCCGCGTGACCTTCGCCAGTTGCTCGCTCGTCTCGACCCCTTCGGCGACGACCCGGATCCGGGCGCCGTGGGCGCGGGCCACCGCGTCGGCGACGATCTGCGCCGCCGCCGGGGAGTCGTCGCTGATGAGCGTCCGGTCGATCTTGAGCTCGGTGGCGTGAAGCCTCCTCGCCTGCGTCAGCGATGCCTGGCCGGCGCCGAAGTCGTCGATGGCGATTCCCACGCCGAGGCCGCGCAGCCGATCCAGGCGCGCGACGAGCGCGGGCACGTCGCCGATGTGGAGACCTTCGGTGATCTCGAGGGTGAGCCGACGCGCGGGGCGCCTGACGCGATGGATCGCCCGGTGCAGCCACGTCGTGAAGGTTGAGTCGTGCAGCTGCGCCGGCGAGACATTGACCGACATGTCGATGTCCCACTCGGTCATCGCGGAGATGGCCTCGGTGGCCATGAACTCCCCGATCTCCATGATGCTGCCGTCCTCCTCGGCCACCGGTATGAACTCGTTCGGACCCACGACGCCCCAGGTGGGGTGGCGCCAGCGGCAGAGGGCCTCCGCGGCGACCAGGCGGCTCGTCTGAAGATCGAACTGCGGCTGGAACCACGCCGCCAGCTCACCACGACCCAGCGCGCCGCGGAGCGCGCGCGCCATGTCGGCGATCTCTACCATTACGGGGGCCCACCTCATCTCGGACGCCAACAGCAACGCCCGTGGATGAGACCATCTTGACAGCCCTCGTCGGAGCGTCCGGGATCTTGACGCAAGGCGTTGCGAGAACTAGGGGACGGGTGGTCATCCTCACCGCGCCTACACTCGGGGCCATGCGCTTTGTCCGGGCCGTGCTGTCGGCCGTCGTCGCGACGCTGCCCGTTCTCGTCATCCTTCTCATCCCGGCGCTGGTGCGCGGCGATGTCCCCGGCGACTCGCTCGCCGGGATCGGCGGCACCCTCCTCAACGGGGCGTTCATCGCGGCCGTCATCCTGATCCCGACCGTCAACGGATGGCTCGACCCCGAGGTGCCGGACTGGACCTCGGCAACCGCGATGGCCGCCACAGGCCGGGTGTGGCGCCACCGTATCTGGCTCGCGCTGCTGGCCGTCCTCGCACTGCTCGCGATCTTCGCCGCGGGCCAGACGGCCGCGTACCTGCTGGGCCAGAACAGCCCCGCGGTCGTCGACGGCGAACTCGACTACAGCCGCTTCCTCGCGCAGGAGCTGGTCGTGTATCTCTTCGGCTACGTGCTGTCGCTCACGACCTACGTGCTCATCATCCGGGTGCTCGCCCGCCGCACGTAAAAGGCCCCGGGTGCTGGGGACACCCGGGGCCTGTCGTCGTCTGCTCTCGCTCACCAACCCCCCGGTTAGCGGCGCGTGACGACGGGGCGGGAAGGATTCTTGGGGAGGGCCTTCCCTGAGATGCTGGGGACATCTCCCCTAAAGCTTAACCCCGCCGGCGAGTGGTCCGCTGTCCCCTCTTCGGGGGACATCCTCCGCGACGTCAGGTCGGTACGACGTACCCCTGCACCCATCGCTCGAGAGCATCGTACGCCGCTGCCCGCGGCTGGGGGCGGGAAAGGAAGACATCGTGGATCGCGCCCTCGACGCGCGAGATCGTCACGAGCCTGCCGATGCGCGTCGCCGCGCGCGCGATCTCGTCCACCACGAGCACGGAATCGGAAGACGTCATGGTTTCCTTCCACGACAGCGGGGTCGTCGACGTCGTCGACAGCAGCACCAGCGCGGGACACCCGACGTCGACCCCCGCCGCGATGCGCCGGTGCCCGCCCATCACCGCCGACAGCCACGCGGGAGCCGTCGGGAAGCCCCGCGCGGGACGCCACGCCGCGCGGTCGTCGCCCGACGGCAGACTGCCGATCTCCTCCTGTGCGCGTGTGTAGAACCCGAAGTCCACCGCCGGCTGTGTTCCCCGCGGGTCGAGCCGCGCGCGCACGTCGACGAGGGGTGCGAGCGCCTGTCGGCCGAGGGCGCCCAGCTGCAGCTCGAGCCACGGGCTGTTCAGCACGATCGCATGGGCGCGGCCCGCGTGCCGGGCGGCCCACAGCGTGAGCGTCAGCCCTCCGGTGGAGTGTCCCATCAGCACGAGGCGGCGGCCCCGTCGCGGAGCATCCGCCGCACCGTGAGCCGGCTCGTGACCCATCGCCTGCAGGGCCGCCGCGATGTCGACGTCGTAGTCGTCCAGCGAATCGATGTAGCCGGGCACCTGGCCGTCCCGCAGGCTGCGCCCGTAGCGTCTCAGGTCGAGCGCGTAGAACCGCGCGCCTCGGCCCGTCCAGAACTGCGCGAGCTCGCGCTGGAAGAAGTAGTCCGACCAGCCGTGCACGTACAGCACGTCGACATCGCGAAGCGGTGCGAGAAGCGCCGACAGCGGATTCGGGATGCTGCGCACCAGCGTCGCCACGAGATCGCCGTGCAGGCCCCCGAGGCCGAGGGGCAGCGTCAGCTGCTCGAACGGCTTCCCCAGGATGTCGGGGACCCACGTGACGGACGACCCGTTCATGCCCTCAGCCTAGGGCCGCGCTTCGGCGGGCTCAGCGACCCGGGGTCGTCACTCGCCGCGGGAGATCGTCACCATCTCGTCGCGGGGAACGACCTTGATGCGCACGCGCTCGTGCGGTGCGCCGAGCGCCATCTCGTGCTCGTCGAGCCGGTGCCAGCCCTCGAGATCGGTCCAGGTCACGCCCCGGGAGGCGAGGAGCTCCGGGATCGCCGCCTCCGACGGGTCGACCGGCTGCCACCAGGTGCCCTGGTCGTTGATGAGGTGGCGGATCGTCTCCATCGCGTCGGACTTGGTGTGGCCGATGAGTCCCACCGGCCCCCGCTTGATCCACCCGGTGGCGTAGACGCCGTTGACCCGCTCGTTCGAGTCCTTGCTCAGCACCTGGCCCTCGCGGTTGGGGATCACGCCGTGGCGCTCGTCGAACGGCACGCCCGGCAGCGGCGAGCCGAAGTAGCCGACCGCGCGGTACAGCGCCTGGATCGGCACCTCGCGCAGCTCGCCGGTGCCGACGACCCCGCCTTCGCCGTCGGGCCGCGTGCGCTCGTAGACGAGAGCGCACACGCGGCCCTCGGCATCCGTCTTCACCTCCACGGGCTTGGCGTAGAAGTGCAGGTGCAACCGGCGCGATGCCGAGCCGCCGGCATTGTTGACCGAGTCGCGCTTGCGCCACGACTGCAGCACGCGGTCGATCACCATGACCTGCTTGTTGCTGGCGATCGCGGCGCGGGCGGCGTCGTCGTAGTCGAAGTCCTCGTCGTACACGACCATGTCCACGTCGCGCAGCTCGCCCAGCTCGCGCAGCTCGAGCGGCGTGAACTTGACGTTCGCGGGTCCCCGACGGCCGAAGACGTGGACGTCCGTCACCTTCGACGCGGCGAGGCCGGCGTGCACGTTGTCGGGGATCTCGGTCGGCAGCAGATCCTCGGCGTGCTTGGCGAGCATGCGGGAGACGTCGAGTGCGACGTTGCCGTTGCCGACGACGGCGACGGATGCCGCGTCCAGCGGCCACTCGCGCGGCACGTCGGGGTGGCCGTCGAACCAGCTCACGAACTCGGCGGCGCCGTAGGAGCCGGCGGCCTCGATGCCCGGGATGCCGAGGTCGGTGTCGCGGATCGCGCCCGTCGCGAAGATCACCGCGTTGTAGTGGCGCTTGAGGTCTTCGAGGGTGATGTCCTCACCGAAGCGGACGTTGCCGAAGATGCGGATGTCGCCGCGGTCGAGCACCTCGCGGAGGGCCGTGATGATGCCCTTGATGCGCGGATGATCGGGCGCGACGCCGTAGCGGACGAGGCCGTACGGCGCGGGAAGCTGCTCGAACAGGTCGATCGAGACGTCGAACTTGCGCTCGGCCTTGAGCAGGATGTCGGCCGCGTAGATGCCTGCCGGTCCTGCGCCGACGATCGCCAATCGGAGCTTCGTCATGGTGGTCCTTTCGAATCCGCCCCGCCCCGCCCGGTCGTCGTGCGATGGGAGCGAAGCGGAGCGCGAGATTTCTCTGCTAGCTGGAGCGGTCGGCCACGGCCTGCGCGAAGCGGGTCAGCGCCTCCCGGACCGGCCCGTCGGGCAGCGGCGCGAGCGCCTCGATCGCCTCGGTCGACCAAGCGTGGGCGAGATCGAGCGTCGCCTGGGTCGCCTCGTGGTCCCGCAGCTGGGCCAGCGGCTCGTCGAGGATCACGGGGTCGGCGCCGTCGGCGATGCGCTGGACCCCCTCGTCGATGCGGCCGCGCAGGTCGGCGGAGGCGGCATCCGTTCTCCGCCCCAGCACGAGGTACGGCATGGTCGGCACCCCGGCGCGCAGATCGGTGCCGGGCACCTTGCCGGTCTCGCCGGGGTCGGCGGAGAGGTCGATCACGTCGTCGAGCAGCTGGAAGGCGACGCCCGCCTTCTCACCGAACGTGACCATCGGCGCCTCGAACTCCTTCGGGCCGTTCGAGAAGATCACGCCCGCCTGCGCGGCCGCCGCGATCAGCGATCCCGTCTTGTCGGAGAGCACCTGCAGGTAGAAGTCGACGGGGTCGTCGCCCTCGGCCGGGCCGACGGTCTCGTGCATCTGGCCGAGAACGAGCCGCTCGAACGTGTCGGCCTGCAGCTGGATGGCCTGGTCGCCGTGACGGGCCATGATCTGGCTGGCGCGCGAGAAGAGCAGGTCACCCGTGAGGATCGCGATGCTGTTGCCCCACACCGCATGGGCGCTGGGGATGCCGCGGCGCTTGTCGGCGGCATCCATCACGTCGTCGTGATACAGCGATCCGAGGTGGGTCATCTCGAGAGCCGTCGCGCCGTCGATCACCTGGTCGGTGGCGCCGTCGCCGAGCTGGGCGGTGAGGAGCGCGAGGGTCGGCCGCACGCGCTTGCCGCCGGCGTCGTAGAGGTAGCGGCTGGTCGCGTCTGCCAGCGCGTCGGTCACGCGCAGTTCCCGCTCGAGGGCGCTGTCGACGCGCTTCAGGCCCGCCTCGACGGTCTTGAGCAGGGTGCGTGAGCGCGTCCCCGCGAAGATGCGGTCGGTCAGGCCCAGCTTGCCCGCGATGTGCGAGCCCGGCGCTGTCGGTGTCACAACCCCCAGCCTACCGGCGGCGCGTTTGGTCTCGGACGCGGGCCGCCCGGGCGCGGGACGCGGCCTACGTCAGGCGCGCGGCTTGGTGGCCCGGTGCAGGGCGACGATGCCCATCGAGAGGTTCCGGTGGGCGACGTTCGCCCAGCCGGCCTCCCGGATCCACGCCGACAGCGTGCGCTGATCGGGCCACTCGCGGATCGACTCGTTGAGGTAGTCGTACGCCTCGGCGTTCGAGCTGACGCCCTTGGCGACGACCGGCAGCACGCGGTCGTTGTAGAACCGGTACAGCCCGTTGAACGCCTTCGACGGCGGGTGCGAGAACTCGCAGATCACGAGCCGGCCGCCGGGCCTGGTCACCCGCAGCAGTTCGCGGAGGGCCTTCTTCGGCTCGTTCACGTTGCGCAATCCGAACGACATCGTGACGGCGTCGAATTCGGCGTCGCCGAACGGCAGATCGGTGGCGTCGGCCTGCACGAACGACAGATTGCGGATGCCGCCGTGCCGGCGCCTCCCTTCGGCGATCATGCCGGGCGAGAAGTCGGCGGCGACCACCTCGGCGCCGCGGCCGGCGAGCGAGACGCTCGAGGCCCCGGTGCCGGCGGCGAGATCCAGGATGCGCTGCCCCGCCCGCGGCGCGACCGCGCGGGTCGTCGCGGCACGCCAGAGCCGGTCGTTGCCCATGCTCAGCACGGTGTTCGTGCGGTCGTAGCCGGCCGCGACCTGGTCGAACATGCCGCTGACTCGCGACGGGTCCTTGCGCAGGTCGGCGCGGTTCGGCTCGTGATCGGAGGGGTGGGATGCCACGGTTCCGAGTCTAGGCGGCGCTCCCGGGTGCGCCGAGGCCGGGGTCGGCCGGGCGCGCGACGTGGGAGAAGCCGGCGAGGCGCTGCAGCCAGCGGTGCGCCGTGGCGTCGTCGAACGGCTCCTCGCCGGCGCGGACGCGGCCTTCGAGGTCGACCGCGACGGCCTCGAGCCGCTCGACGACGTCGAGCGGGTAGCCGTAGGCGACGCGGTGCTCGTCCCACTCGTCGCGATCCTCGATGTAGACATCGCCCGGCTGGCGCAGAACCCCCTCACGGTCGACGTACGGCGCATCGGTCTCCCGCCGGACCACATCGAGGTCCATGTCGATGCCCGTCGGCTCGGGACCCTCCCACCGGACATCCCACGCGATGTCGATATATACGCGGGTGCGCTGCGGGGCGGCATTGTGCGTGAAGGCGTAATCGCCGGTGGGCGGGAGCAGCGTGACGTTGGGCTGCTGCACCCGGACGTCCCTCCCGGGACGGGTGCTGCGCCAGCCGGCGTGCTGGCCGAACCAGTCGCCCCAGCGGTCGCTGCCGAGGTAGATGCACTCGTGGAGCCAGTGCGGAGATCCGTCCCACTTGCGCCAGCGGAACCACACGGCCGTGCCGGGCTCTGGGCGCCTCATGGCGCCGGCCGGAGAGCGGTGTGCAGCGGCGTCGTCGGTCACCTCGCGAGTCTAGGCTGGAGGGGTGACATCTTCGCACCGCCCGCCTCAGCTGGTGGTCGAGACCCGCGAGATCGAGCACGTCGACGATCTGCTCGCGTACGCCTCCCCCGACGTGCCGCTCGCGTGGCTGCGGCGAGGCGACGGCATCGTGGGCATCGGACGTGTCGGCGGCTTCGACCGCGGCGGCGCGACCGGTGCCGGCACCGCCGGTGGGCCGGCGGCCGCCGACGCCTGGCGGCAGCTCGCGGCGACGGCGGAGGTGGTCGACCCGGTGCGGCTCCCGGGCACGGGCCTGGTCGCATTCGGCACGCTGGTCTTCGACGAGCGGTCGGCCGGCACGAGCCGCCTCGTCATCCCCCGGGCCGTCGTCGGGCGGCACCGCGGGCGGTCCTGGGTCACCCGCATCCGGCCGGTGGCCGCGGAGCCCGCCGACGCGCCGGTCCGGCCGGCCGCGTACGGGCCGTACTGGTCGGCGACCCTCGGCCCCGGCACGCTCGACCCCGCGGGCTACCAGGCGGCCGTCCGGCAGGCCGTCGACGCGATCCTCGCCGGTGAACTGGAGAAGGTGGTGCTGGCGCGCGATCTGGTAGGCACCATCCCGGCCGGCGCCGACCTGCGCCGGCTCGCGCGCGCACTCGCCGACGACTATCCCGACACCTGGACCTTCGCCGTCGACGGACTGATCGGCGCGAGCCCCGAGACCCTGGTCACCGCATCCCGTGGGGTCGTGACCGCGCGCGTGCTCGCCGGCACGATCCCGCGCGGAACCGACGCGCACGGCGATGCCGGAGCATCCGCCGCCCTCGCCCACAGCGCGAAAGACCTCGACGAGCACCGCTACGCAGTGCAGAGCGTGCTCGCGACACTGGGCCCGCACGTGCACCACCTGCGCGCGGACCCGGAGCCGTTCACGCTCAAGCTGCCCAACCTCTGGCATCTGGCGACCGACGTCGCCGGCGACCTCGCCGATCACGCGTCGGCGCTCGATCTCGTCGCGGCCCTCCACCCGACGGCGGCCGTCGCGGGAACCCCGAGGGATGCCGCACTCGACCTGATCCGCCGGCTCGAGCCCTTCGACCGCGGCCGCTATGCGGGTCCCGTCGGCTGGATCGACGGCGAGGGCAACGGCGAGTGGGCTATCGCCCTGCGCTGCGCGCAGATCGGCCCCGCCGTGGCCGATCTCGACACCATTCCCGTGGTGGCGCACGCCGGCGCGGGGATCGTGGCCCAGAGCAACCCCGAGGCGGAACTGCTCGAGACCCGCGTCAAGTTCCGCCCGATCGTGGACGCCCTCGCGTGAGCGCGCCCGCGCCGCTCCCCCGGTCGGGCAGCGCTCTCCCCACGAATCTCCGGCTGGTGGACGGCGACGGCTCACGACCGCAGGAGTTCTGGCGCTCGTGATCGACGACGGCGTGATCGCCGCGGTGGCGTCGGCGGAGTCCGTCCGTCGCGAGGGGACGATCGACCTCGGCGGCGCGTTCGTCATGCCCGGCGATCCGACGGCGGGGGTCGGCGCGCTGCGGGGCCTGGACTTCGTGATGCGCGACGGCGTCGTCGTCCGCGACGATCGCGGACGGACTGCCGCTAGGTCGTAGCCAGCAGCTCGCGCAGCGGATCGAGCCCCATGGGCCCGAGCGCCAGGGCGTCGCGGTGGAAGTCCCGCAGCGAGAAGCGGTCGCCCAGCGCCGCCTGCTGCGACACCCGTGCCTGAGCCCAGAGCCGGGCGCCCACTTTGAACGCGAGCGCCTGCGCGGGCCAGCCGAGATAGCGGTCGACCTCGAATCCGGCGAGCGCCGGCTCGACGAGGGCGAGGTCGATGAGCAGGCGGCGCGCCACCTCCGGCGTCCATTTCCCTTCGGCTACGAGAGGATTGGGCGGGATCGGCCGGCCGGTGTGCAGCCCGATGTCGGCCACGATGCGCACCGACCGCCAGATCTGGCCGAGCAGCAGCCCCAGCCGCTCGGCCGGGTCGCGGATCAGTCCGAGCTCGTCCGACAGCTGCTCGGCGTAGTGGGCCCAGCCCTCGGCGTAGCCGTGGATGTGGCACAGGTGCCGCTGCCACGGGTGGAGGCCGGGATAGGAGGCCGTCAGCACGAACTGCAGGTGATGGCCGGGCACCCCCTCGTGGTGGATGCTCGTCACCTCCTGCCAGGTCGCCGCCACGGGCACGCCGCTCGGGATGGTCCAGACCACCCGTCCCGGCGTCGAGCCGTCCGGAGCGCCGGGCGTGTAGTAGACCACGCCTGACGCCGCCTCGGACACGAGGCATTCGACGTCGCGGACGCCCCGCGGCAGCACGAACGCCAGCTCGACGGCGTCGATCGTCTCGGCGACCCGCTGGGTCAGCCAGGCCTGGATGGCGGCCACGCCGTCGAGGCGGTAGCGCGGGTCGGCGTCCAGGGCGGATGCCGCCTGCCGCACCGGATCGTCTCCGGTGCCGCCGAGCTGCCGGGCCAGCTCGCGGGCTTCGGCGACCAGGCGCTCGAGCTCCGACCAGCCGTAGAGGTAGGTCTCGTCGACGTCGATGCGGGCGCCCAGCATGCCGGCGGCGAGGTCGGGGTACAGTGCCGCGCCGACGCCGTCCACCGCCGGAGCCACGGGCCTGAGCTCGTCGCGGAGGAGCGCGACGAGCTCGCCGAGCGCGACCGCCGTCTCGTCGGCGGCGGCCCGCACCCGGTCGGCGGCCCGGGAGTCGGTGCCCGCGGCGACCGGGAGGGAGCCGAACCAGTCGCGGTCGATCCACGTCTGCACCTGGTCCGCGAGCGTGTCCAGCTGTCGCACGGGCGCAACGCCCGAGCCCGTGAAGCGAGCCGCGTGGTCGCGCGACCACCGCAGCGCGCCGACGTACTGCCGCACCGCCTGCGGGGCGGCCTCGAGCCGGCGCAGCAGCGCCTCGCCCGCGGCATCCGGCGTCACGGTGAGTCCCTCGAGCGCGTACCGCACGAGGTGCACCGGCGTGGCGAGGCCGGCCACCAGGCGCGGCACGAATCCCGAGTCGAAGAGCAGCCGTTCGCGCTCGAGCCGCTCGCGCAGGGCGACGCGCAGCACCTCGTCGCCGGCCGCCACCGTGTCGAGAGCGCTCAGGGTCTCGTGCTGCAGTTCGTGCTTGCGCTGGAGCCACTCGGCACTGAGATCCGGGAGCGGAGGGCCCTCGATGCCGATCGCCGCGGCGGCGTCGGGCTCGTGCGCCGCGAGCTCTCTCACGTAGATGTCGGCGATGGCACGGACCGGGTCGGTGTGGCTCACCGGATCAGGCTACGCGGTGCATACGCCGGGCTCTTCGCGCCCCGGGATCGAGGCGGCCGCGGGGCGCGGCATCCGCCACCGTCGTCACTCGGTCACCTCCGAGAGGTCCACGGTGAACGACTCGCTGCGCCCGTCGGGGTTCGTGACGGTGACGGATGCCTCGCCCTCACCGCCCGGGAAGACGCGGAGCTGCAATCCCTCGAGATAGTCGTAGTCCGGACGATCCGTTCGCGCCCCCCACGGGATGACCGCGCCACCGCGCACATAGAGCGGCAGCGAGGTGAAGCCGTGGTTCTCCGTGCGCCAGCAGCCGCCGCGCACGACCTCGCCGGTGAGGAGCGACGTCCACGTGCCGCGGGGAAGGTAGAACTCGACGTCGCCCGACTCCGTGAAGACGGGCGCCACGAGGATGTCGCGACCGAGCATGTACTGCCGGTCGAGGTATCCCACCGCCGGGTCGTCGCAGAACTCGAGCTGCATCGGCCGCAGCACCGGCACGCCGGTGGAAGCGGCATCGACGCCCGCCTGGAACAGGTAGGGCATCAGCTGCATCTTCAGGTGCGTGAAGACCCGTGTCACCTCGACCGCCTCGTCGTCGAACGCCCACGGCACCCGGTACGAGTTCGAACCGTGGAAGCGCGAGTGCGACCCCAGCAGGCCGAAGGCCGTCCAGCGCTTGTAGACCGCGGCGTCCGGGGTGCCCTCGAATCCGCCGATGTCATGGCTCCAGTGCGCGAAACCGCTCAGCGCGAGCGACAGGCCACCGCGGAGCGTCTCGGCCATCGACGCGAACGTGGACGTCGAGTCGCCGCCCCAGTGCACGGCCATGGACTGCCCGCCCGCGGTCGCGGAGCGCGCGAAGACGACGGCGTCGCCCTCACCCCGCGCCTCGACGAGCACATCGTGAACCGCCTGGTTGTAGAGCTGGGTGTACAGGTTGTGCATGCGCGACGGGTCGGAGCCGTCGAAGTACTCGACCTCCAGCGGGATGCGCTCGCCGAAGTCGGTCTTGAAGCAGTCGACGCCCTGATCGAGGAGCGCCCGCAGCTTCGCCTGGAACCATGCGGTCGCGTCGGGGTTCGTGAAGTCCACGAGCGCCATGCCGGCCTGCCAGAGGTCCCATTGCCACACGGAGCCGTCCGGGCGCTTCACGAGGAAACCGGATGCCGCGGCCTCGGCGAACAGCGGCGAGCGCTGGCCGATGTAGGGGTTGATCCAGACGCAGACCCTGAGATCCTTCTCGTGCAGACGGGCGAGCATGCCGTCGGGGTCGGGGAACGTCCGCGGATCCCACTCGAAGTCGCACCAGTTGAACTCGCGCATCCAGAAGCAGTCGAAGTGGAAGACCGACACCGGGAGTTCCCGCGCGGCCATCTCGTCGATGAACGACGTCACGGTCGCCTCGTCGTAGTCGGTCGTGAACGACGTCGACAGCCACAGTCCGTACGACCACGCGGGCACGATCGGCGGGCGGCCGGTGAGCGCGGTGTACCGGCTCAGCACGTCCTTCGGGGCCGGCCCGGCGATGACGAAGTACTCGAGCTCCTCCCCCGCGACCGAGAACTGCACGCGTTCGACGGCTTCCGAGCCGATCTCGTACGAGACGTGGCCCGGGTCGTTGACCAGCACGCCGTAGCCGCGGTTGGAGAGGTGGAACGGCACGTTCTTGTAGGCCTGCTCGCTCGACGTGCCGCCGTCGGCATTCCAGATCTCCACGGTCTGGCCGTTCTTGACGACCGGCCCGAAGCGCTCGCCGAGGCCGTAGATCAGCTCGCCGACCCCGAGATCAAGCTGCTCGTGAAGGTACGTGTGCGACGTCGGCGCACCCAGGCCGCTGCGGGCGTTGCCCGCGACGCCGTGCGCCACGTCGGCGCCCTCCGCGAGCTGCACGTAACCCTGGGCCTTGTGGCCCGACCCCGTCACCCGCGTCCCGTCGACCTCGAACGAGAGCGACCACGGCGCGCCCCGCGCGATGCGCGCCGTGAGCCGGCCCGACGTGAGCGCTCCCCCCTCGTCGCCGACGACGGCGACCGCATCCGCGTACCCGCCGGCACCGGGCAGCTCGAAGCCTCCATGCCACCCGCGCCCGGTGTGATGCGACACGCGCACCCGGACGACGCCCTCGAGCGGCGAGGAGAGCGTGACCGTCAGCACCGGACGGTTGAGGGTGTCGCCGCGGCGGTCGATCACCTGGGTGGGGGCCGTGATGACGATGCCCTCGCCGTCGGCGGCGGCATCCGTCTTCCAGATGTCGTAGGCCTCCTGCGCGTAGACCGCGGTGACTCCGGGCCTGAGCTGCCAGAACCCGTCGGTGAACTTCATTACTTGACTGCTCCTGCCGTGATGCCCCGCGTGAGGGTGCGCTGGAAGATGAGGAAGAAGATGATCGTCGGGACGATGCTGATGAGCGCCGCGCCGGCCGTCGTGGTGACGTCCATGAGGCGATCGCCGGTCAGCACGCTGATCGCGACGGGGACCGTCTGGTTGGCGTTGGACGGCAGGAACGTCAGCGGGATCAGGAACTCGTTCCACGTCCAGATGAAGAAGAAGATGAGCAGCACCGCGAGCGTCGGGCGGCTGATCGGGAAGACGACGCGCCACAGGATCTGCCACCGGGACGCCCCGTCGAGCGAAGCCGCCTCGAGCACCTCCTTGGGGAACGTGCCGTAGACCGATGCCAGGAGGTAGGTGCCGAACGCGGCCTGCACCACGGTGAACACGATGATGACCGACCACACGCTGTCGTACAGTCCCACCGACTTGAACATGTAGTACAGCGGGTACAGCAGCGCTTCCTGCGGGAGCAGGTTCGCGAGGAGGAACAGCAGCACGATCCAGGTGCGACCGCGGACTCGCCCGATGCCGATGGCGAACGCATTGAGCACCGAGATGAGCACCGCCATCACGGCGACGGCGCCGGAGATGAAGATCGAGTTCCACACCTTCTGCGGGAAGTTCACCCGTTCCCAGAAGGCCTGGATGCCGGAGAGGTCGATGGCCTGCGGCAGGGCGAACGGGCCCGACGTCGCATAGTCCACCGGCGATTTGAAGGCGTTGACGAGGATCAGATAGAAGGGCACGATCACGACGGCCGCGCCGAGGATGACGGCGACGAGGAACACCCAGTCCAGGGGACGCTTCTTCGTCATGCCGCCACGGGTGCGGCGCTGCTTGCCTGCAGTGACGATCGCGGTGGTGGCGGCCATCAGAGTCCCGCCCTTTCCTTGCGCTCCAGCGAGCTCTGCACGCGGATGAAGATGATCGAGACGATCACGACGAGGATCGTGAGGACGGTGGCGATCGTCGCGCCGTAGCCGATGTTCCGCTTCGTGAAGAACTCGCTGTAGGCGTAGTAGGCGGGCACGAGGGTCGCGCCGGCGGGACCACCCTGCGTGATGACGTATACCGGACCGAACACCTTGAGCGCGGCGATCGTGCACGTCAGCGTCACGACGAAGACCTCGGGCCGGATGATGCTGAGGGTGATCGCGCCGAAACGCTGGAACCAGTTGGCGCCGTCGAGCTCGGCCGCCTCGTACAGCTCCGGGTCGACACGCTGCAGCGCTGCCATGAAGACCACGATCGGATAGCCGAGCTGCACCCACACGAGCACCGCCATGAGGACGAGGAGGGCCGACGGCATCTGCCCGAGCCAGTCGACGGCCGGGATGCCGAACACGCTCAGCGCCTGGTTCATGGCACCGGTGGCACCGGGGCGGAAGAGCCACCCGATCACGATGCCGGCGACGGCGATGGGGAGGATCTGAGGGAGATAGTACGTCGCCCGGAGGAAGCTGCCGACCTTGCCGCCGAACTTGCGGCCGACCACGTCGAACAGGAGCGCGGCGACGATGAGGCCGATCGTCGTCGGGACGACGACCATCGCCACCACCATCCAGATGGAGTTCGTGAAGGACGTCCAGAAGTCTTCGTCGACGAAGATCTTCAGCCAGTTCTCGAGGCCGATGAACTCCGGGGTGCGGACGCCCCGCCACTTGGTGAAGGTCAGATAGATGTTGAAGAGCAGCGGGACGATGACGATGACCAGCAGCAGGACGAACCCGGGCAGCAGGTAGATCCAGTAGCCGGCGGTGCCGCCCCTGCGCTGCGGGATCGAGGGCTCTTCGGGCGGGAGCTTGGGGCGCGCGACGGTTTCGGCGCGGGTGATGACGGCCATGATGCGACTCCTCCGGAGCGGTGGGCGGCGAAGATCCGCCGCCCACCACGGTCGGGTCAGCGGAAGTCCGCTGTTCCTTCTTCGTACTCGGCGCCGAGGTTGGCGTTCGTGGTCGCGGCGTCCTGCGCGCCGGTGACCAGGCCCTGCAGCTCACGGACGATGACGTCGTAGAAGCCGGCCGCGGGCCAGTCGGGGTAGAACGAGAGCCCGTCGTCATCGAGGATCCCGTTGAAGGTCGCGATCAGCTCTGCGCTCTTCTCGTCGGTGATGTCGGCGGGGTCCGCGGCGACGGGCACGCCGCCGTTGTTGCCGATGATCGCCTGGATCTCGGGGCGCATCGTGATGTCGATGAACTCGTACGCGAGCTCCTTGTTGGCGGCGTTCTCAGGGACCACCCACAGGTTTCCCGAGGAGCCCAGGGAGAGCGTCGCCTCCGGGAAGGCCCGGAGGGTCCAGTCGAAGCCGGCCTCCTCGACGAAGCGGCCGTACCACCACGAGCCCGAGACGAAGATCGGCGCGGTGCCGTTGATGAACGAGACCCCGGCGTCCTCTGCCTTGACGGACGAGACGTCGCTCGCGATGTAGCCGTTCTCGACATACTCCTGGAGCGTGTCCGTCGCATACGTGAACTCGGGGCCCTGCCAGTCGACGGGGTTCTCGTAGAGCTGGTAGTCGTTCACGAACTGGCGGTCGGCCCGGCTCAGCGCCAGCTGGTACCAGAGCTGACCCAGAGGGTACTCGGCGCCGGCCTCGGCGAGCGGCGTGATGCCCTTCGCGACGAACGCGTCGAGCACCGCCACGAATTCGTCGTACGTCGTCGGGATCTGCAGACCCGCCGCCGCGAAGGCATCGGTGTTGTAGTACACGCCGACGAATTCGCCGTAGTTCGGGATGCCGTACCAGGCGTCGCCGCCCATGACGCCGTCTTCGGAGTACTTCGCGGTCGTCTGCAGCGACGGGGCGAGCTTGTCGGCCCAGCCGTATTCGTCGACCGCGTCGGAAATGTCGGTGATGAGGCCGGTCGAGGCGAGGAAGCCCGCCGTCGCATTGCCCTTGTTGAACTCCATGAGGTCGGGAGCGGCGTCCGAGTCGAGCACCTGGCTGGCGGTCTTCTGGATCTGCTCGAACGACTTCTGCTCGAACTCGACCGTCGCGCCGGTCTCGTCCTCGAAGACCTCGATCGCTTCGTTCCAGGCCTTCGCCATCGCACTGTCTTCGCCCTCGTAGTGCCAGAGGCGCAGCGTGTTCGAGTCAGCGGAGTCACCCGAGCCGCCGGCGCAGCCGGCGAGGGCGAGGGCCGCGGCCGACAGGGCGCCGACGACCGCGAGGGTCCTACTTGGGGTGTTGCGTGCCATCGTCGGCACTCCTTTCTCGGTCCCGTGCAGGGATGTAGGGGTTCGATATGAAGTTGTCGAAGCGCTTCGACACACGGCGGCCGAAACGGCGGGTGAACGGGATGGGGGCGTCAGTCCCGACGCGCCGGCGGAGGGGCCACTGACCCCCGGTCGCGGTAGGACGGGGGAAGGAGGTGGAGTCCCGGCTCCACGCCCTCGGGCGTGAGGCTGCGCACCGCCAGTTCGACGGCGAGGTCGCAGGACGGCTGCGGCTCCAGCGGGATGACATCGATGGGGTGAGCGAGAGTCGCCGTGTCGAACGAGGCCGCCACGGACACGACCGACACATCGCGGGGGATCGACAGGCCGCGCGCATCGAGTTCGGCGAGCGCGACCGCATGGACGTCGTCCGCGGCATGCACGAGAAGGGCGGTCGCGCCGCCGTCGAGCATCTCGCCGACGGCCGCCCTCGTCGCCTCGACGCTGGTGAGCCGGTCGCCCGACGTCCGGAACACGTGATCGACGCCGCGCTCGCCGGCCCGCCGCTCGAATGCGCCTCGCACCCGCGGAGGGAAGTTCGACTTCTCGTAGGCCACCTTCGACTGGCCGATGAGTCCGATGGAGCGGTGCCCGGCATCCACCACGCGGTCGACTGCCAGCACGGCAGCCGCGTCGAAGTCCAGATCCACGCAGACCAGGCCCTCGTTATCGTCCGGGACGCCGATGAACACGGTGGGCGTGCGGATGGAGCGCGCGAGTGAGACGCGCTCATCGTCAGGGGCGACGTCCAACACGAGGATCGCGTCGACCAGTCCCGTCGATGCGACACGCGCCATGCCGGCCGAGGCCTCCTCCTCGGTGAGGAGCAGGATGTCGTACTCGCTCCGGCGAGCGGCCACGGCTGTTGCGAGGACGAAGGCCATGTGCGTGGGCGCATGGGAGTCGCTCCGGAGCGGCTCGGTGAGGGCGAAGATCTGCGTCCTGCTGCCCGCGAGCATGCGTGCGCCGGCGTTCGGGCTATAGCCGAGTTCGGCTACCGCTCGCTCGATGCGCTGCCGCGTGGCGGGCGAGACCGACCGCTTGCCGCTCAGGGCGTAGGACACCGTGCTGATCGACACGCCGGCGGCTTCGGCCACCTCGTTGATCTTCACCATGTCGCTCCTCCTTCGCGCCGGCGCCCGTGCCTGCCGCGAGGACTCCTCATCCTTCGAGGAGTCGAAGCGCTTCGCGAAGCGCTTCGAAAGCGATGATAGACAGACCTCCGGCCGACGCGCAAGCTTTTTCGTGGATACGGCAACATATCGCGGCCCCGGCCGCGCCGGGGCCGTGCGCCGCGCCGGTCAGGTCGCCGCGAGCCGCCGCTTCTCGGCCTCGATGTCGAACGTGGCGGCGGGCCACTGCGGGTCGATCTCTTCGAGCGCCTCGAGCAGCAGGTTCTGGACGGCCAGCCGCGCGTACCACTTGTGGTCGGCCGGCACGACGTGCCAGGGCGCGTGGTCGGTCGAGGTGCGCTCGAAGACGGTCTGGTACGCGGCCATGTACAACGGCCACAGCGCGCGCTCGTCGACGTCGGTCGGGTTGTACTTCCAGTGCTTGTCGGGGCGTTCGAGCCGCCGCATGAGCCGCCTCTTCTGCTCGTCCGGCGAGATGTGGAGCATCACCTTGACCACCCTCGTGCCCGAATCGGTCAGCTGCCGCTCGAAGTCGTTGATCGCCGCATAGCGCCGCTCGATCTCGTTCTCGGGGGCGAGCCGCCGCACCCGGCCGATCAGCACGTCCTCGTAGTGGGAGCGGTCGAAGACGCCGATCATCCCCGAGGCGGGGAGCCGCCGCTTGACGCGCCACAGGAAGTCGTGCTCGAGCTCCTCGTCGGTGGGCTTCTTGAACGCCGACAGCATGACACCCTGAGGATCCACCGAGCCGACCACGTGGCGGATGATGCCGCCCTTCCCCGCCGAGTCCATCGCCTGCAGCACCAGGAGCACCGCGGCGTTGGTGGCATCCACCCGGCTGCGCGCGTAGAGCCGCTCCTGATACTCGCTGAGCTCGGTGGCGCCGGACTTCAGATCGTCGGCGGCGTGCCCCTTGTTCTTCTTGTATCCGGGGGTGGAACCGGTGTCGATGTCGGCGAGGACGAAGCCCTCTTCGACCCGGAGGAGCTCGGCGACATCGCCGCTCCAGTGCTTCTGGCTCGAGGCGATCATGCAGACATCATGGCGTGACGGGTCACCCGCGGACCAGGCTCGACATGCGGACCGGCTGAGGAACGGTCAACGGCCGAGCGGAACCTCGATGAGCTGCGGGCCGCCGACCGGTGAGGTCAGCGCCTGGTCGAGCGCGGACCGCGTCGTCACGCGGCGGTACTCCCAGCCGTACGCCGACGCCAGCTGCTCGAGCTGCACGGCCTGCGGGGTGTAGAGCACGCGGTCCATGATGTCGGCGCCCGCGACCGCCGCCACCTCGAGTCCGTCGAAGATGGTGCCGCCGCCGTCGTTGCCGACGATGAGCTGGATGCGGGGCCTCGCCTCCTGCGGCGGAAGCAGCAGCGCTCCGGCGTCGTGCAGCAGCGCGAGGTCGCCGAGGATCACGCGGGTCACCCCCGCATTGCCCGTGGCCTGGCTCGCGAGCGCGATGCCGGTCGCGGTCGCCACGGTGCCGTCGATCCCCGCGAGCCCCCGGTTCGCATGCACGGGCACCTTCTTGCCCGGGAGCACCTGGTCGGCCACGCGCACGAGCCGCGACGAGCCGAAGACGAGCCGGTCGTGCGGCCAGGTCGCGCGCCACACCGCGTCGACCAGGGCCGCCCGGTCGACCGGCGCCCGGATCACGCCGAGCTCCGCCGCGATCGCCCCGAGCCGCTCCCCCGGCACGGCGGACGAGAGCCCGTCGGCATCGGGAGCGGGCGGGGTGAGATCGACGGATGCTGCGCGCGACGCCTGCAGCCACTCCCCGAGCCACGCCCGGTCGGGGTCGCCGGTGGCCACGGCGATGCGGTCGGCGGCCAGCGTCGCGCCGTTGAGGTTGAGCGGCTCGCCCGGGCCCCGCACCGCCACGATCTCGACGTCGGGATCCGACAGCAGCGCGGCGGCCTCGCGGCTGAGGGTCGGATGCCCGAACACCACCACGCGCTCGATGCGGCCGCCCAGCCGGGGGTCGCGCAGCAGCTCGCGATAGCCGTGCACCAGGTGGCGGCCGTAGCGCGCGCCGCTCACGATCTCCGCGATGAGGGGCCACGCGCCGACATGCGCGAGCTCCTCCGCGTCGGCGCCCGCATCGGCGCCGGCGAGCACGACGGTGAGCGGTCCGCGCTCGAGGACGAGCGGGGCATCCTCGGGCTCGGCCGGAACGTCGGACTCACCGATCCCGCCGCCGCCCTGGTAGAGCGCTCCGGACGCCTCGTCCTCGTTCGCGGGTTCGGCCGGCGGCCCGTCGGGGTCTTCGTCGGCGGCCGTCTGCAGCTCGGCGGCGGGCACGCCCATCCACGACGGCAGCGCCGCCGACAGCGGCTCGCGATACGGCAGATTGAGGTGCACCGGTCCCGGCGATCGCGTGCCGGCGCCGAGCGCCGCCGCAACGGCCTCTTCGGCGAGCAGACGCAGCATCGCGCTCTGCTCGTGGGTGCCGTCGGGGTCGATGTGCTCGGGAACCGGCACGTCGGCCTCGAAGCGCACCGTCGGCGCGAACATCCCCGGCTGACGCGTGGTCTGGTTGGCGCCGACCCCCCGCAGCTCCGGCGGCCGATCGGCCGTGAGGAGCAGCAGCGGCACGCCGGCGTGATGGGCCTCGAGGGCGGCCGGCAGCAGGTTCGCCACAGCGGTTCCCGACGTGCAGACCACGGCCGCCGGCATCCGTGTCTCCCGTCCGATGCCGAGCGCCGTGAAGCCGGCGACGCGCTCGTCGATGCGCACGTGCAGGCCGATCGCGCCGCGCCGCTCGAGCTCGGCGGCGACGAGCGCGAGCGCCTGCGAGCGAGAGCCGGGGCTCAGGACGACGTGCCGCACCCCCAGCTCGACGAGCCGGCACAGCAGCGCGGCGGCAGCATCGGTCGCGGGCGCGGCGGCGAGATCGTCCGCGCCTTCGGCGCGATCCGCGGTGGTCACGTCAGCCGATGGCCCCGCGCTGACCGCGGGCGTCGTCGTCGCCGTCGGCGGGGCGGACGGGCGGCTTCGGCTGCGGGGGCGTGCCCGGCGTCGCGGAGCCGCCGGCGGCCGCCGGCGTCACGCCGCCGGGCGTGGTGGGGTCGTCGGTGGCATCAGGCGCCACGGGCGGCTGCCGGCGGGGATCGTCCTCTTCCGCGTCGAGCTGCGCCAGTTCCTCTTCGAGTCGGCGGATGCGCTCGTCCTGATCGCTGATCGTGCCGATGCGGCCGAGGAACTCGGGGTCGTCGTCGGGTGCTCTGCGGGCGGCGATCGCCGAGGCGCGGCCGCGGCCGACGATGAGCCACAGGATCCCTCCGAGAACCGGGATGAGCACGACGATGAGGATCCAGGCCGGCTTGCTGACGCCGCGGTGTCGCGTGGGCGGCTGGACCGCGCAGTCGACGATGGTGAAGACCCAGAACGCGATCGCCACCAGGCCCAGAATCAGGAGCACCCGAGGCATATCCTCATCCTAGGCGGGCAGGGGCCGCCGTGGGCGTCCCGGGAGCGGTCCGTGACGCAACCGTCGCCGGAAGCCCGTCCGCGGCGAACGTAGGATGGATGGGTGAAAGCGCGCTCGGCCATCGTCTACTCGGTGCTGCGGCTGCTGGCGTTCCTCGTGCCGTTCGGCATCCTCATGCTGTTCCCCATCATGCGCGAGTACTACTGGCTCGCCGCCATCTTCGCCGCCCTCATCGGACTGAGCCTGTCGGTGCTGTTCCTGCGCAAGCCGCTGGCCGACGCCACCGCCGGCCTGGCCGAGCGCCGCGCTCGGGCACGGGCCGGGCTGACCGATGAAGATGCGGAGGATGCCGCCGCCGACGCCGCCACCCTCCCTGAGGCCGACAAACCCGATCCTCGTATCTGATCAGCGGTCGCGGATCGCCAGCTCGCGGAACGCGGGGAACGCGCTGTTCCGGACGCGCTCGAGACCCTGGTCGGCACCGCGCACGAGGTCGACGAGGCCGAACTCCCGGAACCACTCGTCCGGCTGCTTCTGGTCGTAGCGGTAGAGCCAGTCCACGAGCGTGAAGAACGGGAACCACGTGTACCCGACGATGTCGTGTCCCTCGTCGCGCAGCGCCGTCAGCTCGGCGGTGGAGTCGCGCAGCCACGCGATCTTCTCCTCCGGCGTGCCCACGAGCGAGGTCTCGGTGATCGCCAGCACGCCGCCGTAGCGCGCCGAGTAGAGCTCGACGAGATCGCGCAGGCCCGCGGCATCCGATCTCACGGGCGTCATGACGCCGTCCTCGATGCGGGCCGTCGTGAAGCCCGGGTAGTAGTTGACGCCGATGACGTCCGGCTTCACCGCGTTGTCGCGGAACCACTGCAGTTCGGCGGCCGTGACCCCGTGCGAGGCCAGCCACTCCCCCAGCACCGACGAGGTCTGCACCCGGCCGGTGATCAGATCGAGCCCGACGAACCGCCGCTCGTCGAGGAACGCGCGCGGCACGGGCGACGTCTCTCCCTCGTAGCGGAAGCCGGCGTCGACGTGGACGAAGACGGCCGCCGGGTTCGCCGCCGCGATCTCCTGCTGAGTGCGCACCATCCCGCGGGCCAGCTGCATCATGACCGTCACGAAGCCGTCGTCGCCCACGAGGTAGGGCGGCCACGATCCCGTCAGCCCGCACCACTCCGCGTTGACCACCGGTTCGTTGAGGGGCGTGAAGTCGGTCCAGACGTGGCGATACCGCTCCGCGACCGCCCGCCCGTACGCGGCGACCCGCTCCGGGTAGCCCGCGTTGAGGAAGGAGTTCTCGAGCCACAGGGGCGTGCCGTAGTGCATGAGGTCGACGATGCACCGCAGGCCCAGCTCCTGCATCTTCGCGGCGACCCGGTCGGTCCACGACCAGTCGAACCGGCCCGGCGCCGGCTCCACCAGGTACCAGGGGATGCCCCAGCGGAGGAACTCGGCCCCGCTCTCGGCGACGAGCTCGAGATCCGCCTCCCACCGCGCGTAGTGCTGCGTGAGCTCGTACTCGTCGAGCTTGCGGTGCCCGATCCTCTCCTGCGGGATGAACGTGTCCTCGATGCCCACGCCGTAGCGCATCCGTCCGTCGCGGTACCAGGGGCTGCCGGTCATTCGGCGTCCTTTCTCATGTGTTCGGTCGGGTTCGGCCGCGAGCGCGAAGCGGTCACTTCAGCCCGGTGGTGGCGATGCCCGCGACGAAGCTCTTCTGGATGAGGAGGAAGAACACGATCACGGGAAGCAGCGCGAGGAGCGAGCCGGCCATCAGCAGTCCGTACTCGACCACGTGCTGGCCCATGAAGAGCGCCAGCCCGGCGGGGAGCGTCGAGGTCTGCACCTCGGACGACATCACGAGCGGCCACAGGAGGTCGTTCCAGTTGTACTGGAAGTGGAAGAGCCCCAGCGTGAGCAGAGCCGGCTTGGCGAGGGGCATGATGATGCCCGAGTAGATCCGCCACTCGGATGCCCCGTCCACGCGAGCCGCCTCCTCCAGGTCCTTCGGCAGCGACAGGAAGAACTGCGTCAGGAAGAAGATGCCGAACGCGTTCGTCATGCGCGGGATGATGAGGCCCGGGAGCGTGTTGGTCAGCCCCATGCCGTTGAGCATGTCGTACAGCGGGATGAGCGTGACCTGGAACGGCAGCATCAGCAGCAGCAGGATGCCGACGAAGACGACGCCGCGGCCCTTGAAGGGGATGCGCGCCAGCGCGTAGGCGGCCATCGAGTCGAAGAGCAGCGAGATCAGGGTGACCCCGCCGGCGAAGATGATGGTGTTGATGTACAGGCGAGCGAACGGGATGCGGTTCCAGACGTCGACGAAGTGATCGAGTGTCAGCTCGCGCGGCCACAGCGTCGGCGGGTACGTGACGATGTCGACCTCGGGCTTGAACGCCGTGAAGACCATCCAGATGATCGGCAGCAGCATCAGCAGCCCGATGATCACCGACACGATCGCGAGCAGCCAGGTCGTCGCGCGCTGCATCCGCGCGGCGCGGCTGCGCGAAGGGGCCGGCACCCGGCCGGCGACGGCGCGCTCGTCCTCGACGGTGGGAATAGTGGTGGCGGACATCAGTAGGTCACCTGCTTCCGGCGGAGGTAGCCGAACTGGATCATCGAGAGGATGAACACGAAGATCAGCAGCACGAACGAGATCGCCGACGCGTAACCGAATCGCAGCTCCTGGAAGCCTTCGCGGTAGATCAGCATGACGAGCGTCTCGGTCTTGAAGAAGGGCCCGCCGCGCGTCATGACGTAGATCTGGTCGAACGCCTGCAGGGTGGCGATGAGGGCGAGCACCATCACCAGGAGCGTCTGGTTCGACAGGAGCGGAAGCGTGATGCTGCGGAACCGCTGCCAGGGGCCGGCGCCGTCGAGGCGGGCCGCCTCGTACATGTCGACCGGGATCGACTGCAGGCCGGCGAGGTAGATCACCATGTAGAAGCCGACGTTCTTCCAGACGCCGACGAGCATCACCGCGCCCATCGCGTAACGGGGATCGCTCAGCCAGCCCTGCTCGGGCACGATGCCGACGAAGCTCAGCCAGTACGACAGCAGCCCGATGTTCGGGTCGAGCAGGAAGGCCCAGGCGATCGCGATGATGCCGAGCGACACGATGAACGGCAGGAAGATCGCCGTCCGCGCGAACGCCCGGCCCCGGAACGCCTGATTCAGCATGATCGCGAACAGCAGCGCGAGGATCACGGTGACCGGCGTGACCACCAGCGCGTACACGACCGTGTTGGTGAAGGCGTTCCAGAACGGGCCGGACTGGAAGAGCTCCACGTAGTTGGAGAGGCCGACGAACTCTGCGGCGCGGATGAGGTTGTAGTCGGTGAAGGAGAGGTACACCGCCTGGATCATCGGGTAGAGCGTGAACGCGACGAGGATGATGATCGACGGCGCGAGGAAGAGCCAGGCGGTCAGCGCGCGCCGGCCGCCGGCGCGGAGTCGTCGGCGAGCCGGACGGCTCGCCGGAGGGGCGACGGTCGTCGTGGTCATGGAGAGCCTTCCCCGGTGAGGCGGGCGGCGCGCCGCCCGCCTCACACGGTCACTTGTCGAGCTCGGCCTGAGCTTCTTCGGACGCCTTCGTGAAGATCTCCTCCACGGTTCCTTCGCCGTTGAGCGCGCGCTGGAGCGCGGGCGTGAAGACGGTCTCGAGGATCGGGCCGCCGGCCGCGACACCGGGCATCAGCACGCGTGCGCTCTCGGCCACGTCGGGAGCACCGAAGATGGCGGGGTACGGGCTCTCGGTGATCTGGTCGGCGACGTCGGCACGCGTCGGAGGGAAGCCCGAGCCGTTGGCCCAGGTGATCTGCCCTTCCGCCGAGTTCCAGTACGCGAAGAACTTGTACGCCGCGTCCTTCACCTCGTCGCTCGCGTTCGACGGGATCCCCATCGACACGACGTCGGCGAGCACCGCGTCCGACGCGGGGCCGGCGAACGGCTTGACGAGCCCGTAGTTGAGTCCGGCCTCGTCGAAGCCGGTCGTCATCCACGGCCCGACGATCTCGATCGCGGCCTTGCTCGTCTGGAAGAGCTTGTCGGCGTCGGCACCGGACAGGCCGATCGGCGCGGCCTTCTGGTCCTTCACGAGGCCGACCCAGTACTCGAGCGCCTCGATCGACTCGGGCTCGCCCAGGAGGGACGTCTTGCCGTCGTCCGACACGATGCCACCGCCCGTGCCCCACAGCAGCGAGGGAAAGATCGGGACCGTCTCGTGGTCGGCGAGCGCGATGGCGTACACGTCGGGCTTGCCGTCTCCGTTGCCGTCGGTCGACAGCTTCGGAACCATGGCCGCGAACTCGTCCCACGTCGCGGGCGGCGCCTCGGGGTCGAGCCCGGCGGCCGTGAAGAGGTCCTTGTTGTAGTACATCATCATGGTCGCGTAGTTGACCGGGACGCCGTAGTTCTTGCCGTCGTACATGGATGCCTCGACCGCGGCGGTGGTGAGCGCCTCGCTGTCGTTCTCCGCGTCGTCGTAGTAGTCGTCGACCGGCATGAACATGCCCTCGTCGGCGAACTGCGGGATGCGGGAGGCGGACATCGCGATGATGTCGGGGCCGTTGCTGCCGGCGACGGAGGTGAGCACCTTCTGGTACAGCGTGTCCCAGGGCATGATGTTCGTCTTGACCTCGACCTCGTCCTGCGAGGCGTTGAAGTCGTCGACCACCTGCTGCAGCGCCGGTCCGTCCGGTCCCGTGAAGCCGTTCCAGAAGTCGAGGACGATCTTGCCGTCGCTGCTCTTCTCGTCGCCGCCGCCGGAGCCCTGACCCGCGCACCCGGAGAGCACCATGCCCGAGAGCACGACGGTCGCGGTCGCCGCGATCATGACCCGGGTGCGTCGAGAGCCCGCGCTCGAATGTCCCTGCTGTGTCTTCATCGATTTTCTCCTTCGAATGCCGTTCAACGTTGAACGATGGGATCGAAGACTGTTATACATGACCGGTAATCGTTGAACAAGACGATTGTGTTGTGACAGTGTGATCGTCGCAAGAACGTGAGGAAAGGGGGCCGGATGCCTCGCACGACGCTCAAAGACGTCGCCGCGCGCGTCGGCGTCTCTGCCAAGACCGTCTCCAACGTCGTCAACGGCACCGGATGGGTCACCGATGAGCTGGCCGCCCGCGTGCGCCTCGCCATCGACGAACTGGGCTACCGGCCCAATGTCGCGGCCCGCCAGCTGCGCAGCGGACGCAGCCGCATGATCGGACTCGCCATCCCCGAGCTGAGTCAGCCGTACTTCGCCGAGCTCGCGTCGGAGCTCGTGCGGGCCGCGCAGGAGCGGGGCATCACCGTGCTGGTGCATCAGACCGACGGCCGCGCCGAGACCGAGCGCAGGATCAGCGACGGCGTGGACGCCCCGGTGATGGACGGGCTCATCATGAGCCCGCTCGCCCTCGGCGCGAAGGAGCTCGACGCACGACTCGACTCGACCCCCCTCGTGCTCCTCGGCGAGCACATCGGCGACAGCGGCTTCGCCCACGTCACGGTCGACAACACCGCGGCCGCGGCGGCAGCGACAGAGCATCTGCTGTCGCTCGGCTGCCGCCGGATCGCGGCCATCGGCGCGCAGCACACCGGTCCCAACGAGACGGCGGTGCTGCGCCTGGCGGGATACCGTCAGGCTCTCGAGGCGGCGGGAATCCGCTACGACGAGGGCCTCGTCTTCGCCGTGGACGAATTCCATCGCGCCGACGGCGCCGCAGCCGCCCACCGGATCCTCGAGTCGGACGCGCGACCCGACGGGGTGTTCGCGTTCAACGACCTGCTCGCGCTGGGCGCCATGCACGCGTTCATCACGGCGGGCGTCTCGGTCCCCGCAGACCTCGCCGTCATCGGCTTCGACGACATCGAGGAGGGCCGGTACAGCACACCCGCCCTCACTTCCATCTCCCCCGACACGCCCGCCCTCGCCCGCCGCGCCCTCGACCTCATCTACGAGGAGCCGCCGACGCCGGGCATCCACACCGTGGGCTTCACGGTCGCACATCGTGCGAGCACGAAAGGACCCGATCGATGACGAGCCACGATGTGGTGGACGCCACGACGCAGGACGGGAGCCACCCGCGCCCGCAGCTGCTGAGGAACCACTGGCACGACCTCTCCGGCGAGTGGGGGTACGCGCGCGACGACGCGCGCACCGCCCGCGTGCACGACGTGATCTTCGATCGCCGGATCGTGGTGCCCTTCCCGCCGGAGTCGCCGGCCTCCGGCATCCACGAGACCGGCTTCACTCCCTGCGTGTGGTACCGGCGCACCTTCGGCCCTGACGAGCTCACCGCCGCCGGTCTCACCCCGGAGCGGTCACGGGTGCTGCTCCACTTCGGCGCGGTGGACCACTCCGCCGCGGTGTGGGTGAACGGCTCGCTGGTGGCGACCCATCACGGAGGGCAGTCGCCCTTCGACGCCGACATCACGGATGCGATCGACCCCGCGGCCGAGAACGTCCTGATCGTCCGGGCCGTCGACGATCCGGACGACGTCTCCGCACTCCGCGGCAAACAGGACTGGCGCGAGCGGCCCCATTCCATCTGGTACCACCGCACCACAGGCATCTGGCAGCCGGTCTGGCTCGAGTGCGTGCCCGAGAGCTCCGTCGAGGCCGTCAGCTGGCGCACCGACCTGCCCGCGGCATCGATCGAGGCCGAGGTGGAGCTGGCCGGTCGCGTCGACCCCGGCTCGTGGGTGCGGGTGGCCGTCCGGCACGCCGGCGAGCTGCTCGCAGAGGTGCGCGTCCGCACCGGCGGACGACGACACTGCCCCGTTCGTCTCGTCATCCCGCGCCAGCTGAACGGTCAGGCGTACGAAGAGCTGCTGTGGAGCCCGGCCCACCCGACGCTGCTGTCGACATCGGTCACGCTCGAGACCTCCGACGGTGCCGTCGTCGACGCGGTGGGAAGCTACCTCGGCCTGCGGTCGGTGGCGGTGTCATCCGACCATCTGCTGCTCAATGACCGGCCGATCCCCGTGCGTGCCGTGCTGGCGCAGAACTACTGGCCCGAGACGCACCTGGCCGCGACCGCCGGGATGCTGCGCCGCGAGGTCGAGCTGATCCTCGAGCTGGGCTTCAACACGGCCCGCGTGCATCAGAAGGCGGAGGACCCGCGGTTCCTCTACTGGGCCGACCGTCTCGGCCTCATGGTGTGGGCCGAGACCGCGAACGCCTATGCGTTCGACGAGCGCGCGATCGCCGGGCTCGTCGGCGAGTGGATGGCGCTGGTGCGGCGCGACCGATCCCATCCGTCGGTCGTGGTGTGGGTGCCCCTCAACGAGAGCTGGGGCGTGCAGCACATCTCGCACGACCAGCGGCAGTCGGCGCTCAGCCGATCCGCCTCCGACCTCACGCGCGCCCTCGACGGCACGCGGCCGGTGATCTCCAACGACGGCTGGGAGCACACGGCGTCGGACATCTGGACCATCCACGATTACGAGCCCTCCCCCGACGTGCTCGCAGCGCGCTACGGCGACCCGAAGGCGCTGAGCGACATGCTGGCGGGTTTCGGGCCGGCCGGCCGGCGGATGTCGGTGGGGCGTCCCGAGACCGACGGGCCCGTCATCCTCTCGGAGTTCGGCGGCGTGAGCCTCGAGACCGAAGGCTCGGACGACTGGGGCTACTCCTCGGCGAGCGACCCGGCCGCGTTCGAGGCGCAGGTGACGAGCATCCTCGCGGCCGTGCGCGACGCCGGCCCGCTCGCGGGGTTCTGCTACACGCAGCTGACCGACACGGGCCAGGAGACCAACGGGCTGCTGTACGCCGACCGTTCGCCCAAGTTCCCCGCCGAGCGTATCCGCGCGGCCGTGACCGGCGAGGCCGGCTGACGGGCCGTTCGTCAGCCGATGAAGGCCCACATCAGGAACGCGCCGTACGCGACCGACGTGAGCGACGTCAGCCCCAGGGCGATGACCAGCTCCCTCGGATCGCGGTAGGTCCAGACGATGAGGATCGCCGGCAGTCCCGCGAGGAGGGCCAGAAGCGTCAGCCACGCGATCGGGTAGCCGATCCACGCGAGGAACACGGCGATCGCGAACGCCGCCAGCAGGAACACCGTGAAGAGCCAGCGCGTCGCGCGGCGGCCGATGAGGACCGTCAGGGTCCTCTTTCCGGCGGCGCGATCCTGATCGATGTCGCGGAGGTTGTTGGCCAGCAGCACCGCGCACGCGATCAGGCCGACGCCCACCGCGCCGAACCACGCCTCCTGCGGCAGCGCGAACGCCTGGACCCACGTCGTTCCGAGGGTGGCGACGAGACCGAAGAAGACGAACACGAACAACTCACCGAGGCCGTAGTAGCCGTACGGGCGCTTGCCGCCGGTGTAGAACCAGGCGGCGATGATGCACACCGCCCCCACTGCGATGAGCCACCACTGCTGCGTGCGGATCGTGATGGCGAGGCCGGCGAGCGCAGCGATCGCGAAGAAGGCGAGCGAGACGATGAGCACCGTGCGCGCCTTCACCTTGCGTGATGCAGTGAGGCGGGCCGGCCCGACGCGGAAGTCGTCGGTGCCGCGGATGCCGTCGCTGTAGTCGTTGGCGTAGTTGACGCCGATCTGCAGCGACACCGAGACGATGAGACAGAAGAGGGCGATCACCCAGTGGAAGACGTCGGCGACCAGAATCGCGGCGCCCGTGCCGACGAGGATCGGGGTGACGGCCAGCGGCAGGGTGCGCAGGCGGGCTGCGCCGATCCAGTCGGCCGCCGTCGGCTCGGCGACGTGCTGGGGCGCCCGCGACACATGCGCCTTCTGCGGATTGCCGCGCGCGGGCTGCTTCTTCGGTCCGGTCGTCTTGCGCTTCTTGCTGGGGGTTCCTGCCACGAATGCACATCTTAGGGGCCGCGCCGACGAGGCACGCACAGGACCTTCCCCTGACCCTCTGTCGGCGCCGTGGCGGAGGATGGCGTCATGCTGAGCATCGGATCCACCGTCCTCACCGTCGAAGACATCCAGCGAGCCGGCGACTTCTGGCGCGCCGCCCTGGGCTACGTCGACCGCCGCGCGCCGAGCGATGACTGGGTGATCCTCGATCCACCCGGCAAGGCCCACTGGGCGGCGCCGGGGGCCAGCCTCGCGCTCTCGGTCACCGGGTATGCGCAGCACTATCCCCCGCGCATCCACCTCGATCTCTACGCCGAGGATCAAGCGGCTGAGGTCGAGCGGCTGCTCGGCCTCGGCGCGCGGGAGGTCGACTGGCACGGCTACCCCGCCGACGCCGACTGGTTCGTGCTCGAAGACACCGAGGGCAATCGCTTCTGCGTCGTGCAGACCGGGCCCTTTCCCGACCGCTGACCCCGCGAAATCGGGCCCTGTCAGTGGAGCGCGACCACCGCCCGGCGGATCGCCTCGCGATCGGGCTTGCCCGACGGCAGCGTGGCGAGCTCGTCGACGAGGATCAGCCGCGACGGGCGCGCATGCGCGCCGATCTCGGCGTGCACGGCGGAGCGCGCCTCCTCGAGCTGCACCGCCTCGCTGCGGCGCAGGGCCTCCCCCCGCGATGCGACGATGACGGATGCCTCGCCCCAGCGCGCGTCGGGAACGCCGACGACGACGGCCATGGCGAGCCCGGGGATCCCGCGCACGATCCGCTCGACCCGGTCGAGCGAGACGTTGATGCCGCCCGACACGATGACGTTGTCGAGTCGCCCGCGCACGCGCAGGACGCCGTCCTCGAAGAGCCCCGCATCGCCGGTGCGGTACCACCGCGTGCCGTCGCGGTCGCGGAGGAAGGCGGCATCCGTCCGCTCCGGGTCGTCGAGGTAGCCGTCGGCCAGTGTCGGTCCCGACACCTGCACCTCGCCGCGCTCGATGCGCACCCCCACGCCGCGCAGCGGCACGCCGTCGTAGACGCAACCGCCGCTCGTCTCGGTGGAGCCGTAGGTGCGCGCGATGCGGACCTGCGCCGC
This sequence comes from Microbacterium sp. E-13, assembly GCF_049912955.1. Classification (GTDB taxonomy): domain Bacteria; phylum Actinomycetota; class Actinomycetes; order Actinomycetales; family Microbacteriaceae; genus Microbacterium. The sequence continues at coordinate 3,225,760 of NZ_CP183973.1, forward strand.
CTCGGCGCGCTCGAGCGTCGCGGCGGGCAGTGCCTGCCCGCCGACGAGGATCCTCTCGAACGACCGCAGCGCCGAGAGCACCGAGGGATCGTGCGCGGCGGCGTCGAGCAGCTTCGACAGTTGCGCGGGAACGAGGGACGTGAAAGTCGGGACCCGCTCGCCCCCCTCGGTGGAGACCATCATGAGCGCCGCGGCTGCGAACGCCTGCGGCGTGAAGGCACCGGACAGGATCGCGGGCTCGCGGTCGCCGACGAGCGAGCGCACGAGAACCTGGAGCCCGGCGACGTAGCTCGCCGGCAGGGCGAGCAGCCACGCGCCGTCGCCGATGCGGTCGGCCGTCGCCATCGCACTGGCCGTGAGCGCGTCGCGGCTGAGCACGACGCTCTTCGGCACTCCGGTCGACCCCGACGTCGTGACGACCACGGCCGTGCCCGGCCGCACCTCGGCGGGAAGCTCGCTCACCAGCCCCAGGCCAAGTGCCGGCCCGGCACCGTGCAGCGCACCGCGGAGGGCCCGCAGGATGTCGCGGGGGTCGTCGCCGACGACGGGTTCGAGCCTCATGGGTGCGTGCTTCCGGTCAGCGGCTCAGAAGTGCCAGGGGTAGGGCGACCAGTCGGGGTCGCGCTTCTCGAGGAACGAGTCGCGACCTTCCACGGCCTCGTCGGTGCCGTAGGCCAGGCGGGTCGCCTCGCCCGCGAACACCTGCTGGCCCACCATGCCGTCGTCCACCGCGTTGAACGCGAACTTCAGCATGCGGATCGCCGTGGGCGACTTCGTGAGGATGGTGCGCGCCATCGAAACGGCCTCCCGCTCGAGGTCGGCGTGCGGCACGACGCGGTTCACCGCACCCATCTCGTAGGCGCGCTGGGCCGAGTACTCCTCGGCGAGGAAGAACACCTCGCGCGCGAACTTCTGGCCGATCTGCCGGGCGAAGTACGCCGAGCCGTACCCGGCGTCGAACGAGCCCACGTCGGCGTCGGTCTGCTTGAACCGCCCGTGCTCGGCCGACGCGACGGACAGGTCGCACACGACGTGCAGGGAGTGACCGCCGCCCGCGGCCCAGCCCGGGATGACGGCGATGACGACCTTCGGCATGAACCGGATGAGCCGCTGCACCTCGAGGATGTGCAGGCGCCCGGCGCGCGCGTTCGCCTCGGCGGGCACCGCGGTCTCGTCGTCGGAGTACTTGTAGCCGTCGCGACCGCGGATGCGCTGGTCTCCGCCGGAGCAGAACGCCCAGCCGCCGTCCTTGGGGCTGGGTCCGTTGCCGGTGAGCAGCACGACGCCGACGCGCGGGTCCTGACGGGCGATGTCGAGCGCGCGGTACAGCTCATCCACCGTGTGGGGCCGGAACGCGTTCCGCACCTCCGGGCGGTCGAAGGCGATGCGAGCGATCCGCCCGTCCTGCGAGACGTGCGAGGTGATATCGGTGTAACCGCCCGCGGGAAGGCCGGGTGCCGGCATCCACTCGTCTTCATCGAACAGTTGCGAAACGCTCACCCGGCCAGCCTACGGCTCGTGCGGAGCGGTGGTCACCCGGCGATCCTCGTCGCGGGCTGCGGGGTGATTCCGGTTCGTGACGGATGCCGCCGGCGCGGGCGTCAGGCGTTCTTGGCGTCGCGCCAGGCGAGCCATCGGCGCACGAGGTCGTAATCCCAGTCGGGCCCGTGGAACGCGAGCGTGAAGAGACGCACGCCGGCGTCGTAGAGCGCATCGGCGTGGTCCGCGCCGCGATGCCCGAGCTCGTTGGAGACCACGAGGGTCGAGGTGTCCCGCTGCTCGCGCTCCGCCCACCGCTCGATGACCGCGAGCTTGTGGGCCAGGTCGTCCGGACGCACGAAGCTGTGCCAGATGTCGGCATGCCGCGCCACGAGCCGCAGCGTCTTCTGCTCGCCCTTGCCGCCGATCATCACCGGGATGTCGCGCGTCGGCGCCGGGTTCAGCTTCTGCCAGCGCGCCTCGATCCGCTCGAGTCCGGCAGCGAGGTCGTTCAGACGCGACCCGGCGGTGCCGAACTCGTAGCCGTACTCCTCGTAGTCACGCGCGAACCAGCCCGAGCCCGTCGCGAAGATGAAGCGGCCGACGCCGTCCTTCGCCGAGATGTGGTCGATCGTGCGGGCCATGTCGGCCTGCAGGTCGGGGTTGCGGTAGCTGTTGCAGTTGACCAGGGCGCCGAACTCGACGCGCTCGGTCTGCTCGGCCCAGGCTGCGAGCATGGTCCAGGACTCGAAGTGCATCCCCTCGGGGTCGCCCGACAGCGGGAAGAAGTGGTCCCAGTTGAAGAGGATGTCGACGCCCATCTCTTCGAGGCGGAGCACCGCGTCACGGAACGACGGGTAGGGAGCGTGCTGGGGCTGCAGCTGCACGCCGAGGCGCACGGGAGCATCGAGGAGGGGCATCCGAAAAGACTATTGCCGCCGCGAGGCGGCGGGCCTCGATCGAGGGAATGCGCCGAGCGCGTCAGCGCCGGGCGCGCACGGCCTTGAGAGAGGCGTCGATGGTGTCCCAGATCGCGACGCCGGCGATGACGAAGCCGACCACGGTGGCGACGATCGGCTCCACTGCGGCTGCGTCGTCGGGCACGATCGTCGAGAAGTACTCCGGGTTGATCAGGCGTCCCTCGAAGAGCAGCCACAGCGCGGGCACCGCGATGACGAGGTTCAGGATGCCGTTGGCCACCGCGAGCCCTGCGGTCCAACGCCCCAGGGCGTAGACGACGATCGCGAGCACCGCTTCCAGCGCCATGACGAGGAAGAGCCCCAGGATCCACCACGGCCACAGCCCCGGGTCGAGGAATGACAGTCCGGGCTCGGTCGGCACGAAGCCCACGAAGAGGTCCCACAGCACGACGCCGACCATGATCGCGAGGAACACCAGCGACGACACCATGTCGCCGAGGCCGACACCCTTCTGCCGGGGCTGCGGGAGGCTGTCGAGACTCCACGCGCCGCCGTCGAGCGGCTGATGGCCGGTGCGCTCCAGCACGACGAACACCAGCGTGGTCCAGAAGGCGAGGTGCACCACCACCGACAGCAGGATCGGCACCAGCGCGCCGATGATCTGGCCGAACGAGGCCCCGTCGAGCACCATGGCGAGCGAGACGCCGAAAGCCGCGCAGACCGGCACGATCCACAGCAGCAGCTTGAGCAGCCGCCACCAGTCGAGGAAGTAGCGGGGTCCGACGAGCCACAGGGGGCGGTCGGTGTACTGCGCGGCGAGCTTGTCGGGGTCGCCCAGCTCGGTGAGAACGGCGCGCTCGGCCAGCGCGCGGTCCTCGCCCTCGCCGATACGCGCCTCGACCTGGTCGTCGATCGAGCCGCGCAGCTCTGCGGCGAGGTCGCCGCGCTGGTTCTCGGGGACCGTCCGCATGGCGGCTGCGACATAGCGGTCGGTGAGGGTCGCAGTGGTCATGTCGTTCTCCTCAGTGCTGATCGCGGGAGTCGGGGAGGGCGTCGATCGCGGCGGCGATCGCGCGGAAATCCTCGGTGAGCGAGGCCGCCAGGCGGGAGCCGGCGGCACTCGTGCGGTAGAACTTGCGCGGCCGGGATTCGTCCGTGTTCCACTCGCTCGTGAGGTGGCCCTGCTTCTCGAGCCGCCGCAGCAGCGGATACAGCGTGTTCGCATCGGTGGAGAAGCCATGCTCCCCCAGCTCCTCGAGAAGCCCGTACCCGTAGCCCGGCGCCTCGAGCAGCCGCAGACAGGCGAGCACCACCGTGCCGCGCCGCAGCTCCTGCAGGTGCGTCTCGAGTGCCTCGGCTTCGCTCATGCGTCACACCATACTGTGTATCGCACACTATAGTCAATGACACTTTGTAGTTATGCAGTACGGGCCGCAGAACCGAGGGCATCTGCATGTCAGAGGACCGGACAGACGGTTCGGTCCTCGATTCGGCAGATCTCCTCAGATGTGGCACGAGACCCGGGCAGACTGAGCATGTGATGACGCCTGCTCCGCTCCCTCCCCTCGCGACGATCCTCGACACCGCACGCGTCGTGACCCTGCCCCTGGCCACGCGGTTCCGCGGCATCGACACCCGCGAGGCGCTCCTCTTCGAAGGGCCCGAGGGCTGGGCGGAGTTCTCCCCGTTCACCGAATACGACGACGCGGAGGCGTCGACGTGGCTCGCCGCAGCCATCGAGGACGCATGGATGCCGCGCCCCGCCGCCCGCCGTGACACCGTCGACGTCAACGCCACCGTGCCGGCCGTGGCGGCGGCATCCGTCCCGGCGCTGCTGGCGCGGTTCGACGGCTGCCGCACGGCGAAGGTGAAGGTGGCGGAGTCCGGGCAGGTGCTCGCCGACGACGTGGCCCGCGTGCGGGCGGTGCGCGAGGCGATGGGGCCCGAGGGTCGCGTGCGCATCGACGCGAACGGCGCGTGGAACGTCGACGAAGCCGAGCACGCGATCCACGCCCTCGCCGAATTCGACCTCGAGTACGCCGAGCAGCCCTGCGCGACCATCGACGAGCTCGCCGAACTGCGCCGCCGCGTGAAATACATGGGCATCCCGATCGCCGCCGACGAGAGCGTGCGCAAGGCGGCCGACCCCCTGGCGGTCGCGCGGGCGGGCGCGGCGGACCTGCTGGTGATCAAGGCGCAGCCCCTCGGCGGGGTGCGGCGCGCCCTCGAGATCGTCGAGGAGGCCGGGCTTCCCGCCGTGATCTCGAGCGCGCTCGACACATCGGTCGGGCTCTCCCTGGGCGTGGCCCTGGCGGCTGCGCTCCCCCAGCTCGACTACGACTGCGGTCTCGGCACCGCGTCGCTCCTCGCGGCCGACGTCGTGGCGCCGCCGCTCGCCCCGCGCGCCGGCCGGCTCTCCGTCGGCCGGGTGACGCCCGACCTCGCGCTGCTCGCCGAGCACGCGGCATCCGCCGACCGCCGCGACTGGTGGCTCGACCGCCTGACCCGCTGCTACCAGGTGCTCAGCAGCGCGCGCTGATCACTCGTCAGAGGGGGTCGACGAGGGCCGTGGCGAGACGCGCGGTGCGTTCGTTGACGAGGTCGTGCGTCTGGGAGGCGCTGAGCCCGGTCATCATCGCGAAGGCCGACGTGTCCTCCCACGTCTGCAGGATCACCCCGGCGAACTCGCTCGCGGACAGCCGCAGCCGGAAGCCGTAGGTTCCGGCGAGTTCCTCGATGAACGAGCCGATGCGGTCGACCATGCCGGCCTGCCACGCGATGTAGGTCTGCGCGAGCCGCGGATCGCGCATGGCCCGGGTGCGGATCTCGCTCGTGAGCAGGATGCCCTGCTTCTTCTCGAACGCCACGTCGAGCAGCTGGCGCACCAGCGCACCCGGCTCGAGGACTTCGCCCCGCGCCTGGAGCACTGCCACGCGCTCGGCGACGTCGTCGATCTTCTCGCCGGCGACGCGCTCGGTCAGAGCGAGCATCAGCTCGTCCTTCGTCTCGAAGTTGGAGTAGAACGCGCCCCGGGTGAAGCCCGCGCGTTCGCAGATGGCCTCGACGGATGCCGCGTCCAGACCGACCTCGGCGAAGACCAGGGCGGCAGCATCCAGCAGCTTCTGCCGCGTCGCCTCGCGACGCCGGGAAGTGCCGGCGGCCTCGGCCACGGAACTGTCGGTCATTCGTCCTCCTCGTCGCCTGTCTCACACGGAGTACTCAGGTTTCGGAGAGGCGACGAGCCCTACGATACACTCATGTATCCGATACAGCGCTGTATCGACTGTGCCCGAACCCCTCACCCGTGAACCGGAGGCGCTGTGTCGACTCTTCTGTATGCGCTGGGCCGCTGGACCTTCCGCCACCCGTGGCGCGTGCTGGTCTCGTGGCTGCTGCTGCTCACCCTTGCCGGGGGCGGCGCGGCGCTGTTCATGAAGGGCACCGACAACGCGTTCTCGATCCCCGGCACCGAGGCGCAGGAGGGCATCCAGCTGCTCGACCGCAGCTTTCCGCAGGCGAGCGGCACCAGCGCGCAGCTGGTGATCGTCGCCGCTGACGGCGACCATGTCGGTGACGATCCATACGCCGGCGCGATCGACGACACCGTCGCGCAGCTCGAGGACCTCGACGGCGTCATCGCGGTGACCGACCCGTTCGACGAGATGGTCTCGGGGATGGTGTCGGACGACGAGTCCGCCGCCATCATCCGCCTGCAGTTCGACGGCCAGGCCACCGACGTCTCGGACGAGACGAAGGCCGACCTCAACCAGGTCGCCGACGACCTGCGTGAGACGCTTCCCGGGGGCTCGAAGGTCGCGATGGGCGGCGACCTGTTCTCGACGTCGGTTCCCGCGCTGTCGCTCATCGAGGCGGTGGGCGTGCTGGTGGCCCTCTTCGTCTTGATCGTGACGTTCCGCTCGTTCGCGGTCGCCTGGTTCCCGCTCGTCTCGGCGCTCATCGGCGTGGCCCTCGCGATCGCGCTGATCTACGTCTCGACGGCGTTCGCCTCCATCTCCTCGACCACGCCGATGCTCGCGATCATGCTGGGGCTCGCCGTCGGCATCGACTACGCGCTGTTCATCGTGGCCCGACATCAGGACCAGGTGCGCGCCGGAGTCGAACCCGAAGAATCCGCCGCCCGCGCGACGGGAACGGCAGGCTCCGCGGTCGTCTTCGCCGGTGTGACCGTGCTGATCGCCCTCATCGGCCTGGGCTTCGCCGGCATCCCGTTCCTCACGACCATGGGCATCGCCGCCGCCGTCGCGGTCGCGATCGCGGTCGTCGTCGCGCTCACCCTCACCCCCGCCCTTCTCGGCTTCGCCAAGGGCCGTGTCGCCGGCTGGGGCCACGGCAGCAAGCGGCGCGGCATACCGCTTCGCACCCGCTCCGCGGCGGAGACGGATACGACTCCCGCGCCTGCCAAGAAGACGAACCGGTGGGTGATGCTCGTCACGAAGCACCCGCTCGTCACGACCATCGCGGTCGTGCTCACGCTCGGCGTCATGGCGATCCCGGCCGCGAGCCTCGGCCTGGCCCTGCCGAACGCCGGCGTGCAGCCGGAGGAGAGCCAGGCGCGGCAGGCGTACGACCTCACGGCCGAGCATTTCGGCCCGGGCTTCAACGGCCCGCTCATCATGACCGGCACGATCGTCACCTCGACCGACCCGCTCGGGCTGATGGACGACCTCGCCGCCGAGGTCGAGAAGGTTCCGGGCGTGAAGGAGATCGCGCTCGCGACGCCCAACCAGACCGCCGACACCGGCCTCATCCAGATCGTGCCCGAGACGGCCCCCGACGACCCGGCCACCGCCGAGCTCGTGCGGGCGCTGCGCGAACTCGCCCCGCAGCTCGAGGACGAGTACGGCGTCGACCTCAAGGTCACCGGCTTCACCGCGGTGGGCATCGACATCTCCGACCGCCTGGGCGCCGCCCTGCTGCCGTTCGGCGTGTTCGTGGTCGGCCTGTCGCTCGTGCTCCTCATGATCGTGTTCCGCTCGATCTGGGTTCCGATCAAGGCAGCCCTCGGCTATCTGCTGTCGGTCATGGCCGCGTTCGGCGTCGTCGCCGCGGTGTTCGAGTGGGGCTGGGGCGGCGATCTGCTCCACGTCGCGCGGACGGGTCCGGTCATCAGCTTCATGCCGATCATCCTCATGGGCGTGCTCTTCGGTCTCGCGATGGACTACGAGGTCTTCCTCGTCAGCCGCATGCGGGAGGACTACGTCCACGCCCGCCGCGGCGCCGCCGGACACCTCACACGCAGCGGCCGCGACATCGCCATCGGCGCGGTGCGCTCGGGCTTCACCGCCTCCGCGCGGGTGGTGACGGCGGCCGCCGTCATCATGTTCGCGGTGTTCGCGGCATTCGTGCCCGAGGGCGACGCCTCCATCAAGCCGATCGCGCTCGGACTCGCGGTCGGCATCGCCGTCGACGCGTTCCTCGTGCGCATGACGCTCGTACCGGCCGTGATGGCGCTCCTCGGCGACAAGGCGTGGTGGATGCCACGCTGGCTCGAGCGGGTGCTCCCGCACTTCGACATCGAGGGCGAGGCCGTCGAACGCGAGCTCGCGCTGACCGATTGGCCGGAGCCGAACACGGCCGCCGCGGTCGTGGGCGACGGCGTGGGCATCCGCGTCGACACTGGCGGCTCCGCCGGTGAGGTCGTGCTCTTCGAAGGCGCGGGCTTCCGCGTCGAGCGGGGCGGCACGCTCATCGCGACGGGGGATCCCCGGGCATCGCGCGCGTTCGCCCTCACCGTCGCCGGGCGCCTCGCGCCGACCGACGGCCGCCTCCGGGTCGCAGGCCACCTGCTCCCCGAACGGGCCGCCTGGGTCCGTGCGCATGTCGGGCTGGCCCTCCTGAGCGACGCGGACGACCGGGTCGCCGAGCTGCGCCGCGCGCTCACGGGCAGGACGACGCTGGTCGTGATCGAGGGCATCGACGCGCTCGACCATGCCGAGCGCGACCAGGCGGCGGCCGCCCTGCGCGACGCCGCGGAGGCGCTGCGGGCGGCCGACGAGTCGGCGCACCTGACGCTCGTGCTCACGACGCGCGCCGAGAGCGCCGCGCTCGCGCTCCTCGCCGATGCGCGTCGGCCCGATGTGGCGTCGATCGCCCTCCGCTCCACCACGCAGACCACCACCGAGGTGAACGCATGACCCCGAACCGGATCACCACCGCCGTCGAGCGGGCACGCTCCCGCCGGCCCGTCACCTGGCTCACGCTCATCGGGGTGATCCTGCTGCCGGTGGTCATCGGCGGCATCCTCGTCGCGGCGCTGTACAACCCCGTCGACCGCCTCGACAGCCTCACCGCGGCGATCGTGAACGAGGACGAGCCCGTGACGATCGACGGGCAGACGGTGCCGCTGGGACGACAGCTGACCGCAGGGCTCGTCGAAGGCTCGGACGACCTCGACAGCAACCTCACCTGGACGCTCTCGAACGCCGAGGACGCGGCATCCGGTCTCGCCGACGGCACGTATGCGGCCGTCATCACGATCCCCGAGAACTTCTCGGCCGCCGCGACCTCGACGCAGCCGGGCGAGACGCCCGAACAGGCCACCATCGAGGTGACCACACCGCCCGACAGCCTCATCGTCGACGACGCGATCACCGCGCAGGTCGCGTCGGCAGCGGCCTCCAGCATGGGGAACCAGTTGTCGACGGTGTACCTCGAGAACGTCTTCCTCGGGTTCACGACGCTCGGCGAGCAGCTCGGCACGGCGGCGGACGGCGCCACGCGGCTGGCCGACGGCGCGACCCAGGCCGCCGACGGGGCGGCTCAGCTGCCGGGCGGCATCTCACAGCTCGCCGACGGCAGCTCGCAGCTCGCCGACGGCGCCTCGCAGCTCGCCGGCGGCGCCGCGCAGATCGCCGGCGGCGCCACGTCGCTGCAGTCGGGACTCTCGACCATCGCCGGCAAGACACGGGAGGCGGCGGGCGGTGCTCAGCAGCTCGCCGACGGCGTGAACGCCGGCGCTGACGCGCTGGAGCAGAACGGCGTCGTGCCGAGCCAGGTGACCGACCTCGCCGCGCAGAGCGCTCAGGTGGCCACCACGACCGCGACCGCCACCCAGGCGGTTCTCGATCTCGCGAACGGATGCGTCGCATCCGGCGCGCCGACGGCCTACTGCGACGGTCTGGTGCAGGCCGCGACAGGTGCCGACGCTGCCGCGGACGGCAGCGCGCAGCTCGCCGGCGGCACCTCGCTCGCGGTCGGGGGGCTCGCCTCCGAGCTGCCGAAGCAGCTCGCCGGGCAGTTCCGTCAGATCGGCACGAACGTCGCCACGCTCAGTGGTGGCCTCACCCAGCTCGCAGGCGGCATCGATCAGTCCGCGGCCGGTGCGGGACAGCTCGCGACGGGCGTCTCCGGACTCCAGGACGGGGCCAACGGGCTCGCCGGCGGTGCGTCGCAGCTCGCCTCGGGTGCCACCCAGGCGGCCGACGGAGCCACGACCCTCGCCGACGGAGTGGCCCAGCTGGCGGACGGCACCGGACAGCTCGCGAACGGGCTGGCGACGGCATCCGATTCGATCCCCACGTACACCGGCGAGGAGGCGACCGACCTCGCCTCGGTCGTCGCCGACCCGGTCGCCGCGGAGGGCGTCGGCACCTCCCTGTTCGGAGCGTCGGCGATCCCGCTGCTGGCGACGCTGGCGTTGTGGTTCGGCGGGCTCGGAACCTTCATCGCCCTGCAGGCGGTGTCGCGCCGCGCGCTCACGTCGCGCGCGCCCTCGGCGCTGCTGGCGCTGCGCTCATTCGCTCCAGCCGCGGGGCTCGGCGCCGTGCAGGGTCTGCTGGTGGCGGGCGTGGTGCAGCTGGCCGCCTCGTACGCGTGGGCCGACTGGTGGGTGTTCGCCCTGGTCTGCGTCGTCGCCGGCGTCGCCTTCGCGGCGGTCAACCAGGGTCTCGTCGCCGTGTTCGGCGGCGCCGGGCGCTGGATCTCGGCCCTCATCGGCGTCGTCGCCGTGGCGTCGGGCGTCGTCTCGACGGTGCCGGGGGTGCTGTCGGGCATCGCCGGGCTCCTCCCCACCGGCCCCGCGTACAACGGCATGCTCGCCGCCCTCACTTCGGAGTCGGGCCTCGGTGCGGCGATCACGGGCCTCGCGGTGTGGACTCTGCTCGGCCTCGGCGCCACCATCCTCGTGGTCGCCCGCCGGCGCAGCACCTCGGCGCGCGCCCTGCTGAAGACGACGCCCGCCGCCGCCTGACCGGTACGGCCACCACGAGGCCCCGGCAGGCGGTCAGCTCAGGCCGGAGTAGGCGTGCAGGCCCTTGAAGAACATGTTCACGATCGTGAAGTTGAAGATCACGGCGGTGAAGCCGATGATCGACAGCCAGGCCGACCGCGAGCCGCGCCAGCCGCGCGTCGCGCGCGCGTGGATGTATCCGGCGTAGAGCACCCAGATCACGAAGGTCCAGACTTCCTTCGTGTCGAAGCCCCAGTAGCGTCCCCACGCGTCGTTGGCCCAGATGGAGCCGGCGATGAGGGTGAAGGTCCAGAAGATGAAGCCGAGGATCGCGAAACGGTACGCGAGCGACTCGAGGGCCTCGGAGCTGGGAAGCGTCCGCAGGAAGCCCGGCCCGGTCTTGACGGTGACGGATGCGGCGGCCGCCGCCTCTTCGCCGGCCCGGGCCGCTGCGGCGACGCGCGTCTCACGGCGAGCCTGCATCAGCTGCAGCACCGACAGCCCGAACGCGAGCGCGAACAGCGCGGTCGAAAGCGACGCGACGAAGACGTGGATGACGAGCCACACCGACTTCAGCGGATCCATGAGCGGGACGATGTCGGTGTAGAACCAGATGGCCGTGCCGCCCAGGAGCACCACGACGAGTCCCGTGATGAACGTCCCCAGGAACCGGAGGTCGTAGCGGAACAGCACGCCGAGGTAGACGGCGACGATCAGGAGCGTCCCGGTGAGGGCGAACTCGTACATGTTCGACCACGGCACGCGGCCCGCGGCGATGCCGCGGGTGACGTCGCCGCCGAGGTGGAACAGGAAGCCGAGAACCGTCAGCGACGTGCCGATGCGGGCCCAGACCAGGCGGGCGCGGCGGCCGACGGGGGCGTTGAGCGCCTCCTCCGACGCGGTCTCCTCGGCGCGGAGCTGTTCGACGGCCCCCGTGCGCGAAGCTCCGCCGACGGCGACGAGCTGACGCTCCCGCGCGCTCTTCGCCGCGGCATACTTGGCCGCGGCATCCTTCGCATCCACGGCCACGGCGCCCCGGCGGGCGAGGTCGACGGCGTACGCGATGAACGCGAGGGCGTAGATGGCGATGGCCGTCCAGACCAGGAGCACAGAGACCGAGTCGAGGGTCAGCGGGGAGGCGTCGGTCATGGTTCCTCAGTCTACGCGGGGGCTGGATGCGGGCCGGGCGGGATCTTCGGCGGCGGGCGAGCCGTCCGCGAGCGAGGCGAGGTGACGCTGAGCGAACTGCGCCACGGCCCCGTCGAGCGCAGGGTCCTCACCGCGCGCCAGCCCGGCGTATTCGAGCCGCACGGTGTGGCCCTGGGTCGTGGCCTTGACCCACATGCGGCGCCGCGGCACGAAGAGCGCGGCCAGGAGCCCCGCCGTCGCCAGCACGGCGAACAGCAGCACCCAGGTGGCCGCCGCGTCGCGGTGGATCGAGAGCGAGACGTAGCGCTTGACAGAGTCCTGGAACCCGGTGGCGCCCTCGGGCGCCTCGTTCTCGAAGGTGATCGTGCCCAGCCCGTCGGGGAGGTCCACCGTGTCGCCCGGCTTCAGCTCGAGCGAGTCCACGCCGGAGTCGCCACCGGCGAGCTGGGTCATCTCGCTCGGGTCGAGCGTGTACACCGACCGCGGGATGCCGCCGTCGATGCCGAGGTCGCCCGAGTACACCCAGAACGTGAGCATCGGGTACTCGAGGTCGCCGTACACCGAGGCGTAGGCGCCGTTCGTGAGCTCCTGCGCGGTCGGATAGAAGAAGCCGACGAGGCCGACCTGGTCGCGAAGCCCGTCGGGCACCTTCACGACGCCCTGCGACGTCATGTTGTTGTCCTGCGGAAGGAACGGCACGGGCTCGGAGAACACGGTCTTGCCGTCGGTGTCGCGGATGGTGATCGTCGGCGCATAGCCGTTCCCCATCAGGTACACCTTGTCGCCGGCGATCTGCAGCGGGTGGTTGACGCGCACCTCGCCCTTCGCGGCGGCGGCGCCCGGGAACTGCGTCGTCAGGTGGGCGACGAAATCGCCGGCCTGACCCGCGCCCTGCTGGCCGGGCGTGACGTACGACAGCGAGAAGTCGTCGAGCGTGAGCGCATACGGCTGGAGGGCGTCCTCGTCGACGAACCGGCCCGGGTTGAACGACGTGTAGTCGAGCATGGTGTTGACCCACGTGCGGCCCTCGATGATGACCGTCTGCCCCGTGTACGTGAAGCCGCCCCCGAGACCGACCGCGAGCAGCACGCCGACGAGCGCACCGTGGAAGACGAGGTTCCCGGTCTCGCGCAGGTAGCCCCGTTCCGCCGACACCGACAGCGCCCTGTCGCTGTCGTACCGCTCGACGCGGTACCCCGCCTTTCGCAGCTGCTGATGGGCGGACGCGATCGCCGCCGCCGCGGCGGTCGCGGCATCCGTCTCGTCCCGGCATTCGAGCACCTCGGACCGGTGCACGTCCAGCCGCGCCAGGCGGACGGGCGTACGCGGCGGCTTCGCCCGCATCGCCTTGTAGTGGTGCTTCGTGCGCGGGATGACGCAGCCCACGAGCGAGATGAAGAGCAGGATGTAGATCGCCGAGAACCAGGGCGACGTGTAGACGTCGAACAGGCTCAGCTTGTCGAGCACCGGCGCGAGGTCGGCATTGTCGACGAAGTACTGACGCACGCCGTTGGGGTCGGCGCTGCGCTGCGGCACGAGCGAGCCCGGAACCGCCGCGATCGCCAGGAGCAGCAGCAGCACGAGCGCGGTGCGCATCGACGTGAGCTGGCGCCAGCCCCACCTCAGCCAGCCCACGACGCCGAGCGCGGGCTGCGCGACGTCGGAGGACGAGGCATCCGGTGCCGCGCCGTCGGCGTGGTCGGACGGCCGCAGGGGGTCGGTCATGTCGGTCGCCGACCCTTCCGAAGCGTCAGAGCGGGGCCGGGACACTGGAGAACACCCCCTGGAGCTGGGCCATGACGGCGGTCCAGACACCGGTCACCATGAGGAGTCCGAGCACGATCAGCAGGACGCCGCCGATGAGGTTGACGACCCGGATGTGGCGGCGCACGAACGAGACCGATCGCGTCGCCCAGCCGAAGCCGAGCGTCACGAGGAGGAACGGGATGCCGAGCCCGAGCGAGTAGGCGACGCCCAGGAGCGCCGCGCGGGCCGCCGAGCCGGAGTCGAACGCCATCGTGAGGATCACGGCGAGAGTGGGACCGATGCACGGCGCCCAGCCGATGCCGAGCGCGACGCCGAGGAGCGGAGCGCCGATGAGGCCGAGGTTGCCGCGCACCTGTGGACGCGCGATGCGCTGGGCGAGGCCGAACCAGCCGATGAAGACGAGCCCCATCGCGATGATCACGACGCCGAGGATGCGCGTGATGAGATCCGCGTACTCGAGGAGGAAGCGGCCGAGCGTCCCGCCGAGCATCGCCATGCTCACGAAGACGACGGTGAAGCCGGCGATGAAGAGGACCACCCCGAGCACGAGCCGCCCGCGCGCGGGCTCCGAGACGGCGATGGAGCCGGGCGTCAAACCGCCGGGCTCGATCGCTGTTTCGGCGCCCCCGGGGCCGGAAACGGCCGATTCTGCCCGGCGCTTTGACGGGCTCTGCTCGAGACGCATCGGCCGCGGGCTCACGGCCCCGCCGATGAAGCCGAGGTAGCCGGGCACCAGCGGCAGCACGCAGGGCGACAGGAACGAGATGGCACCCGCGAGCACTGCCACGGGGATCGCGATCAGCAGCGACCCGTCGGCGACGAGCGCGCCGATGTTCACGACTCCTCCAGCGTCTCGCGCACGATCGTCTCGAGGATCGACGCGGACTCGATCTGGCCGACCAGCCGGGCGGCGACGCGGCCCTCCTTGTCGAGCACGAGCGTCACGGGCACGGCGTTGAGCGGCGTCTCCCCCGCGAAGGCGAGCTTGATCGAGCCGTCCTCGGTCGCGAGCGCGCTGGGGTACTCGACGCCGTACTTCTCGGCGAACGCCTGCGAGGCCTCAGCGCCGTCGTAGAGGTTCACCCCGAGGAAGGCGACGTCCTGCCCTGCGAACGCGTCGTCGGCGGCGGCGAGCTCAGCGGCCTCGACCCGGCAGGGCGCGCAGCCGGCGTACCAGAAGTTCACGACGAGCACGTCTCCGGCGTAATCGGCGCTGGACGTCGTGCCGCCGGTGTCGAGCACGCCCTCGAAATCCACGGGCTCGGTGCGCTCGGCGGCGGGGATCTCGACCACGCGGAAGCCGTCCGCGGCCACGAAGCCCTTGTTGTCACCCGACCGGTACTGCTCGGCGAGCGGGTCGCTCGCGCAGGCGGCGAGACCCGCGATCAGCCCCACCACGAGGAGAGCGGATGCCGCCCCCCGCGCTTTTCGCACACTCGCCCCGTGAGCCCGTCGAAGGGTCATACCGCTCCCACATCCACTGCGCCGGCCGTCGACGCGGGCTCGGCGTAGGCCGTCTCGGTCCACGCGCCGTCGATCATCTCGAAGCTCGTCACGCTCGACAGCGCGCATCGTCGCGCGCGGGGGTCGTGCCGCAGCGGCAGCCCGGCGACGGCGAGGTGGGTGATCCAGATCGGAAGCTGGTGCGACACGATGACGATGTCGCCGGAGTCCGCGGCATCCCACGCCTCCGTCATGGCCTTGTTCATGCGACCCACCACATCCGCATAGGGCTCGCCCCAGCTGGGAAGCGCGGGCTTGCGGAGGTGGCGCCAGTTCCACGGGTTCACGAGGGCGATCGCCATGCGCTTGCCCTCGAAGACGTTGGTGGGCTCGATGACGCGCTCGTCGATGACCGGCCCGAGGCCGAAGATCTCGGTGAAGGGCTTGGCGGACTCCTGCGTGCGCTGGAGGGGCGAGCAGATCAGGGTCGAGACCGGGCGGTCGAGCGACTTGATGTACTCGGCGGCCTGCCGCGCCATGCTGTTGCCGTCGACGCTCAGCCCATACCCGGGGAGTCGTCCGTAGAGCACGCGGGCAGGGTTGTGGACCTCCCCGTGGCGCACGAGATGGAGGCGGTCAGCGGGCACCGCTCCAGTCTACGTGGGAGGGTTCTGTGGGCAGGCTGAGCGTTCCCCCGGCCCGCTCAGTCGGGTTCGAGCGTGGAACGGCCGCGCGACCCCCGATTCGCGAGGAGGGCGCGGACGCGCACCGCGATGAACCACACGGCGGCGCCCGCCGCGACGGCGATCACGACGTACTGCAGGATCTCGGCGTAGCGCTCGACGAGGTGCCACGACTCGCCCAGGAAGAATCCGGAGCCGACGAAGATCGCATTCCACAGCAGGCTTCCCGCCGCCGTCAGCAGCGCGAAACGCCAGACGGGCATCCTCGTGATCCCGGCCGGGATGGAGATGAGGCTGCGGAAGATCGGGATCATCCGTCCGAAGAACACGGCCTTGCCGCCGTGACGCTCGAACCAGGCCACCGTCCGGTCGATGTCTTCCGGGTGCAGCAGGGGCACCTTCGCGGCGATCGCGCGCAGCCGCACGACACCCAGCCACGCGCCGAGCCCGTAGAGGAGGAGCGCGCCGACGACCGAGCCGGCGGTCGTCCACACGAGCGCCTCGGCCAGTGAGAACGACCCGCGGCTCGCAGCCAGCCCCGCCATGGGGAGGATCACTTCACTGGGCAGCGGCGGGAAGAGGTTCTCCATCGCGATCGCGATGCCGGCCCCCGCGGGCCCGATCACATCCATCAGCGAGACGGCCCAGTCCGCGAGGGCACTGAGCCACGAGCCGTCTGTCGTCACGGCGGTCATTCGTCGTATCCCCGTCCGTCGGCACCTGGTGCGGCGGCCGCGACCGTTCGGCGCGACGCGTCCACGCTACGGAGCGAGGATGAGGGAAACCCGGGTGCTGACCCCCGGAATCCGGTGGGGGCGCCCCGAAGCCGTTGTGGTCAGAGGCTCGAAGCCTCGGTGATCAGAGGCTCGAACCCGGCACTCCGGCCGCCGTGACGACGAAGGCGAGCAGCAGCGAGAGCACGATGAGCACGGCTCCGGCCAGCGGCACCCAGAACGCGAGGCGCCGCTTGACCATCAGGACGATGGCGGCCACGGCCGTGATCGCGAAGGCCACCCAGGGCAGGATCATGCCCATCATCCACCCGATCGCGATGAGGCTTCCGTCGCACGTGAGGTTGCCGCAGGGGTCGGACGCCATCACGAGGAACATGCCCATGACCGAGGCGAGTCCCGCGAGCACGCCGTCGGCGACCAGCAGCACGATCGCGATCACGACGTCGAGCGTCTTCACCGGCCGCTTGGCCGGCGGCTCCCCTCCTTCCGGGCCGACGTAGCCGGCAGCCCCCGGATAGCCGGGAGCGACGGCCGCGGGGGCGGCCGGAACGGGCGGCTCGTGCTCAGGCGTGCTCATGCCCGCATGCTAGCGGCGGGAACGCGTCGCCCGCGAGGGCGCCCGCAGCGGGTCGCCTAGACTTGTCGCTCGTGAGTGAACGCGTCCTTGTCAAGCAGCTGCAGGGTCTGGCCGATGGTCCGGTCTCGGTCTCCGGATGGGTCGAGACCGTCCGCGATCAGAAGAAGGTGCAGTTCGTCATCCTGCGCGACGAGACCGGTGCGGTCCAGCTGGTCAACCCGGCCACGCGACCCGCTGAGGACGGCACGGAGCAGGACGCCGGCGCGCTGGCCCTCACCGACCTCATCTCGAACCTCGCCACCGGCACGTTCCTGACCGTCACGGGCGAGCTCAAGCACGACGAGCGTGTCAAGCTCGGCGGTGTCGAGATCAAGATCGGTGCATTGGATGTCGCGGCCGCCGCGCTCCCCGAGACGCCCATCGCCGCCGACTCCGGCCTCGACAAGCGCATGGACTGGCGATTCCTCGACCTCCGCCAGCGCCGGAACAACCTCATCTTCCGCGTGCAGACCACGCTCGAGCACGCGTTCCGCACGTACTGGATCGAGCGCGACTACATCGAGGTGCACTCGCCGAAGCTCATGGCCTCGGCATCCGAGTCCAACGCGGAACTGTTCGAAGTCCCCTACTTCGAAGAGAAGACCGCCTACCTCGCGCAGTCGCCCCAGTTCTTCAAGCAGATGGCGCAGGTCGCCGGGTTCGGCAAGATCTTCGAGATCGCACCGGCGTTCCGCGCCGACCCGTCGTTCACGTCGCGCCATGCGACCGAGTTCACCTCGGTCGACGCCGAGATCAGCTGGATCGACTCGCACGAAGACGTCGCCGCCATGCAGGAGGAACTGCTGCAGACCGCGTTCCAGGCGGTGAAAGACAAGCACGGCGCCGAGATCGAGGAGCTGTTCGGCCTCGAGGTGCAGGTGCCGTCCATCCCCTTCCCGCGCATCCCGCTGGCCGAAGCCCGCGAGATCGTCAAGAGCCGCGGCTACGAGATCCCCCGCGCCGACGGCGACCTCGACCCCGAGGGCGAGCGCCAGATCTCCGCGCATGTCGAAGAGACCTACGGCCACCAGTTCGTCTTCATCACCGACTACCACCCGGAGATCCGCGCGTTCTACCACATGCGCAACGAGGAGACCGGCCTGACGAAGTCGTACGACCTCCTCTTCAAGGGCGTCGAGATCACGACCGGCGCCCAGCGCGAGCACCGCGTCGACGTGCTGATCGAGCAGGCGAAGGAGAAGGGTCTGGGCGCCGAGCACCTCGACTTCTACTTCGACTTCTTCCGCTACGGCGCCCCGCCCCACGGCGGGTTCGGCATGGGGCTCGCGCGCGTGCTGATGCTCCTCCTCGGCGAGTCGTCGATCCGCGAGGTCACCTACCTCTTCCGGGGACCGACGCGTCTCGCGCCCTGACCCGGCGCTGACGCCGGGCGGCGGCATCCGTATCGGCGCTTGCCGAGATCAGGAGATCTGGCCAGCACAGGACGATTCGTTCAGGATCGTCCTGTGTTCGCCAGATCTCCTGTTCCGGAGAACGGATGCTGCGGCTCAGCCGCCGAGCGCCGCGCGCAGGCGGTCCGGCGATACGCGCCAGTGGCCGTGCAGCTCGCCGTCGATGAGCACCACGGGGATCTTCTCCCACCACTTCGCGTAGAGGGAGGGGTCGTCGGCGATCGAGAGCTCCTCGACCGCGACCGCGTCCTCGGGGAGGTCGGCGACGACGGTCTCCACGACCTCCCGCGCCACGTCGCACAGGTGGCAGTCGGGCTTCCCGATGAGGGTGACGGTGGTCACGCCGGTGCCGGCCTACGCCTCGACCGGGTAGCCGGAGGCGATCCACTCGTTGGTGCCGCCGTCGACGTTGGTGGCGTCGTAGCCGCGGGCCTCGAGCGCCTCGACCACCCGGCCGGAGCGGCCGCCGATCGCGCAGATGACGTCGAACGGGCCGTCGGGCAGTTCGTCGAGCCGGCCGCCGATCGCCGACATCGGGATGTTGATCGCGCCGGGCACGTGCCCCGCGGCGAACTCGTCGACCTCGCGCACATCGATGAGCGGTGTCTGGACGCGCTCTCGCAGCTGCTGAACGGTGATGGTCTTCATGGGGCCCTTTCCGGGTCGCGGCTCTGCCGCGTGCGGCAAGACACGAAGCGCCCGTCCGGAGACAGGCGCTAGGTGCGGAAGCCGCTTACTTCTTGTTGCGGCGCTGGTGACGAGTCTTGCGAAGCAGCTTGCGGTGCTTCTTCTTCGCCATGCGCTTGCGGCGCTTCTTGATGACAGAACCCACGGAAAACCTCACTAGATCGGGGTCTGGACGCGGTCACCGCGCCCGGGAACGGGGCAAAAGGAAAAATGCCTCGGAACAGTCTAGCCGACGTCGGCGATCGGCCGTTGCAGGGCCTCGGTGACCGCCGACTCGGGCACGCGGTAGCTGCGCCCGAAGCGCACGGCGGGCAGCTCGCCCGAATGCACCAGCCGGTACACCGTCATCTTCGACACGCGCATCAGCTCGGCGACTTCTGCGACCGTGAGGAAGCGCACATCGGGCAGTTCGGCCATGTCGATTCCTTCCCCAGCACTACTGCAGCCACTCTAGAGCGCCCGCAACGCCTGTGTAAACACGGGGCGGCTGTAAACCCGTGTGACTGGTGGTGCCGGTGCGTCAGCGTCCGGGAAGGCGCTTCAGGGCGTTCTCTAGGGCGTGCTTGGCGGATGCCGCTGCCCGGCCGACGACCTCGGCCGCGTGTGCTGCGGAGTCGGGCAGCGCCACCCCCGCCGGGTCGACGGCGACGTCGTTCTCGTCCAGGAACGGCACGAGCCAGTCGTCGACCTCGTCGAGCGGTGCCGGGGAGAGGCTGTAATAGCGGTGCTGGCCCTCCTCGCGCACCGAGACCAGGTGCGCCTCGCGCAGCACCTTGAGGTGCTTCGAGACGGTCGGCTGACTGGCTCCGAGTTCGGTGACGATGTGCGACACGCTCGTGCCGCGCTCTCCGGTGGACGATCGATCGAGCAGCAGTCGCAGGATGTCGCGACGCGTTCCGTCTGCGATCACGTCGAAGATGTCCGCCATGTGCTCAGATTAGTCGGGAGCCCCGCGGAGTACCATGAGCCACGACCGCCGGGCCGCCCGCACGAATGGCTTTCGCACCAGGAGGAACCGCGTATGACGGATGGCAGGCGCGCCGCTACCGTCCCGGCCTCCGCCCGCCTGCGCGCCATCGGCCACGGGTTCATGGAGTTCTTCCGCGAACTGACGCAGCGCTCCCCCGCCCGCTTCGCCATCCTCATCTTCCTGTCGCTGATCCTGCTGTTCACCGGCCTCTTCTCACTTCCGGTGGCAGCGGCGGACGGCCAGGTCACGCCCTTCGCGGACGCCTTCTTCACCGCGGTGTCGACCATCTGCGTGACGGGACTGGCTACCGTCGACATGGCGACGCACTGGTCGGCGTTCGGGCACGTGCTCGTCTTCGTGGGCGTGCAGATCGGCGCCCTCGGCGTGCTGACCCTCGCGTCCATCCTGGGCCTCGTGATCTCGCGCCGCCTGGGCCTGCGCGCCAAGCTGATCGCCGCCAGCGACTCCAACCCGCTGCGCACGCACGCGGGGCCGGTGAACGAGGGCCAGACGGTGCAGCTCGGCCAGATCGGCAGTCTGCTGGCAACCGTGGCGCTGTCGACCCTCGTCATCGAGGGCCTCATCGCGATCCTCCTCTTCCCGGGCCTGCTGATCGCCGGCGTCCCCTGGTACGCGGCGCTGTGGGAGGCGCCGTTCTACGCCGCGATGTCGTTCACGAACACGGGCTTCACGCCGAACCCCGAGGGGCTGGAGCCGTTCCGGCACGACTACTTCTTCCTGACGGTGCTGATGGCCGGCGTGTTCCTCGGGTCGATCGGCTTCCCCGTCATCTACACCGTGCTCCGCCAGCGGTGGCGGGTGGCACGGTGGTCGCTCCACGCGAAGCTCACCATCATCACCACGGTGGCGCTGTTCATCCTCGGCGGCGTCGTGTTCCTCGTGCTCGAGTACGACAACCTTCTGACGCTGGGAAGGGAGGACGCCTGGGACACGACGTTCCAGGCCTTCTTCCTGTCGGCGATGACCAGGTCGGGCGGGTTCGCGATCCTCGACATCGGCGAGCTCAACCAGTCGAGCCTGCTCGTGGCCTGCATGCTCATGTTCGTCGGCGGCGGCTCCGCCTCCACAGCGGGCGGCATCAAGGTGACCACCCTCGCCGTCATCGCCCTGGCCGTGGTCTCGGAGGCGAAGGGACGCGCATCGAACCAGGTGTTCGGGCGCCGCATCCCCAGCGACGTGCTGCGCGTCGCGCTCTCGGTCGTCGCGTGGGGGTCGACGATCGTCGCGATCTCGACGATCATCATCACGCAGATCACCAAGGCCGACCTCGGCGACGTGCTGTTCGACGTCATCTCGGGCTTCGCGACGGTGGGGCTCTCGACCGGGCTCACCGAGACCCTTCCCGACCCTGCCGTCTACGTCCTCGCCGTCACGATCGTCATGGGGCGCGTTGGTACAGTGACTCTCGCCGCGGCGGTGGCCGCGTCATCCCGTTCGCAGCTGTACTCGCTGCCCGTGGAAAGGCCGATCGTTGGTTGAGCGGATGAGGGGCGATGCGCCCGTTCTCGTGATCGGACTCGGGCGCTTCGGCGCGGCCTGTGCGGGTGAGCTGGACCGGCTCGACCGCGAGGTGCTGGCCATCGACGACAACCTGGACCTCGTGCAGAAGTGGTCGGAGCGCGTCACGCACGCGGTGCAGGCCGATGCCCGCAACATCGACGCCCTGAAGCAGATCGGCGCCCAGGACTTCTCCGTCGCCGTCGTCGCGGTCGGCTCGTCGATCGAGGCGTCCGTCCTGATCACGGCGAATCTCGTCGACCTGAAGGTGCCGCAGATCTGGGCAAAGGCCGTCTCGCAGTCGCACGGCAAGATCCTCGCCCGCGTGGGCGCGAACCACGTGATCTATCCCGAACGCGAGGCCGGCGAGCGCGTCGCGCACCTCGTCAGCGGCCGCATGCTCGACTTCATCCGCTTCGACGACGACTTCGCGCTGGCGAAGCTCTACCCGCCCAAGTTCATCCGCGGGGTGGGCCTGAACGAGTCGGGCGTCCGCACGAAGTACAACGTCACGGTGGTGGGCGTGAAGAGCCCCGGCAAGCCCTTCCGATACGCCGAGGCCAACACGGTGGTGACGAACCACGACCTCATCATCGTTTCGGGCACCAACTCCGACATCGAGCGGTTCGCGTCGCTGGAGCGCTGACCTGACGGATGTCGCCGCCCCGCGGCATACTCGCGGTCATGAGTGACCGTGACAGCACATACGCACCGGCTCGGCGCTGGGTGGCCGCCTACGAGAAGGCCTGGCGGACCAACGACCCCGCAGACATCCGCGCGCTCTTCACCGACGACGCCGTCTACTCCACCGAGCCCTGGGGCCCGCCGTGGACCGGTGTCGACGCGATCGTCGACGGATGGCTGAAGGCTCGCGACGAGCCGGGCACCTACACCTTCGAATGGGACGTCGCCGGGGTCGACGGCGATCGCGCCTTCATCCAGGCGCGTACGGTCTACGCACCGGAGGGCGCCGGGGCGAAGGGCCGCGCCTACCGCAACCTGTGGGTGATCGACTTCGCCGAAGACGACCGAGCGCGGGCATTCACCGAGTGGTACATGACGGAACCCGGCGACTGACCCGGGTCCCCGCGCTACGCGCCGGCCGCGTGTCTCGATACGCTCGCTAGCGCTCGCTACTCGACAACCGATCGCTCGCGGGCGTCGCTACGCGCCGGCCGCGAGCTCCTTCGCACGCGCGAGGGCGGCGTCGGTCGCGTCGCCGAACACGTCGTCGAGCCGGGCCTCCTGGAGCACGGCGATCGCGCGTTCCGTGGTGCCCTTCGGGCTCGTCACGCGCCGGCGGAGCTCCGCGGGGTCGTCACCGGATGCCTCGAGCAGCGCCGCAGCTCCGATGAAGGTCTGCTCCGCCATGAGCCGGGCGTCTTCCTCTGCGAAGCCCTTCGCGATCGCCGCCTTCGTGAACTCCTCCACCAGCAGGAAGAAGTACGCGGGGCCCGAACCAGAGATCGTGGAGAGCGCATCGATCTGCGACTCGGGCACCTCGACGACCGTGCCGACGGTCTCGAAGAGCCGTCGGGCGGTGTCGACCGCCGCCTCGTCGGCCCGCGAACCGGCGGCGAGTCCTGTCACGCCCCGGCCGACCAGGGCCGGGGTGTTCGGCATCGAACGGAGCACCGCGACCTCGCCACCGAGGATGTCCTCGAACGTGCCGACGGTGACCCCTGCCGCAAGACTCACGACGATCGTGCCGGGCTGCAGCACCGTCGCGATCTCGCGCAGGAGATCCGGCACCATGGCCGGCTTCACACCCACGAGCACGACGCGGGCGGCGGCCGCGGCATCCGTGTTCCCCGCCGGGTTCGTCTCGAGCGCGACGCTCGTGACATCGCTCAGTCCGTCGAGCTCGGCCGCCTTGGCGATCGACCGGTTGGTGGTCGTCACGCCGGCGGTCGCCAGGCCCGAGCGGGAGAGTCCGCGCGCGATGGCGCCGCCCATCGAACCGGCGCCGAGAATCGCGATGGGAGGAAGGGCGGGGGTGTCTGCAGCCATGGGTCGATCCTACGAGCCGCCCCCGGTCCGGGAATCGGCGGTCCCTTGTTCAATTGCGTCTTGCCTTATATAAGGTGGAACGCAATAATGGCGTCATGCACGCGCTCGACATCCTCGGCGACCCGGTCCGGCGGCGCATCCTCGAGCTGCTCGCCGAGGGCGAGCGCAGCGCCGGCGAGATCGGCGACGACGTGCAGCGCGAGTTCGGCATCTCGCAGCCCGCCGTGTCGCAGCATCTGCGGGTGCTCCGCGAGGCCGGCTTCGCGACGGTGCGCCCCGACGGGGCCCGGCGCCTCTACGCGGTGGCCCCGGAGCCGCTGGAGAACGCCGCTGCGTGGTTCGATCCGTTCCGGCGGTTCTGGCAGCCGCATCTCGACGCACTCGGCACCGAACTCGCGCGCGGGCGTCGCGCACGGCGCCTCGCCTCCGACCAGGAGGTGCACCCCCGCACCGAAGAATCCGACACGACCGAACCCCAGGAGGAATGACATGGTCGACGTTCAGGGCCAGCTGGCCGCAGTGACCCGCGAGATCGCGAGCGAAGAGGTCGATGGGTTCCCGGCGCGCGTGCAGACGCTCGCCCAGACGTACCCCTCCCCCATCGACGACGTGTGGGATGCCGTCACCGGCGCGGACCGCATCGCACGGTGGTTCCAGCCGATCTCGGGAGACCTCGTGCTGGGCGGCCGGTATCAGATCGAAGGCAACGCGGGGGGCGAGATCCAGGAGTGCGCTCCCCCTGCGAACGGCGCTGCGCACTACAAGGCCACGTGGGAGTACGGCGGCGGCGTGACGTGGCTCACCGTGCGACTCACCGCAGAAGGGGCCGACTCCACCCGGTTCGAGCTCGAGCACATCGCCCGTACCGACGATGTGCCGTCGGAGTTCTGGGATGTCTACGGCCCCGGCGCCACGGGCGTCGGCTGGGACGGCGGTCTTCTCGGACTCGCCCTGCACCTCACCAGCGGTGACGGCCCCGCTCCGGGTGAGGCCGAGGCGTGGGCGTTCACCGACGAGGGCCGTGCGTTCTACCGCGGCGCAGCCGACGCGTGGGGCGCCGCACACGCCGCCGACGGCGCGGATGCGGCCGTCGCCGCGCGGGCGGCCGACAACACCTACGCGTTCTACACCGGCCAGCCGCAGCCCGCTGACACAGGGAATGAGACGGATGCTTCGACCCGCCGCATCCCGGATATGAAAGGCGATTCACTCCAGCACGAGGGCGGTCTATTGTCGTGAGTATGCGGGGGCGCAGGGGCCACCGCTGGACGTGGGAGGCACCCGAAATGACCCTCTTCGACGGCATCATCGCGCGCAGCGTCGAGACGCCCGACCTGACCGTCAACGTGCTGGAGCGGGCGGGCGACGACCCCGCCACACCGCCGGACCGCACCGTGGTGCTGATCCACGGCAACGCGTCCTCTTCCCTGTTCTGGCAGGAGATCATGCAGGATCTGCCGACCGACCTCCGGGTGCTCGCCATCGACCTGCGCGGCTACGGCGGCACCGAGCACGCGCCCATCGATGCGAGGCGAGGCGTGCGCGACTTCAGCGACGACGTTCACGCGACGCTCGAGGCACTCGGCATCCCGACGGCCCATCTGGTCGGCTGGTCGCTCGGCGCCGGCGTCGTCATGCAATACGCGCTCGACCACCCGGTGCTGAGCCTCACGCTCGAGGCCCCGGTCTCGCCCTACGGGTTCGGCGGCACGCGCCGCGACGGCACGCGCCTCACCGACGACGACGCCGGCACCGGCGGTGGCGCCGGCAATCCCGACTTCGTGCAGCGACTGATCGACCATGACACGTCGACGGATGCGCCCAACTCGCCGCGCAACGTCTTCCGTGCCCACTACGTCGCCTCGGGCTATCAGACCTCTCACGAGGACGTCTGGGTGGAGTCGATGCTCACCACGTCCACCGCGACCGGCAACTACCCGGGCGACTCCGTCGCGAGCGATAACTGGCCCGGCTTCGCCGCCGGCACGGTGGGGGTGCTGAACACGCTCGCCCCGGGCAACTACGACGTGTCGGGCATCGTCGACCTGCCCGAGAAGTTCCCCATCCTGTGGATCCACGGGACCCTCGACCCGATCGTGTCGGACGCATCCCTGTACGACCTGAACAACCTCGGCAAGCTCGGGATCGTCCCTGGGTGGCCGGGCGAAGACGTCGCGCCTGCGCAGGAGATGGTGTCGCAGATGCGCGACGTCCTGGCGCGCTACTCCGACGCGGGGGGCGAGGTGACCGAGATCGAGCTCGACGACACCGGCCACACGCCGCACCTGGAGCGGCCCGCCGAGTTCCGCCACGCGCTGCTCGAGGTCATCGGCTATGTGGGCCACCCGCACGACCCGACTCCTTCGACCGAGGCGATCATCCTGCGCTCGTCGGACTGACACCGGCGCGACGTCGACGCAAGGGGTGCGGAACCCGCCTGCGTGATCCGTAGACTCATCGCCATGAGTGCTTCCGGCGGCGGCAAGGCCATCCTCGCGGCGTTCCTGGCGAACATGGGCATCGCCCTCGCGAAGTTCATCGCGTGGTTCCTTTCCGGCTCGGCGTCGATGCTGGCGGAGGCGATCCACTCGGTCGCCGATTCGGGCAATCAGCTGCTCCTGATGCTCGGCGGGCGCAAGGCCAAGAAGGAGGCCGATCGCGAGCATCCGTTCGGATACGGTCGTGAACGCTACGTGTACGCGTTCGTCGTCTCGATCATCCTGTTCTCGGTCGGCGGCCTTTTCGCGATCTACGAGGGCGTCGAGAAGCTCATCCACCCGCACGAGCTGGACCAGCGGTGGTGGTGGCTGCCCATCGTGGTGCTGGTCGTCGCGATCGTCCTCGAGTCGATCTCGCTGCGCACCGCCGTCGGCGAGAGCAACCACGTGCGCACGAAAGGCCAGTCGTGGGTGTCGTTCGTGCGGCACGCGAAGGCGCCGGAGCTTCCGGTGGTGCTGCTCGAAGACGTCGGCGCGCTGATCGGCCTGGTCTTCGCGCTCCTCGGCGTCGGCCTCACCGTGATCACGGGCGACCCGCTCTACGACGCCCTCGGAACGCTCATGATCGGCACCCTCCTGATCGTGATCGCGATCGTGCTCGGCATCGAGACCAAGAGCCTGCTCGTCGGCGAGGGAGCGACGGATGCCGACTACCGGCGCATCGTCGACGCCATCGGCGACGGCCCCGAGGTCGAGAAGCTCATCCACATCAAGACGCTCTACCTCGGCCCCGACGAGCTGCTCGTCGCAGCCAAGCTCGGCTTCGCCGCCGATGCCCCGCTCGCCCAGATCGCCGGCGACATCAACCGGGTCGAGGAGCGCGTCCGCGCCGCGGTCCCGGCGGCGCGGGTCATCTACCTCGAACCCGACATCTACCGGCCGGGCGACGACGTCGCGCCGCCCACCTCGCAGTTCGTCATCAAGTCGACCGACTGACGATCCCGACGACCGCGCGAGGACCACGATGCCGATCGAGTACTGCATCTTCACCGAGCCCCAGCAGGGCGCGAGCTACGACGACCAGCTCGCGTTCGCGCGGGCAACGGAACGCCTCGGCTTCGACGGCTTCTTCCGGTCGGACCACTACCTGCACATGGGCGACGGCGACGGGCTGCCTGGCCCCACCGACGCCTGGACGACCCTGGCGGGCCTCGCCCGCGAGACGTCGCGCATCCGTCTCGGCACGCTCGTGTCGTCGGTCACCTACCGGGTTCCGGGGCTCCTGGCGATCCAGGTCGCCCAGGTGGATGCGATGTCGGGCGGCCGCGTCGAACTCGGGCTCGGGACCGGCTGGTTCGGGCGCGAGCACGAGGCGTACGGCATCCCGTTCCCCGCGAAGCGGTTCGACCTCCTCGAAGAGCAGCTGGAACTCATCACCGGCCTGTGGTCCACGCCGGTCGGCAAGACCTACAGCTTCTCGGGCGATCACTATCGGCTGACGGATGCCCCGGCCCTGCCGAAGCCGGTGCAGCCACGTCTGCCCGTGATCGTCGGCGGGGGCGGCCCGAAGCGCACGCCGGAGCTCGCAGCGCGCTTCGCGACGGAGTTCAACATCGGGTTCCGCTCCGAACAGGAGTCCGCGGGGAAGTTCGCGGGGGTGCGGGAGGCCTGCCGGCGCATCGGGCGCGACCCGGGGTCGCTCAAGCTGTCCGTCGCGCTGCCGACGCTGGCCGGGGCATCCCCGGCCGACCTCGACCGGCGTGCCGCCAACATCGACCGCACCGTCGCCGAGCTGCGCGGCGACGTGAACATCGTGGGCGGGCACGACGAGATCGTCGCGAAGGTCGAGCGTCTCGTCGCCCTCGGCGCGCAGCGCGTGTACTTCCAGCTCATGGACCTGCAGGACGTCTCGCACGTCGAGTACCTCGGCGAGGTGCTGCCGCACCTGCCGCGCTGACGCCTCAGGCCGGAAGCCGGTACGAGGGCAGGCCGCGCCGGCGGATGAGCCATTCGGCGAACACGAGGTTCGGGAGCCAGCACAGGAACGGCACCGCGGCGTACGCGTTCGCGAAGGCGGAATCGAACTCCCACGGCTGACCGAACACCAGCGGCGCCATGAGCAGCAGCGGCAGCCAGATGCGCAGAGTGACGCCCGAGTAGGTCAGCGCGTAGTTGCGGATCATCCAGGCCTGGTGGCTCGGCACGTCGCGACGACGGATGGCGCTGTAGGCGCGCCAGCCGGTGACGAGCCACAGCGCGGCGAGCGCCCCGAATCCGAACAAGCCGACGTAGCCGGCGGAGCTCGACGGGGCGATGGTGAGGCCGCCGAGCGCGCCGACCGCCACCGCGATCAGGTAGACGCGGCCGATCCAGCGATGCACGCGCGGCGCACGGCTGCGCAGGCCGCGCCAGAACTGCAGCGGACCGGTTGCCAGTGCCACCGCGCCGCCGACGATGTGGACGTACAGGGCAGCCTGCACGAACGGGGGCGCGGCGGCGTAGGTCGACGCGAGCCCGACGTCCTGACCCGCGAGGTCGCTCAGCGATGCGGTGAAGTAGGGCGATGCCGAGTACGCGACGATCGCCAGGGCCGTGAGCTGCACGAAGGTCCACCCGATGCGAGAGCGGGCGCCACCCCGCCCTGCGACGGCGGGAGCGGTCCCCGAAGTTTCGATGAGGCGGGTCATGGCCGTCACGCTAGGCCCGCGAGCGGAACGCCCAGCAGGGTGCTGGCCCCCCGATGGGGCGGGGCAGGCCCCCGGATGCGGGGGGGGGGGCAGGGCCCCCGGATGCGGTCTTCGACGAGAAATCTGCTTGCGACTTTCGAATGTTTGTTCTATCATGGGTGTCATGTCGAGAACGCCCCCGCCCGTCGAGAGCGAGGACGACGCACGCCCGGTCGGAGGGGACGAGTTCGTGCCGCCGGTGCCGGACGCGGTGGATCTGGTGGTGGAGACCGCGACGATGATGTCGGTGTTCGCGGCGCAGCAACTGGCGCGTATCGACGGGATGCGGCGCGAGCTGCTGGAGGAGGCGACCGGCCGCGGTGACGGGGTCCGCGACATCGTCGAACGTTCGATCCGGCTGGAGCTGGCGGCGGCGATGCGCATCACCGAGTACGCCGCCGGCCGGCTGATCACGCGAGCCGAAGCGCTGGTGCGGCGGTACCGTCCCGCGTTGGACGCGCTGGGCGCGGGGCGGATCACCGACAAGCACGCCGAGATCATCGCCGACCTGCTCGATGAGGCACCGGTCGAGCTCCGGGACGCCCTCCTGCAGCGCGCGATGCCGCTGGCCGAATCGGAGCCGGTGGGCACGTTCCGCCGGGCACTGCGCACCCTGATCGACACCGCCCAGGCGGCCACCCTGGAAGACCGTCACCGCCGCGCCCTCACCGACCGGCGCATCGCGGTCGAACGGGGACGCGACGGCATGTCCGGTCTCTGGTTGTTCGGCGCTGACGTCGAGATCCACGCGATCCACGGCCGGCTCACGCAGCTGGCCAACACGATCACCCGCGCCGAGGGTGAGACCCGCACCCTCGACCAGTTACGCGCCGACATCGCCACCGACCTCCTCATCGACGGCGCCACCGACCACCTTCCGGCGGCCGCGTCCGGCATCCGCGCTCAAGTGGTGGTGACCGTGCCGGCCCTCGCCCTCCTGGACGACCAGGACGCCGACGCCGGCGACCCGCCGGTGGTCGAAGGCATCGGCCCCATCCCGCTGTCGAAGGCTCGCGCACTGTGCGGCGGCGACAGCCGATGGATGCGGGTGCTCACCCACCCCGAGACCGGCATCGTCCTCTCGGTCGGACGCGACACGTACACCCCGCCCGCGGCGTTGCAGCGGCTGGTCAGATGGCGCGCCGACCGATGCATGGCCCCGGGCTGCGCGATACCGGCATCCCGATGCGAGATCGACCACCAGATCCGCTGGACCGACGGCGGCGAAACCTCCCTCGACAACACCCTGCCGTTCTGCAAGAACCACCACCTCGTCAAGGACAACACCGATTGGCGTGTGCGCCAGATCGAGGGGTCCGGAGGCACCGTGGCATGGACCTCCCCCACCGGGCGCCGGTATGTCGTTCGTCCGGAGCGCAAGGTTCCGACATTCACCGTCCGGCCGCCCGGCACAGACCCGCCGTACTGATCGGGCCGGATCAGCGGCGCGCGTCGAAGAAGGCGCGCAGAAGAGCGGATGCCTCGACCTCGCGCACACCGCCGACGACCTCGGCCCGATAGGGCAGACGCCGATCGCGCACGACGTCGTAGACCGAGCCAGCCGCACCCGCCTTCTCGTCCCACGCACCGAACACGAGCCGCGAGACGCGCGACTGGAGCACCGCTCCCGCGCACATGAGGCACGGCTCCAGAGTGACCACGAGCGTGCACCCCGCCAGATTCCAGGAGCCGACTGTCGCGGCGGCTGCCCGCAGCGCCACGACCTCGGCGTGCGCGGTGGGATCATGCTGGAGTTCGCGCAGGTTGCGGCCCTCGCCGATCATCGAGCCCGCGGCATCCGTCACCACCGCCCCGACGGGAACGTCGCCCGCCTCCCCCGCCGCCGCGGCGAGCGCGAGCGCGCGATCCATCGCGGCGATGTCTGCGGGGGCGGGACGCACAGCACGAGGCTATCGCGGAGTCCGCCAGGCTTTCGGATGGGGCCGGGCGGGGCACCGGCACTAACCTGTCTCTATGCGCCTGCACGTCGCCGACCATCCCCTCATCACCCACAAGCTCACGGTGCTGCGTGACGAGCGCACCTCCTCGCCCGTGTTCCGCCAGCTCACCGAGGAGCTCGTGACGCTCCTCGCGTACGAGGCCACCCGCAAGGTGCGCGTCGAAGAGGTCGAGATCCAGACGCCCGTCACGACCACCACCGGTGTGCGCATCGGCGATCCCCGCCCGCTCGTGGTGCCCATCCTGCGCGCCGGGCTCGGCATGCTCGAGGGCATGGTCAAGCTGATCCCGACGGCCGAAGTGGGCTTCCTCGGCATGGTCCGCAACGAGGAGACGCTCGTTCCGTCGACGTACGCCGAGCGGCTGCCGGACGATCTCAGCGACCGCCAGTGCTTCGTGCTCGACCCCATGCTCGCGACCGGCGGATCGCTGGGCGCCGCGATCGAGTTCCTGTTCCGTCGCGGTGCACAGGACGTGACCGCGATCTGCCTGTTGGGCGCTCCAGAGGGTGTCTCGGCGATCGAGAAGCAGGTCGACGGCCGTGACGTCACCCTCGTGCTCGGCGCTCTCGACGAGCGTCTCAACGACAAGGGCTACATCGTCCCCGGCCTGGGCGACGCGGGCGACCGCCTGTACGGCACGGTCTGAGCAGTCCAGGTCACCCCACGGGTACGCGCCGCACCTCCGACGGCAGCGGCATGTCACCGGTGACCGGAGCGCGACCCACGACCGCGACGGGTGTGAACGGGCGGCCGTTGAAACGCGTCGCCGTCACCGTCGTGTACGCCCCCATGGTGGGACTGATCAGCAGGTCGCCCACGCGCAGCTCGGGGAGCAGCACCTCGCGGGCGATGACGTCGGACGAGTCGCACGTCGGTCCCGCCAGTGTCGCCCAGCGGTGGCCGGCCGGCTCTGTGCCGACGAGGTCGCGCTCGGCGAACACGAGCGGGTGCACATCCTCGGTGAGCACGTTGGAGTACGAGCCGTACAGCCCGTCGTCGAGGTAATACCAGCGGCCGTCGTCGCGTTCGGCGAGACCCACGACGCTCGTGACGAGCGTCATCGCGTCGGCCACCATCACCCGGCCCGGCTCGGCGATGATGTCGAGCCGCCGCGCGTGGGGTTCCAGCACGGGACGCAGCGCCGCAGCGACATCGTCGATCGACGCCGTCGCCTCGTCGTAGGAGGCGGGGAATCCGCCACCGATGTCGAGGGTGTCGAACTGGATGTTGAGACGCCGCTCGAGGAGGTCCATGAGCGCCAGCGTGTCGGCCGCCGCCGCGGCGAACCGCGCCGGATCATCGAGCTGACTGCCGACGTGGTAGCTGAATCCGGCGACCGTCACGCCCGCCGCGAGCGCCCGTTCGACCAGGTGCGCCGCTTCGAACGGCCCGACCCCGAACTTCGTGCTGAGATCGCTCTTGGCGTGCGGACTCCGGTAGGCGAGCCGCACGAGGAGTCGCGTGTCCGCCGGTGCGCCGCGGAACTTGTCGATCTCGGTGTCGTTGTCGACGACGAAGGTCCGCACGCCGGCGGCCAGCGCGTCCGCGATCTCGGCCGGCTTCTTGATCGGGTGCGTGTGGATGACCCGGGACGGGTCGACGCCACGGCGCGTCAGCAGCGCCAGCTCTTCGCCGGTCGCGACGTCGAAGCCGCACCCCGCTTGGCCCAGCGCATCGAGCACGGCGTCGTGCGCGAGCGCCTTGACCGCGTAGTGGAAGCCGACGAACGGCAGCGCGGCGCGCAGCTGCCGATAGCGCCGGCGCACCCGCTCGGGGTCGAGCAGCAGCAGCGGCGTGCCGTGCAGGGCGATGGCGGCACGAGCCGACACGGATGACAGAACGGCGGATGCCTCGGCCCGCCGGTGTTCCTCATGAGCCGGGGTCGTGCGTGGTTCGCGCCGCAGCGCCGCGAAGTTCATGACGTCACCACCCGCAGAGCGCGACTTCCGTCGCGCAGACCGGTCTTCGCGGTGACCGTGAAGGCGCCCGCGGCGATTGCGTAGAAGACGACGTCGGCGGCGACCTTGCCGGCCAGCACGCCCCAGAGCGGGTCAGGGATGAGCCAGACGCCGAGCATGAGGGCCGCAGGTCGGATGAGGAACGTATCGAGCAGTTCCGCGGCACCGAACTCGGCGACCAGCAGGACGAGAGTGCGCGCGACGGCGCGACGGCGGGTCGCGGCGACCTGCACCTGCTCGATGAAGATGGTGGCGGCGAGCACGGCGTAGAACCCGATGACCTCGCCGAGAAGGGCGGCGAGCGCGATGAGCGGGGCAGCGTCGGTCCAGACGGTGGCGAGCAGTCCGGCGAACACCATCGCGGCCGTGCCCGCGACCTCGGCCGGCAGGTAACGGACGATCCAGAACACGAGCCCGCGACGCTCGGCCGGGACATCCGTCTGCTGATCGATGGTGGTCATGTCGCCTCCTCCTCGGTGTGACAGAGGAGGAAGGGGATGCCGTGATACCGGCGAACACCCCGGACGAAGAACGGCGCGGCATCCGCCCCTCGCCGAACGGATACCGCGCCTACGCGCCTTTGGGGGCGCGTGGCAAGATTACGGGGGCGAAATTTTCTTCCCAACGGGGTTGACATCGCGGGAACCGGTCCGTAATGGAAACCGGGATCCGCCCCCGGTCATCAGTCGCCGAGCGGCGGCTCCTGCGGGGTGCGCCGGCCCGTTTCGCGCTCCCAGAACTCGAGCTGCTGCGTGAGGGCCTTCGCCAGTTCGAAGACCTGGTCGGGTGGGATGCGGATGCGGCTCACGACGCGCGCGGGAACGATCGTGTGCCGCTGCCCGGTCTCGGCGTCGACCTGCTCGCGCGGCGGCTGCGCGAGCGTCAGGAAGTCCATCACGAACACCGTAGGGGTGTGCCAGACGTTGGCGAAGTCGGCGTAGGCGCCCCCGATGAGCTCTGGCGGGAGGTCGATCTCGAACTGCTGCGATGCGTCGTCGGCCATGCGGGCTCCTGTTCGGGCGGGCGACGGGTGAGTGTGGCGAGGGTGCTCCGGTACTGACGTGTGCGCGAGTCTACGCGGCGCTCAATCCCGGCTGACCAGGCGCGCGAAGCCGCTCAGCCGGGCGACACCCTCGGGAGTGTATGGCAGATCGTCGAGGAGACCGGGCGAGTACACGACGAACGCCGTGTGCATCGCGCGGGAGATCGCGACGTTGAGGCGGTTGCGCAGCAGGAGGAACTCGAGTCCCCGCGGAGCATCGCGCCCGCTCGACGCAGCGAGCGACACGATCGCGACGGCCGCCTCCTTGCCTTGGAACTTGTCGACCGTGCCCACGGGCACGTCGGGGAACCCCGCGGCGGCGAGCGCCTCTTCCACGGCCACCTGCTGGGCGTTGTACGGCGTGACCACGATGAGATCCCGCTGCTCGAGCGGCCGTGGGGGGCACGCGAACGAAGCCCCGTCGGCGTCGTCGGTCGACGCATCCGTCCACTCCCGGCCCACGAGATCCGCCACGAGCCGCGCGACCTCGGCAGCCTCTTCGAGCGACTGGGTGGCGTTGCCGTGGTGCCGGAGGGCGATCGGGACCACACCGGGCCGGATGCCGTCGAGGCGGCGCAGTGCGGTGGAGGGATGTGCCTCGAGCTCTCCGCGGTACGACAGCGTCGACACCGGCGCCGCGACCTCGGGCCGCATGCGCCGGGTATGCGCGAGGAAGTACCCGTACTCGGGTGGGATGACGTCGGCGCCGTCCATGACCCAGCCGAGCGCAGACGTGTCGACTGGCGCGGGATGCGTGCCCTGGCTGACCTGGGGCAGCTGCTGCGGGTCGCCGAGGAGCAGCAGGCGCGGTGCGGCGAGCGACACCGCGATGGTCGAGGCGAGCGAGAACTGCCCGGCCTCGTCGACGACGAGGAGGTCGAGGCTGCCGCGCGGCACACGCCCCTCATGGCTGAAATCCCACGCGGTGCCACCGATGACGTAACCGGATGCCGCGTGCTCGGCCGTGAACGCCGCGACCCCGTTCTTCGGCAGCACGGTGAAGCCGTGGTCGGCCGCCGGATCCTTCGGCGCCTTCCCGACCTGCATCGCCGGAACGCCGGCCGTGAGGACCCGCTCGAGCAGCTGTTCGATGGTGGCGTGCCCCTGCGCGACGACGCCCACCTTGTAGCCGTGCTCGCGCACGAGCCGGGCGATCACGTGGGAGCCGACGTACGTCTTGCCGGTTCCCGGAGGACCCTGCACGGCGAGATAGCTACGGTCCAGGTCGCGCACGGCGCGCGCGATCGCGTCGACGAGGTCGTCCCCCGCCGCGGGAAGCGTTCCGCTGAGGGTGCGAGGCGGGCGACGGGAGAGGATGTCGGTCGCGGGGTCGTAGGGAAGATCCGGGGCCGCGGAGATGACGCCGTCGGCCCACGCGTCGATGGCGGCCTGCTGATTGCCCGCCGCGGGCGGAGCGGCCGGTGTGAGCGCCAGCGGCAGCTCGGTCCAGGTCACGCCGTCGACCGCTGTCTCCTCGATCACGGCGCCGTCGTCGAGCACCTCGACCACGGTCACCGACCGGTAGGAGTGGATCCACCGCGGCGACGCCTCGAAAGGGTAGGGTGCGGGCAGCTCATAGAGGGCGAACGGATTCGTGCCCTCGCTGAGGCGCGTGCCGGGAGCGAGATCGCCCCGCAGCTCGACGATGCGCCGCTCGCCGCCCTTGCCGCTCTCGAGGAAGTGCCAGTCCTCGCGAACCCGGCTGCGGGCGCGATCGATCGCCACGACGTCGCGCGTCTCGTCCCACAGCGACATCGGCTCACGCAGTCGCAGGAAGTGCGTCGCCCAGAACGATTTGGACTCGCGCGGGTAGTAGTCGATGGCGGCCGCCCCGAGTCGCAGGGAGCGCGCGGGCACGGAGTCCTCCGGGTGCTCGAGCGCGAGGCCCTCGAGCACAGTCGCGCGTGCCGACGGCTCATAGGCGCGCTCGTCGGGCTCGGGGTTGGGCGAGGGCACCAGCGCCGCCTCACGGGCGCGATCCACCAGCCAGTCGCGCAGGCGCCGGGTCGACACGCAGTCGTAGCGGTTGTAGTCGGCGAGGTCGTCGAGCACGAGCCGCGCCTCCCCCTCATGGCCCTCGGCCTGGAGCGCTCGCGCCTCGACGTACCGGACGATCGAGTCATCGCCCTTCTGCACGTCGCTCGTGCGCACCTCGTCGCCCATATAGAGCGGCTCGAGCTTCTTGATGGAGTACGAACGCGACCCGACCCGCAGGGCACGCCGCACCACGGGGTACAGGTCGACGAAGACGCCGTCCCGAAGCAGCCGGTCGACATCGGCCTCGCGCACCCCGTGCCGGGCGGCCATCGCGAGGAGGTGCGTGGGCTCGTACGGCGCGTAGTGGTAGATGTGCATCCCCGGGTGCTGCTTCCGGCGCAGGTTGACGATGTCGAGGAAGGTCTCGAGGGCGCGCTTCTCCTCGGCGAAGGAATGCGCCCACAGGGCGGTGTACTGCTCGCGCGTATCGACCCATCCGAAGAGGTAGTCGATCCCCCATTGGGTGGGCTCGCCGGGGACGGGAGGCTCGGTGTGGAGCGGATCGCCCTCGAAGTCGAAGAACAGGTCGCCGTGGTCGGGCCGCGGCAGGGCGCCGAGAGCCTTCGGGGCCACGACCTCGAACACGGGGATCGGTGGCGCGGAGTCGGGGGCGGCGCCGGGCTCGTCGACGAGGGCCGCGATCCCGACTCGCGCTGCGTCGGGCTCCGTCGCCACCGCACCGGCGCCGACGGCGACGGTCGCGGCGGCGGCGACAGCGGCCGGCGACCTCGGTGCCACGAGCGGCGGCGTGCCGGCGGGGCTCTCGAGCTGCAGGCGGGCCTGCGTGCGCAGCGAGGAGAAGACGTCGGGATTCATTCCGGCCGGCCCCGCAGGGGCGTGTGCCAGCTGCTCGATCGTCTCGATGCCGGCGGCCCGCAGGCGCTCCCGCTGCACCGGCCGCATGCCGGCCACCAGCAGCAGATCGCGGGAGGCCACCACCTCGGCGTCGCACGTCGCGCAGCGTCCGCACGCCACGACGCCGAGCTCGCCCCGGGGGTCGCCCCAGGCGATGGGTTCTCCCGCCGCACCGAGATCGAGGCGCCGGTCGGCGATGAGCGCCGCCAGTCGCTCGCGACGCAGCTCGAAGACCGGCAGGAGGTCGTCGACCTCGTGCTCGCTGACGCTGCCGTCGCCGAGCAGCAGCTGCACCCGGCCGGACCGCGGCACCCCGAGGCGGTCGAGCTGATCGACGTACGCGGCCAGCTGCATGAGCGCGGTCACCCGCGCCCGCCGGGCGAGCTTGGTGTCCTGCACCAGCCAGGGCCGGCCGGTCCCCGACGCCGACCCCGACCCCGGGTCGCGGACCAGGAAGTCCGCGAAACCGACGAAGTCCTCCGTCGCGAAGGCCGCCTGGTACACCACCTCGGCGTTCGACGCGAGGGCCGCGTTCGTCAGGGCGACCGCATCGGCGAGAGCCGCGGCATCCGACGACCTCGTCTCGGGGATCACGGCGACGCGGTCGCCGAACCGGGCGATGTAGTCGTCGAGCACCCGTCGCTCGTGGACGGTGCCCAGCCGACCGGCCCGCTCGAGGGTGAGGTCTTCGGGCTCTTCGACCGCCGCCACACGACCCAGCCGCGCGTCGATCGCCCGCAGCCAGGCGAACTCGCACTCCGCGGCCGCTTTGAGATCGCTCGCGCTCCAGACGATCCGGCCTTCGTCCTCGATGTATCGCATTCCCCGCCCTTCTCTGACGACCCTAGCCGCGGGCCCCGACACCCCGTCCCCCGGGCGGATGCAACCCCTGACCCGCTCGGCGGGGCACCTGACAGACTGGTCGCATGAGCCTGCCCTTCGAGAGCGCGTACCGGCACGGATTCGCCCGCGTCGCGGCCTGCACGATCCCGGTCTCGATCGCCGACCCCGCGTCCAACGCCGAGGCGGTCCTCGCGACGGCGCGCGAGTGCGACGCCGACGCCGTCGCGGTCGCCGTCTTCCCCGAGCTGTGCCTCACGGGCTACTCGATCGACGACCTGTTCCTCCAGGACCCCGTGCTCGATGCCGTCGTGGCGGCGATCGAACGGCTGGTCGAGGCATCCGTCGATCTGCTCCCGGTCCTCGTCGTCGGCGCGCCGCTGCGGCACCGCAACCGTCTCTACAACTGCGCGGTCGTCATCCACCGGGGTGAACTGCTGGGCGTCGCTCCGAAGGCGTACCTGCCCAACTACCGGGAGTTCTACGAGCGGCGCTGGTTCGCGCCCGGCGATGATCAGGGCGATCAGGACATCCGCGTCGGCGGACTGGAGGCGCCCTTCGGGCCCGACCTCCTCTTCGAGGCGCTCGATGTGCCCGGGCTCGTGGTGCACGCCGAGGTGTGCGAGGACGTCTGGGTGCCCATCCCGCCGTCGTCGACGGCGGCGCTCGCGGGTGCGACGGTGCTGCTCAACCTCAGCGGCAGCCCGATCACCATCGCGCGCGCGGAGGACCGCAAAGACCTCTGCAAGTCGCAGTCGCTGCGCTGCCTCGCGGCCTACGCGTATGCCGCTGCGGGCATGGGCGAGTCCACGAACGATGTGTCGTGGGACGGCCAGACCATGATCTACGAGGGCGGCAACCTGCTCGCCGAGACCGAGCGCTTCCCGGACGGCCCTCGCCGCTCGGTC
The DNA here is from genome assembly GCF_049912955.1 of Microbacterium sp. E-13. Lineage (GTDB taxonomy): Bacteria > Actinomycetota > Actinomycetes > Actinomycetales > Microbacteriaceae > Microbacterium. The sequence continues at coordinate 3,264,101 of NZ_CP183973.1, forward strand.
GCCGACGTCGACCTCGACCGCCTGCGCCAGGACCGCCTGCGCCAGGGCACGTTCGACGACAACCGCCGCGCGACGGGGGCGGATGCCGCCTTCCGCACCGTGCACTTCGAGCTCGCGCCCCCGGCGACCGACGTCGGGCTCCGCCGCGCCCTCGACCGATTCCCGTTCGTGCCGGACGACCCGGCGCGTCTCGCGCAGGACTGCTACGAGGCGTTCAACATCCAGGTGTCGGGACTCGTGCAGCGCATGCGCGCCATCGGCGGACCCAAGCCGGTGATCGGCGTCAGCGGGGGCCTCGACTCGACGCACGCCCTCCTCGTGGTGGCGCGGGCCATGGACCTCATGGGCCGGCCGCGCAGCGACATCCTCGCCTACACGATGCCGGGATTCGCGACGAGCGACCACACGAAGTCGAACGCGATCGCTCTCGCGGAGTCGGTCGGGGCGTCGATCGAGACGATCGACATCCGGCCGCTCGCCATCGAGATGCTCGAGCGCCTCGACCACCCGTTCGCCGACGGCGAGCCGGTGCACGACATCACGTTCGAGAACGTCCAGGCGGGCCTGCGCACCGACTACCTCTTCCGGCTCGCGAACCATCACGGCGGCATGGTCATCGGCACGTCCGACCTGTCGGAGCTCGCCCTCGGCTGGGCCACGTACGGCGTGGGCGACCACATGAGCCACTACGCCGTCAACGCCGGCGTGCCGAAGACGCTCATCCAGCACGTGATCCGGTGGGTGATCTCGCATCGCGAGGGCGTCGACGACCGCGAGGCCGCCGTCCTCCAGTCGGTGCTCGACACCGAGATCTCGCCCGAGCTGGTGCCCGCGGGCCAGGACGGCAGGATGCAGTCCACCGAGGACCGCATCGGACCCTACGCGCTGCACGACTTCGCCCTGTACCACATCCTCCGCTTCGGCTACCGGCCGTCGAAGATCGCCTTCATCGCGGCGCACGCCTGGGAAGACAAGGATGCGGGCGCCTGGCCTCCGGGATTCCCCGAGGAGGACCGCTACGCCTACGACCTGCCGACGGTCGCCAAGTGGCTGCAGGTGTTCCTCAAGCGCTACTTCGCCTTCGCCCAGTTCAAGCGCTCCGCCATCCCCAACGGTCCGAAGGTCTCACCCGCCGGCTCGCTTTCGCCGCGCGGCGACTGGCGTGCGCCGTCGGACGGCAACGCCCGGGCGTGGCTTGCGGAGCTGAAGACAGCCCTCCCCGAGCTCGTCGAGGACTGACCCCGGTCAGGCCGGCGGCTGCCTGTAGGCGAGCGTGATGATCCAGCTGTCGCGGGACAGGTCGGCGAGCTTGTAGCGCACCTTGCGGTCGGGGATCCAGCCGTTCGCCAGAGGACTGTCCAGCCGCACGTGATCGGCGGCGACACGCGCCCCGCGGCCGTCCGCGTCGCGGACCGCCTGCACACGGGTCCAGTGCGCGAGGAGCTTGCCGAGGTCGGTCTCGTCGAACAGATGGGAGTGCCGCTTCATGACGCTCAGCTCGACGTCGTCGGGGTGCGCGTCGCGCAGATCGAGCCCGAGCGACACATCCGGGTCGCTGACGGCGACCACCGTCGCCGCGCGAAAGTTGACGTTGCGGATCTTGAGGGGGAGCTCCGCGCCGGCCTTCTCGGCGATGAGCTGCGTGTGGAATCCGAACCTCCCGGGCGCCTCCCGGTCGACGCGCACGTCCTTGGGCTCGAGGCCGAGCCGCGACGCGACGATCTCCTTCGCGAGCGCGCGCTTGCGCTCGTGGTCCGAGAGCTTGGGGTCCCATCCCAAGCGCGCCGTGATGCCCGCCGGAGTCTCGAGAAGCACCGATTGCATGATCCACCTCATCTCTCCGCGGACCGTCCGCACCCCCATCCTGTCCCCGCCGCCCGCGGCTCGGTAGATCGCCACGCCCGCAGCGGCGTCCGGCCCCCGATCCCGCTTCCTGAGCGCGCGTCAACCCCCCCGGCCACCGTCACGGCGGTGACAGGATGAGCGCATGTCCGCGGACATGTCCACCTCGGGGATGCCGGAATGACCGGTTTCGCCGCCGTCGACTTCGAGTTCGCTCGCCAGGTGCTGCAGCGTGGCATCGCCGCGCTGTTCCTCGTCGCGTTCATCTCGACGCTGAACCAGTTCCGCCCGCTGCTCGGCGAGCGCGGGCTGCTTCCCGCCCCCGAGCTGCTGGACTGGGTGCGGTCGTCGAAGCGGGCGGGACGGAGGCTGCACCCCACGCTCTTCCGCCGGCTCGCGTACACCGACCGCCGGCTGGTCGCCCTGTGCTGGGCGGGCATCGCCGTCTCGGCCGTGCTGGTCGCCGGGATCCCGCAGCTCGCTCCCCCGTGGGTGCCGATGGTGTGCTTCCTGGCGCTGTGGATCGGCTACATGTCGATCTCGAGCATCGGGCAGACCTTCTACGGCTTCGGCTGGGAGATGCTGCTGCTCGAGGCCGGGTTCCTCGCGGCGTTCCTCGGGTCGAACGACCAGCCGCCGCCGACCGTCGTGATCGTGCTGTTCTGGTGGCTCGTGTTCCGGCTCGAGTTCGGCGCCGGCATGATCAAGATCCGGGGCGGGCGCGAGTGGCGCGACCTGACCGCGCTCATGTACCACCACGAGACGCAGCCGATGCCCGGGCCGCTGAGCCGCCAGGCCCACCTGCTCCCCCGCTGGTTCCATCGCGGCGAGGTGCTCGGCAACCACTTCGCACAGCTCGTCGTGCCGTGGTTCCTCTTCGCCCCGGTGGTCGGGCTCGTGGTCCCCGGCCCCGTGCCGGCGATCGTCGGTGCGGTCGCCGCCGCCATCGTGATCGCCACGCAGCTGTGGCTCGTCCTGACCGGCAACTTCGCATGGCTGAACTGGATGACCATCGTGCTCGCCTTCTCGGCCGTCGGACTGCCGGGGATCGGCGCAGAGCACCGGGCCGCGACCGACGACCTGCCCTGGATCGTGGACGGGATGCCGCTGTACTGGGTCGTCGTGACGTGCGCCGTGGGCGTGCTCTACCTCGTCCTGAGCTGGCGGCCGCTGCAGAACCTCTTCGCCCACCGGCAGCTCATGAACGCGAGCTTCAACCGCTGGCAGCTCGCGAACGCGTACGGCGCCTTCGGCACGGTCACCAAGGAGCGCATCGAGATCGTCGTCGAGGGCACGATGGACGAGGATCCGGATGCCGCCACCTGGCACGAGTACGGCTTCAAGGGAAAGCCCGGCGACGTGCATCGTGTGCCACGGCAGTTCGCGCCCTATCACCTGCGCCTCGACTGGCTGATGTGGTTCCTGCCGCTCGGCCGCTCCCTCGACGACTGGTTCACCGCGCTCCTCGTGCGACTGCTGGAAGCGGATGCCCCGACCCTGCGCCTGCTCGCGCACGATCCGTTCGCGGGCGAGCGGCCGAGGTGGGTGCGGGCGGTGTCGTACCGCTACCGGTTCACCACGCGCCAGCAGTTCCGCCGCACGCACGCCCGCTGGGTGCGCGACCGGCGGCGGCCGGTCATGGGACCGGTGTCTCTGCGCCGGTGAACGCCTGCTCGGCGCGGGTCCTGCCGCGCGTGCGGCGAGCGGTCAGATCGACCACGGCGACGAGGAACGCGAGCCCGAGGAAGAGGCCGACCGACAGCATCCCGAACGCGTACGCGTCGTGGTAGACGACGACGTCGTCGTGCGTACCCGACTCGCGGTAGATGGCGGCGTAGAACAGCGAGAGTCCGACCGCGGTGCCCACGGCGGCGCCGATGCGCTGCCCGAGCTGTCCCACGGACCCGGCGAGACCGCCCTGCTTGACGGGGATGTCGCCGAGGGTGAGCGCCTGGTTCGGCGCGATGACGAGACCGCCGCCCGCACCGCCCACGGTCATCGCCGCGGCGGCCAGGTAGGGGGTCCAGGCGGGGACGCTGTAGAGGGCCGTGAGCACGAGGCCGCCGGCGCAGAGCAGGACCGCGACCAGACCCCACACCACGACGACGCGGCCGTGGGTGCTGACGAGGTTGCCGCCGATCCACGAGGTCACGGCGCTGGCCAGCGCGAAGCCGATCGACACCATTCCGGCGAACACGGGCTCGAGTCCGAGGCCGATCTGCAGGAACAGCGTGGTGAGCAGGAAGAGCGCCGGCAGCGCGGCGAAGTAGGCGGTCTGCAGCAGCGTGCCGTTGCGGTACGACGAGATGCGGAACAGCCCCAGCGGAACGAGGGGGTTCCGGCCGCGGGCCGCGTAGCGACGCTCCCACGCGATGAACGCCGAGGCGAAGAGCGCGAACGCTACCAGCAGCCACCACCGCGCCGGGTTGTCGGTGGGCGCACCGGTCGTGAAGAGGAAGGGCCACATCAGCGACACGATGGTCGCCCCGAACAGCAGCACGCCCACCGGGTCGAGCTGGACCGGACGCTGCGACCGCGTCCGCGTGTCGGGCAGAAGCCACAGGGCGAGGCCGATGGCGAGCAGGCACAGCGGCACGTTCATCCAGAAGATCAGCCGCCAGCCGTCGGTGGGGCCGCCGAGAGCGATGAGCAGCCCGCCGAGCGTGGGGCCGAACGCCGTGGCGAGGCCGATCGTCGCGCCGAAGAGGCCGAACGCGCGGGCACGCTCCTTCCCCTGGAAGAGCTCCTGCGCCATGCCGAGCACCTGGGGCATCTGGATGCCGGCGGCGACGCCCTGCAGCAGCCGCCCGATGAGCAGCACCTCCGCGGTGGGCGCGAGCGCGCAGATGATGCTCGTCACCGTGTACAGCGACAGGCCGACCACGAACAGCGTGCGGCGGGACCGCTGGTCGCCGAGCCGCCCCATCGGCACGAGGACCAACCCGAAGGTGAGGACGAAGCCCGAGACGATCAGCTGCAGCTCCGTCGATCCGGCGTCCAGCACTTCGCCGATCGAGGGGAGGGCCACGTTCACCTTCGTCATGTCGAGGATCGTGATCGCGGCGACCGACACGCACACCCAGAACGCGCGCCAGCGGGCGGCATCCGAGAGCGGGATCGCCGCGGTCGTGGCCGGCACGGCGCGAGCCGTGCCCGAAGACTTCGGCGATCGCGACTCGTGCCCGGGCATCGTGCCCAGGCTAACCCCACCACGCGTGGGCACGGGCCGATCATCGGGACCGGAACCGACGAAACCGGGACATGATGGAGAGGTGAGACTCCTCGTCGCCGCTCTCGACTCCGAGCTCGTCGCGTTCCCCGCCGACCTTGCCGGTTTCGATCGGCTCGTCACCGGTCCGGGCAAGCTGCAGGCGACCTACGCCCTCACCCGTGCACTGGACGCGGCCGCGTACGACGAGGTCGTGGTGGTCGGCACGGCGGGGGCGATCGACGCGAGGCTCGAGGCATCCGTCTACGAGATCTCGGGCGCGGTCCAGCACGACGTCACCGACATCGACGGCATCGTGGGCCAGCACGTCTCGCTGCCCGCGCTGGTGGAGCTCGACGCGGACGGCGACGGGGTGATCATCGCCACCGGCGACCACTTCGTGGATGACGCCGAGGCGGTCGCCACCATCCGCCCCCTGGGGGCGGGGCTCGTCGACATGGAGACCTACGCCTACATCTGGGTCGCACAGCGCTTCGGTGTGCCTATCCGGGTGCTCAAGGCGGTGTCGGACCGCGCGCAGGACGGAGCGATCACGGACTGGCACGCGGCCGTGACCGCCTGCAGTCACCAGCTGCGCGACCGCATCCGCGCCGACTACGGAGTCTGAAGCCGACGGCGCCGACCGGTGCCGACGGGGTCACGCGAGCGCCGTGGCCTCCTGGCGGATGATGCTCGGGCCCTCGCCCGTCGCCTCGACGGCGAGCTGCGCCGGCAGCTGCTCCTTCATGGCAGCGACGTGGCTGATGACCCCCACGGTGCGTCCGCCCTGGCGGAGCTCGTCGAGGGTGCGCATGGCGAGGTCGAGTGTCTCGTCGTCGAGCGAGCCGAAGCCCTCGTCGACGAAAAGCGTGTCGAGGCGCACGCCACCGGCGCGCGCGGTCACCACCTCCGCCAGCCCGAGCGCGAGGGCCAGCGAAGCCAGGAAGGTCTCGCCCCCCGACAGCGACTGGGCCGGCCGCGCCTGTCCGGTGAAGGCGTCCATGATCTCGAGGCCCAGTCCCGATGCGGCCCCGCGCGCGGCACGGGCGTCGGTGTGCTGCAGCCGGTAGCGACCGGACGACATGTCGGCGAGACGCAGGTTCGCGGCGGTGACGATCTCTTCGAGCTCGGCGGCGAGCACGAACGTCTCGAGGTCCATCTTCATGGTGTTCGGCGCGCGTCCTGCCACGGTGTCGGCGAGGCGTGCGATCGCCGCCGCGTCCGCCGCCCGTGCGGCGACGCCGGCATACGCATCGTCGATCTGCATCGACAGATCGCGAAGCTGCCCGACCAGGGTGTGCGCGTCTCGCTCGGCGCGCAGCGCCGCGGTGCGAGCGGCATCGGCCTGGGCCAGTGCCGCCTGCGACGCGGCGACGTCGACGCGCTCGCTCGGCGCGCCCGCGAGCTCCAGCTCGAGCTCCAGCACCCGAGCGCGCGTGGCTGCGAACTGGGCATCGTGCGTCGAGATCCGGTCGGCCAGCGCTTCGGCATCGGCGGGCGCGAGCAGCGCCGCCGTCGCGGCGTCCACGTCATCGAAGACGGATGCCTCGATCTGCGCGGTGAGCTCGGCTCCGGCCTCGGCCGCCTGGGCGGCGGAGCGCTCGGCGTCGGTTCGCGCGTTCGAGGCGGCCCGGGCCGCGTCGCGAAGCGCGGTGGTCGCCGCCACACGGTCGGCGACGCTCGCGTGGTCTCCCCGCGCCGCGTCGACGACGCTGCGTGCGGCATCGACGATCGCCGAGAGCGCCGCGACGCGGGTGCGGGCCTCGCCCAGCAGGTCCGAGAGCGCCGATCGGGAGGCCTCGGCCTCGGCGTCGAGTGCGGCGAGCTCGGCGTGCCGGCGGGCGAGCGTATCGCGGCGCTCAGCCGCTCGCACGGCGGCAGCGAGTTCGTCAGCCGTCGCATCGAGGCGCGCGCGAAGGGCGTCGGCGCTTTCGCCGCCGGCACGGCCCACCGCCTCCGCATGGCGTTCCCGCGCGGACTTCGCCGCCTCGGCGGCCTCTCGCTCGGTGCGCACGGTCGCGTCGCGGTGCTTCTCGGCAGCGGCGATCATCTCGTCGGTGACGGGCTCGCCGGTGGTCAGCGCCGGGTCGGGGTGCGACGTCGCGCCGCACACCGCGCAGGCCTCCCCCTCGACCAGCATCGTCGCGAGCTCGCCGGCATAGCCGTCGAGGCGCTGCTGCAGCAGCGCGGCCACCTGAGAGGCAGCGGCCGCAGCGGCTGTCGCCGCGTCGCGATGGGCGACCTCCGACTCTCGTCGCGCGTCGGCGAACTCCTCCGCCTGCTCGGCCGCGGCGAGGCGCGCCCGAGCCTCCTCGTGGCGAGCGCGAGACGGCTCCAGGCGCGCGGCCGCTTCGCGCTCGACGACGAGTTCTTCGCCGATTCGCGCGAGCTCGGCCGGCACGGCCGCGCGCTGCGCGTCGAGTGTCGCGATGTCGCCCTCGAGCCGCACCACTTCGGCCGCGGCATCCGTCAACCGCGCCTGGCTGTCGGCGAGGGCCGCCTCCTGCGTCAGGGCGGCGGTGCACAACGCCAGCTCGCCGGTCAGCCGCTCGATGACGCCGGGGAGGTCTGCGTCGGTGTGCGACGTGCCGCTCGCCGCTCCCGCCCACGTCGCGTCGGCGCCGGCTGCCCGCTCGGCGGCCTCCCTCGCGGCCCGCTCGGCACGCCGTACCGCGTCGATCGGCGCGCGAAGAAGCTCTGCCCTGCGGGCGTGATCGATCCGCTCCCGCTCTCGCGCGACGTGCTCGGCGGCCTCTTCCAGGGCCGTCAGCCGTTCGTTCGCCCGGGCCAGCTCGGACTGCCCCTTCGCGAGCGCGACGCGGGCGGCGTACGCCGCTTCTGCCGAAGCGCGCGCGTCGTCGGCCACTGCCCGCGCGCGGGTGAGGGTCTCGAGCCGGTACGAGGCTCGCTGCTCACCCAGCTCGACCGCGCCGCGCCGCACCGCGAGCTCGACCGGTGCGTCGCCGCGGGCCCCCTCTTCCGCGGGGAGCAGCCCGTGCGCCGCGATGAGTCGCTCGGCCTGGTCGAGCAGCGTGCGCGCTCGCTCGCCGAGCGCCTCGAGCTCGTGCTGCGCCGCCTTGCTGCGCTCCCCCAGCTCACGCGCGTACTCCTCGTATCGCCGTGTGCCGAAGAGAGCCCGCAGCAGCGACTGACGCTCGGCACCCGACGCGAGGAGGAAGCGCGAGAACCGGTTCTGGGCCAGCAGGATCACTTGCTGGAATTGCTGCGCGTTGAGCCCCAGCACCTCGTCCAGGAGGAGTGCGACGTCACGCGGCTTCGCCGCCCTGCCGACCCAGTCCCCGTCGACCAGCTCCTCGAGCTCGGCCCGCGTCGGCTCGCTCGTGAGCCCCCCGCCGCGCCGCGCCGGCCGCTGGTACTCCGGAGCCCGCGTCACGCGCCAGCGCCGGTCGCCCACGGTGAACTCGAGGCGCACCTCCGTCGGGTCGTCCGGCTCGCAGTGATCGCTGCGCAGCCGCTTGTCGCCCGTCTCGTAGCGCGGCACGCTGCCGTAGAGCGCGAAGCAGACGCCGTCGAGGATGCTCGATTTGCCGGCGCCGGTGCGACCCGCGATCAGGAAGATGCCGTCGTGCTCGAAGGCCTCGAAGTCGACGCTCTGTCGCTCGCGGAACGGCCCGAACCCGGTGAGCTCAAGGTGGTGGAGCCTCACGCGTTCGCCTCCACGCGCGTGCGCTCGTCGAAGAGCTCGCCGACGAGCTGGGCCTCGCGGACGGACGCGCCCTCGCCCTCGCGGACGTGGGCCAGGAACGCGTCCACGAGTTCCTGGTCGTTGCGGGCGGCGCGCACGCGCTGCGCATACGTGCGCGCCTCCTGAGCGGGGACCGCGGCCGGAGCGTGCCTCACCTCGGCGCAGAACGGGAACCGGGCGAGCAGGCGACGCATGGGATCGCGCTGCGGAAGCGGATCGGTGTACGCGGCGCGCACCCAGTCCCCGGTGTGCTCGGCGTAGCGGTCGTCGGCGAGCAGCTCGTCGAGCGTGGCCGTGAGGGTGACGAGTTCGCGCGGCACGGGCAGGTCGAGCCACTCCGCACCGGCGAAGCCCTCGGGCCCGAGGTCGACGAGCCACGAGCCGCGCGGCTTGTGACCCTCGTCGAAGCTGTAGTGAAGCGGGGCTCCGGCGTACCGCACACGCGGCGACAGCTGCTGCCTGCCGTGGATGTGGCCGAGCGCCATGTAGTCCACGCCGTCGAACGCCGACAGCGGCACGACGTCGAGGCCGCCCTGCTGGATGTCGCGCTCGAGGTGCGGCGTCGGCTCCACCCCCGCCGCGAAGCAGTGCGCGATCGCGATCGAGCGGCCGCCGCGGGTCGCGGCATCCGTCCGCACCAGTTCCATCGCCCGCGTGAGCACATCGGCCTGCGTGCGCACCCCCGGCCAGGCGGTGCGCAGCAGCACCGGCTCCAGAAACGGGATGCCGTAGACGTGGACCGGCCCGTGCTCGTCGGCCACGGTCACCGGCGTACCCACGCCGGCCGCGTCGGTGAGCACGTGCACGCCCTCGCGGAGCAGCCCGGACTGGAAGCCGAGGCGCGCGGCCGAGTCGTGGTTTCCGCTGGTGACGACGACGACGGCTCCCGCATCCGCCAGACCGCGGAGCACGTCCGTCAGGAGCGTGTATGCCCCCGCGGCCGGCGTCGCCGAGTCGAAGACGTCGCCCGCGACGATCACCAGGTCGACGTCGTGCTCGCGCACCTGCTCCACCAGGGCACCGAGCACACCGCGCAGCGCATCGAGCGTCGAATGGCCGTGGAACGACCGCCCGATGTGCCAGTCCGAGGTGTGCAGGATCCGCATGCCTCACACGGTACGTTCCGCTCCGGACATCGCCGTCGCGGCAGGCCGGAGACAGCCGATCCCTCATGTCTCGCGCGGGTTCGCCGACGCCAGGTCCACCTTCGGGGCCGACCTGTCGACGGTGGTGCTGACGGCCGAGTGAGCGCGGCCCGGCCGTTGCGCCGAGTGCGCGTGCGGCGGTGCGCCGCGCCTTCGGGGCGCCGCGCGTCGTATCGTGGATCATGGCGCACAACGCAGACACCGCTCCGCGATCGACCGTCGTCGCCCTCGTCGGGGCCGACAGCGACGAGTTGCTCACCGGGCTCGCCGACGTTCCCGCGCTCGTCGCGCTGTCGCTCCGGGAAGCCGAACCGGCTGTCGCGGCCCACCTGGTCGCCTCGGTGTCGATGCCCTACGTGATCCACGACGCCGACCCGCTCGAGCATGTCGCGTCGGCCTGGGTCGAGCTGTACGAGGAGCGCTCGACGCTCGGCTCGCTCGAGACCGAGGTGGACGCGCTGCTCGCGCTGTTCGCCTCGGGTGAGGCCGTCATGCCCGACTACTACGTCGTCGCCGGGCCGGAGGCGATCGAGGGCACCTGGCGGCACTGGTGGCTGGGCGCCCTCGCGCATCACGCACCGTCGCGGGTGCTGCCCGTGGAGGCCTCCGGCGCCGCGCTGCGCGCGCGCATCCGCAGCCTTCCCGCTTCGAGACCCTGGCCGGAGCCCGGCGCCTGGCTGCCCCGGGTGCAGTTCGACATCCCCGACCGGGTGGGGCTGCGCGACCAGTCCGGGGCCGCCTGAGGGATGGCGGTCGAGGAGTTCACGCACGCCGGGGCGACGATCATCGCCGAGCGCCGCGGCGGGGGGCCGCGGGTGTACGTGCTCGTGCACGGCATCGGCATGGGCCGCACCGTGTTCGCCGACCTCGCGGACCGCCTCGGTGACGGCGAGGTGGTCGCGCTCGATCTGCCCGGGTACGGAGAGGCTCCCGAGCCCCGCCGCGTGCTGACGATCGAGCGCACGGCCGATCTCGTCGCCGCGTACCTGCGTGCGCGCGTGCGGAGGCCGGCGGTGATCGTCGGGCACTCGATGGGCGCCCAGGTCGCCCTCGAGGTCGCCGTGCGGCATCCTTCGGTGGTCGATCGCATCGTGCTCGTCGGCCCGACGGTCGATCCGGCCGCGCGCACGGCGTCCCGCCAGCTGAGGCGCCTGCTGGCCGACATCGCCGTCGAGAGTCCGCGCGTGATCGCGCTGGGGGCGCGGGAGTACCTGCGCGCCGGTCCGCGCATCCGCGCCAAGTTCCGGTCGATGCTCGTGCACCGCCCCGAAGACAAGCTGCCCCTGGCGCACGTTCCCGCGCTGGTGCTGCGCGGGGAGAAGGACCTGGTGGCGCCCGCCGACTGGTGCCGGCAGGTGGCCGAGACCCTGCCCGACGGCCGGCTCGAGCAGATCGCGGGGCACGGTCACGAGACGATGATCCGGGATGCCGCACCCGCCGCGCGCCTCATCCGCCGGTTCGCCGCGGAGAGCTGACCGGGCGTCGCGACTGCCGCGTCCCAGCCGATTCCTGCCATCCACGCGGCACCCGGCAATGTCGGAGCCCCCTCGTAGGTTGACCATGTCGCAACCAACGGAGGAAACCATGTTCGCTGTCTTCGCCGCCGAACAGCAGTACCGCCACGACACCCGCACGCGGGACCGCCAGCACGCGATCCTCGTCTCGATCCGCGAGCGTCAGACCACCCACGCGCCTCAGCGCCGGAACCCCGTCCGGGCAGAGGTGCGCCCGCAGCGCGGCGCGTGGGCGCGGCCGATCGGCCTGCACCCGGCCGAGAGTGCGGGCGTCGCCTGCGCGACGGCCTAGCGGCTGCTGGGGCCCGGAATGCCGGGCGCGCGGGCGGTGTCTTGCGCCGCCGCCCGGTCGCGGGCGACGGCGTCGCCGATCATCTGCCCGCCGCTGCGCAGCAGGGCTCGGCGCCACGGCAGCGTCCCCTCGATCTCGATCTGGATCGAGATCGAGAGGATCGTGCGGATCAGGACGATGAGGCCGAGGATGGCCGCGTCTTCGAGCGAGGGCTTCGAGGTGATCGTCCGGATGAGATCGGCGGCGACCAGCACCTCGAGGCCGAGGAGGATCGCGGCGCCGAGAGTGGTGCGCAGCGTCGTGAAGGCCGTCTGACCGCCCTCGTGACGTGCGAGCGATCGGGCGCCCAGGATGAGCGCCACGACGAAGCCCACGATCATCGCGGCAGCGCCGACGGCCTCGAAGCCCACGGCGACGACCGTGAACACGTCCTCCATGTGCACGCGGCCAGCCTAGAGCCGTCCGCGGCCGAAGCCGCGGACGGAATCGCCGATGTCAGGCCGGAGCGCCGTGTCCCGGGTCGGTGGGGCTCGCCGCATCTCCCGTCCAGATCTGGCGGGCCAGCTCCTGGATGTCGCTGTCGGGCAGGTCGATGCCCGACTGGTCGAGGCGCTGGCGCAGCACCTCGATGATCCGCTCCTCGGATTCGGTGCCGACATCCTGGCGGGTCTGCGCCACGATGCCCGTGACCTTCTCGACGTCGGAGGCGTTGTTCTGCGACATGGCCGGGAGACGCTGCTCCTGCTCCGTGCCGAGAGCGCCGGGCTCACGCTGCGCCTGGCCGACCGTCATCGTGTCGCGGTTCTCATCCTGACCGTGGTGGTCGGACGTGTCGATGACGCCGATGCCGACCGCCTCGTGGCTCGGCTCGCCACTGCGGGCCCCGTCGGAGGGTCCGGTCGCGGCCGATCCCTCCTGCGGCTGGGCCGTGACGGACTCGTCCGTGGCGGCGGAGCGCGCAGCCCCGCCTCCGGCGGCCGCAGCCGCGCCTTCACCCTGCTCGGGCGCCTCCGTCCAGGCACCGACCGGTTCGGCGTCCGGGGCCGGCTCGCCCAGCGCCGGTGCGGCGGGATTGTGCTGGTCGCGCGCCGGCTCACCGGACGTCGGCGTGTTCGCCGCACCCGCGGCGTCCTCGCGGTCGGGGTAGTTCACACCGGGCTGCTCGTATTCGTTGCCTGTCGTGCTCATCAGGGCTCTTCTCCTCTTCCGCTGTCGGCTGCAAGATCAGGGTCGGCGCCCTGACGGGCCGCCTCCCCCTCGACGGGATCGTCCGGCTGAAGCGCGGCGTCGGTCAGCAGATCGGCCGCGGCCACATCTGCGCTGCGTTCCCTCGACTCCTGGTCGTCCACGCTCTCCCAGCCGCCCGCGGGGTCGGCGTTGATCACGCCCTCGGGGAGGTCCTGGTCACTCGATCGCTCGCGATCCATCGCGCGCTCCTCTCGTCTCCGCCCAGCCTCGGATACGAGGGCGCGCACCGACATGGGGTTGACAAGGTCGCCCGGCGCCGACAGTCCCCGATCCGGCCGGGGAGTCAGGAGCGGGGGGTCAGGAGCGGGGAGTCAGGATGCCGCGCCGCGACGGGTTCGCGTCGAACCAGTCGGCGACGTACCAGCACACCGGAACCACCTTGCGGTCTCCGCTCTGCTCCAGTTCATCCACGGCGCGCTCCACGAGCTCGCCCGCGTACCCGTGGCCCCGGAAGGTCGGAATGGTGTACGCCCGCGTCATCGCGACCGTGCGTCCGTCGTCGCGATAGTCGAGCACGCTGACGAGGTCGTCGCCGCGGTGGAGCGTGTACCGCGAGGCATCCGTCTCTTTGGTGAAGCGAAACTCGGTCATCCGCTCAGGCTACGCCCGGCCTCCCCCGCCAGGACGCACGCGGCGGGATGTCGCGGCGATCGTTCCGGCGCGGCTCAGCAGTATCCGCCTCTACCACGTGCGGGTGCGGCGCGAGGGTCGCCCTCGACGCGACTGAGCAATCTGTCACATTCCGAAACGATCAGGCGCCGGAACCCGTGCGATTTGACGTTTTCCGACAAAGTCGGTAATAATCGGGCTCATGACTGACAACGCGCTGTATCTGTCCGCCCGGGAGGCGAACAGGACTGCCGGCATGATGATGGCCGGCCGCATTGTCATGTGTTGTCGAATGTGCCACTAGCACGGTGACCCCCGTCGGGCTCCTTCTCCGCTTCTGAACGCAGGGAGAGTCCCCCGAAGCACCGGTTTCGTGCGTCGATCACGCGCACCCGGATCCGCTTCGCACACTGCCCAACGTCGGGCAAGGCCCTCATCCGGGCCGACGGCCCCGCCGCCTCCGACGACCAGGGCCGCAACACAGAATCAACCCGGGCTCCACGACCCGGGTCCTCCCGCAAGGACCATCGTCATGTCGACCACCGCTCTCCTCGACCGTCCCGCCTCCGCCCCCGTCCGCCACCTGCGCGCCGTGAACCACCCCGCCGCCGTCGAGGCGCCCGCCGCTCCCGCACCGGAGCCGGCTCAGGGCCGCGCCCTTCCGGCCGGCACCGCGCCCCGCGGCTTCGCTCTCTACGTCGGCATCGACGAGGCGAAGGCCGCCGCATCGGGCGTGAACCTCGGCGTCCTCGTCGACGCCCTGCGCCGCACGATCGCCGAACTTGCCCCCACCGCTGAGACCTACGCCACGGTCGCGCTGGCCCCCGTGGGCTCCGGCGGCCGCGATGTCGACGTCGTGCGCCTCGCGCTGCACGAGCCGTCGGCCGTGGCCCGCACCAAGCAGGAGGAGCCGGAGGACGACGATCCGGCCACCGGCGGCGTGGTCGTCGACATCTCGCGCAAGCGCGTTCTCATCGACGGCGAATCCGCCGCGTTCACCTTCAAGGAGTTCGAGCTGCTCCAGTATCTGGTGCTGCGCGAGGGACGCACGATCGAGCGCACCGAGCTCGTGACGTCGCTGTGGCAGGGATCCACCGAGGAGGACGCTCCCGGCGAGCGCACGATCGACGTCCACGTCCGCCGTCTTCGCGCGAAGCTCGGTCGCTACGAAGACATCGTCCGCACCGTCCGTGGCGTCGGCTACCGCTTCGACCGTCACGCCGATGTCGTGATCCGCTACGGCCACGGAACCCCCTCGCCCGACCGTTTCTGAGTTCCCGGCCGGCGGAGATGTCGGGGGCCGAGGCGTAGGGTGGGCGGCATGACCACCTCGCTCTCGCGCATCCCGCGGGCGAGGGATGCCGGGCGCTTGGCCCCGCCGTCGGCGACGACGGCGACGCGCGACCCCCGCCCCGAGCACGGGCGACCCCTCGAGACCGAGTACCGCCCACGCCACCCGCTCGATCTGCGGCGCACGGTGCTGTTCCAGCGGCGTGGCGCCGGCGATCCGACCATCACGGTGTCGGGCTCGGTGATCTGGCGCGCGAGCAGGACGCCGGCGGGCGTGGCGACCCTAGCGATCCGCGAGACGCATCCCGGCGTCGTCCGCGGTGCCGCGTGGGGCCCGGGCCGCGAATGGGCGCTCGCGCAGCTTCCCGCGCTGTGCGGCGCCGACGACGACGCCGGCGACTTCGATGCGACACGGCATCCGCTCATCGCCGACGCGCATCACCGCAACCCGGGGCTGCGCCTCTCACGCACGGGTCTCGTCTTCGATGCTCTCGCGTGCGCGATCTTCGAGCAGAAGGTGACGGGCATGCAGGCCTTCGCCGCCTGGCGCCGCATCGTCACGTGGTGCGGAGAGCGTGCGCCCGGCCCGACGCCGGTGCCGATGTTCGCGCCGCCCACCATCGAGGGCTGGCAGCACGTGCCCTCGTGGGTGTGGCATCGCGCGGGACTCGAGCCGCCGCAGTCGAAGGCCGTCGTGCGGGCGGCTCGCCGCGGTGACGCGATCGTGCGAGCGGTGCTCGCGGCGCACGACGGCGAAGCCGTCGACCGGGTGCTCGTCAGCCAGCACGGCATCGGGCCGTGGACCTCGGCCGAGACCCGCATCCGTGCCCTCGGCGACCCCGACGCGGTGAGCGTCGGCGACTACCACCTGGCCCACGAGGTGGGTCATGCGCTGGCCGGACACCGCACGGACGATGACGGGATGCTGCGCCTGCTCGCCGCGTGGCCGGGTCAGCGTCAGCGCGTCATCCGCCTGATCGGCGCGAGCGGCGTGCGCGAAGCGCGCCGGGGCCCGCGTCTGCACCCCGAGGACCACCGCGACCGCTGACCCTCAAGGGCCGCGGCCTCCGTGCCGTCTTGTCCATGTCGGAGGGGGCGACCACACTGGGATGCGCCACGCGGCCGGGCGCGGCATCCACCTTCCCTCTCAGGAGTTCGACATGCCCAGCCTCAACCCGTACCTCTCCTTCCGCAACGAAGCCCGCGAGGCGATGACCTTCTATCAGACCGTGTTCGGGGGCGAACTCGACATCTCGACGTTCGGCCAGTACGAGGGAATGGTTCAGGATCCCTCCGAGAGCGACCTCGTGATGCACGCGCAGCTCACGAGCCCCGACGGCTTCGTGCTGATGGGCTCCGACACCCCGACCGGCATGACCTACGAGAAACCGGCCGGTATCGCGGTGTCGGTGAGCGGAGACGATGAGGCGTCGCTGCAGGGGTTCTGGGACAAGCTCGCGGATGGCGGCAGCGTCACGATGCCGTTCGACACTCCGCCGTGGGGCGGCCGGTTCGGCATGCTGACCGATCGCTACGGCATCGACTGGATGGTCGCGGTCAACGCCCCGCAGCAGTGACGGCCGCGGCCGTAGGCTTCCGTCATGACGACGAAGCGCAGAGGGTGGACGCGCGGCCACTCGGGCTGGGTGCTCGGCACGGCGCTCATGTTCACTCTCGGCATCGTCTTCGGGCTGATCTGGGGCAACGTGGTCCTCGGTCTCGTGCTCGCGGCGGCCGTGTCGATCGGCTGGCTCATGGCCTACGAGTCCTGGCGCGGGCGCAGCGTCGGACTCGAGGATCGCGAGGATGACGGGGCGCAGCTGTAGCCGACGGACTCTGCCCCTACCCCTCGCCGCCCGCTCGTCGTATCGTGTGCCCCAGGAGGTGGTCCGCATGCATGCGAGCGTCGGTGACCGCGTCATCATCCATGGGCGTATCGTCGGCGCGACAGAGCGCGCGGGCGAGGTCGTCGAGGTCCGCGGCAGCGGGGACAATCCGCTGCTGGTGGTGCGCTACGACGACGGCCACGAGGCGATCCTCTCTCCCGGGAGCGACTGCGAGATCCGTCACGCCTGAACCCGGCAGAATCATCATGTGAGGAGAACTCCATGATGACCTCGTCCACGTTCACGCTCGAGCCCACCGGGCTCGAGTTCCGCTTCCGCCGGGTGCGCCTCGTCGCGCGCGACTGGCTGACCCCGTCGTATGTGCGGATCCGGCTGCAGGGCGCCGAGCTCGCGGGGTTCGTTTCGCTCGGCGCCGACGACCACATCCGCATCTTCTTCCCCGACGGCGACCCGCAGACCGTCGAGGAGCTGCGCGCCGCGCCGAACCGCGAGTACACGCCGTTCGCGTGGGATGAGGACTGGCTCGAGCTCGAGTTCGCCATCCACGGGGAGCCCGAGAAGGGCACGGCCGGTGTCGCCGCCGCGTGGGCGGCGACCGCACCGCTCGGCGCGGTCGCGGGGGTCGGCGGGCCCCGCGGCTCCAAGGTGCTGAGCGGCCGCCCCGACGCGTGGCTGCTCGCCGGCGACGAGACCGCCGTGCCCGCCATGCGCCGCTTCGCACGGACGATGGACGCGGATGCGGTCGGCCGCGTCTTCGTCGAGGTGACGGATGCCGCGCACGAGCTGCGCATCGATGCTCCCGCCGGCGTCGTGGTGGAGCAGGTCCACCGCGAAACCGCGCCGGCCGGGGCCGCGCTGGCGACGCGGCTGGACGCCCTGGACGCCGGCGACCGTCCGGCGGGATCCGTGTTCGGGTTCGTCGCGGCCGAGCAGTCGGTCGTCAAGCCCGGCCGTGCCCTGCTCCTCGACCGGTGGGGTCTCGCCCCCGATCAGATCGTCGTGAAGGGCTACTGGAAGCGCGGCGAGACGGAATACCACGCGCCGCACTGATCAGCGTGGCGGGGTCGGTCAGCCCCACTGCGACAGCTTTTCGGGGTCGCGCATCACGGAGACGTCGGAACGGAAGGAGCCGGTCATGAGGATCGCAGTCGCCGGAGGAACGGGCGCCGTCGGAAGCCAGGTCGTGAATGCGCTGCGGGCGAACGGCCATGACGCCGTGGTGCTCAGCAGAAGCACGGGGGTGGACCTGCTCACCGGCGAGGGTCTGGACGCCGCACTCGACGGCGCCGACGCGGTCATCGACACCGCCAACGTCTCGACGCTGTCGGCCGACGCCGCCATCCGGTTCTTCCAGGCGGCGACGGGCAACCTCCTCGCGGCGGCCGCTCGAGCCGGCGTCGCGCACGCGGTGCTGCTGTCGATCGTGGGCATCGACCGGATGCCGCACGACTACTACGCCGGGAAGATCGCGCAGGAGCGCGTGGTGGAGGAGGCCGACGTGCCGTGGACGATTCTTCGCGCGACGCAGTTCCACGAGTTCGCCGCCCAGCTCTACGATCGCGCGCGGCTCGGTCCGCTCCACGTCGCCCCCCGCGCGCGGGTGCAGCCGATCGCCGCGCACGAGGTGGGAGCACACCTGGCATCGCTCGCCGCGGGCGCCCCGCGTGGCCGCACCCCAGATCTGGCGGGGCCGCGCGAGGAGCGCCTCGACGAGATGGTCAAGGCGTTCGCCCGCCGGAGCGGCAGGCGGGGCTGGATCCCGTCGGTGAACCTGCCCGGCGCGCAGATGAAGGGCATGCGGGCGGGATTCGCACTCCCCGGGGACGACGCCGTGATCGGAAGCCAGACCTTCGCGGATTGGCTCGACGAGCGCGTGGGCCGGCCGGCGTCCGACGGCCGCACGGATCGCCTCTCCGAGCAGAGGTAGCGCCCGGGGGCTACGCTGGCGACGCGACTCACCGCGGGAGGCCTCGTGAGACTCGCCGTCGCCGGCGGCACCGGCATGACC
The DNA here is from genome assembly GCF_049912955.1 of Microbacterium sp. E-13. GTDB lineage: Bacteria > Actinomycetota > Actinomycetes > Actinomycetales > Microbacteriaceae > Microbacterium. The sequence goes on from NZ_CP183973.1 coordinate 3,282,810, forward strand.
GGAGCCCACCTCGCTCGGATCGCGCGCGAGCGCGCCCACGAGGTGATCGTGCTGTCGCGGCGAACCGGAGTCGAGCTGCTGAGCGGCGCCGGGCTCGAGGGCGCGCTGGACGGGGTCGACGCCGTCATCGACGTGACGAACGTGACGACACCGAGGCCCGACGTGTCGGTGCTGTTCTTCGCCGGCGTCACCAAGAGCCTGCTGGCGGCCGAGCGGGCGGCGGGCGTCCCGCACCATCTCGTGCTCACGATCGTCGGAGCCGAGGCCGCCCCCGACGGCTACTACGCCGGGAAGCTGGTGCAGGAGCGCCTCGTCGCCGAGGGTGAGGTGCCCTGGACGGTGCTGAGATCCACGCAGTTCCACGAGTACGCCGCCCTCATGTTCCACCGCACGCACGCGGGCGCGCACGTGGCGCCGTCGGGCCGCGTCCAGCCGGTCGCCGTGCGGGAGGTCGCGGAGCATCTCGTCGACCTCGCCGAGCAAGGTCCCGCCGGCCGCACGACCGATCTCGGCGGGCCGCGCGAGGAGGACCTGGCGGACATGGTCCATCGTTACGCCCACGCCATCGGCTACCGCGGACCGCTGCCCGTCGTTCACACGCCCGGTGCGATCGGGCGCGCCTTCCGCTCCGGAGCGCTCCTGCCCGGCGCCGGCGCCCGCCTGGGCCGGCAGACGTTCACGGAATGGCTCGCGGCCCTTCCGGACGCGTAAGAGAAGCGGATGCCGCGACCCGGCGGTGCGCCCGGGGTCGCGGCATCCGTCTCACATCTCCTCGTGGGTGAGCGGGTCGGCGTCCCACAGGCGACCGCGCTCGAGCGCGCTGACCGCGGCGACCTGGTCGTCGGTGAGCGTGAAGCCGAAGATATCCGCGTTCTCACGCTGACGGTCGGGGTCGGACGACTTGGGGATCGGGGTGCTGCCCAGCTGGGTGTGCCAGCGCAGCACGACCTGCGTCGGGGTGACGTCGTGGACCGTCGCCAGCTCGCGGAGGATCTGCTCCATGAGCAGCTCGCTGCGGCGCGCGAGCGGGCTCCAGCTCTCGGTGCGGATGCCGTGAGCCTCGTGGAAGGCGCGCAGCGCCCCCTGCGGGAAGTAGGGGTGCAGCTCCACCTGGTTGACGGTCGGCGCGACGCCGGTCTCTCCGATCAGCTCGGTCAGCATGTCTTCGGTGAAGTTCGATACGCCGATCGAGCGGACGAGGCCCTGCTGCTGCGCCTCGATCATGCCCTTCCACGTCTCGACGTACTTGCCGACGCTCGGGTTCGGCCAGTGGATGAGCTGCAGGTCGATGCGGTCGAGACCGAGTGCGTCGAGGGAGCCCTTGATGCTGTCGATCGCTTCCTCGCGCCCGTGGTGACGCCCCGGGATCTTGGAGGTGACCAGCAGTTCGTCGCGGGGCACGCCGCTGCGGCGGACGGCCTCGCCCACCTCGCACTCGTTCTCGTAGTTGACCGCCGTGTCGAGCAGGCGGTAGCCCGATTCGATCGCGGCGACCATCGCCGCGATCCCCTCCTCGCCTCTCAGGTTGTAGGTGCCGAGTCCGAGTTCGGGGAACCAGGCGCCGTCGTTCAGGGTCACGGTGGGGATCGCAGTCATGCGTCCATCCTGCCCCGGCCGTGCGACACCGGGCTCATCGCCGCCTCTTCGCCTCACGGCCGGTCGTCGACGTCGACGGTCCCCTCGGTCGCCGCCCGCTCGTCGGCCGCGGCGCTGTCGATCTGGTCATCATTGAGGTCCGGGTCGAGCGGGCGATCGTCGTCGTCGAACACGTCCCCGAGCACGCCGTCGCCGTCGCCGAGGTCCGCATCATCCTCGCGGGCCGGGTCGTCGTCGTCGCCGAGGGGTCCTTCGTAGGGGATCTGATTCGTCATGGCCGTCTCCTTGCTCTGTGCCCTGGGTTGGCCTTGCTCTGCCTCGACCGTAGGTCGCGGCACCCGGCCGCCGCAGGGGCTTGCATCGCGGGCGGTCCGGGGCTACGTCGCGCCCATCGGTCTTCCGAAGACGGGAGTCGGACGCGTCCCGCCTAGCTACGCCCTGGCGACCGGGACCGACCCGGGAGACGCGCCGACGAGGGCCTCTGCGGCACGGGCGGTGCGCTCGGCGAACCGCGCCGGCCCCGACCCGCGGACGAGCGACTGCGCGTTGAGGCCGTCGATCATGCCGATGAGCTCCCACGCCACCTCGCCGGGCTCGGTGGTCGTGAAGGCGCCGGCGCGGCATCCGTCCTCGACGATGCCCTCGACGAGGGCCTGCCACCGCTGCATCTGCGCGCGCACGGCGAGGGCGAGCGCGTCGCTGCGCCGGGCGAGCGCCCAGCTCTCGACCCAGATGACGGTGATCTCCTCCCGACCGCCGTCCATGAGGGTGTCGATGAGCGCGCCGAGCTGGGCTGCGGGGTCGCCGGCGGTGGCGACGATGCGCTGGACATCGCTGATCTCCTCCTCGACGAGGTCGGCGTAGACCCGCGCGACGAGATCGTCCATCGACGGCTCGTAGTGGGCGACGAGTCCGGACGCCACCCCCGCGCGCTCGCCGATGGCGCGGAGCGTCAGGCCGCTGAGGCCCTGCTCGCGTGCGATGGCGGTCGCCGCTGCGACGATCTCGGCGGCCCGCTCGGCAGGCGCCTTGCGACTGCGTGGGCGCGAAGAGGTGGTTGACATGGTCCCGCCAGCATAGGTAGCTTTCTTATTGATCGCTAGATCAATTACTTTCCGAGTCGCCGGACAGGCAAAGAGACGGGGCGCGACGATGGGCTGGAGGATGCCGCACGAAGGCGATCCCCACGAGCGGACGTGGATGGCGTTCCCGAACGAGGGACCGACGCTCGGCGACGACCCCGTGGAGCAGGAGCGGTTCTACGCGGCCTGGAGCGCCGTCGCGAACGCCGTCGCCGGCTTCGAGCCGGTCACGATGGTCGTCGACCCCTCCAAGGTCGATCGCGCCCGCCGCATGCTCGACGCCGCCATCGACATCGTCGAGACGCCCGTCGACGAGTTCTGGTTCCGCGACCACGGTCCGACCTTCGTCGTCGACGACGAGCGCCCCGGCGTGCTCGGAGCCGTCGACTGGATCTTCAACGGCTGGGGCGCACCCAAGTGGGCGTCGTGGGGCAAGGCCGCCGAGCATGCCCGTCTCACCGCGGGTCTCGCCGGGGCCGAGGTCGTGAGCTCGCTCCTCGTCAACGAGGGCGGTGGCATCCACGTCGACGGCGAGGGCACCGTCCTCGTCACCGAGACCGTGCAGCTGGACCCGCGCCGCAACCCCTTCGCCGACAGGGCGCGCGTCGAGGAGGAGCTGGCGCGCACCATCGGCGCCACCGGAGTCGTCTGGCTGCCGCGGGGGCTCACCCGCGACTACGACGAGTTCGGCACGAACGGCCACGTCGACATCGTCGCCACGATCCCCGCACCCGGCCGCCTGCTGCTCCACCAGCAACAGAACCCCGACCACCCCGACTTCGAGGTCTCGCGGGGGCTGCGCTCGTTCCTTTCCGAGCAGACGGATGCCGCGGGCCGCCGCTTCGACATCATCGACCTGCCCGCACCCGAGACGCTCCGCGACCGCGAGGGGTTCGTCGACTACAGCTACGTCAACCATCTCGTCGTCAACGGCGGCGTGATCGCCTGCGGCTTCGGCGAAGAGCGGGCCGACGCGCGGGCCCGGGAGATCCTCGAGGAGGCGTACCCGGGCCGCCGCGCCGTGACGGTCGACGCGCGCCAGATCTTCGCCGGCGGTGGCGGCATCCACTGCATCACGCAGCAACAGCCGGCGGTGACCCGATGAGCTTTCCGGTGGTGGAGAAGACCATCGCCGAGCTCCGCGCCGCACTCGAGTCCGGCGAGGTCACCGCCGTCGGGCTCCTGGACGCGTACCTCGCCCGGATCGACGCCTACGACGCCCCCGGCACCGCGACCGCCCTCAACGCGGTGATCGTGCGCAATCCCGGCGCGCGGGCCGAGGCGGCGGCATCCGATCTCCGTCGCGCCGAAGGCCGCCTCCGGGGCCCGCTCGACGGCATCCCCTACACGGCGAAGGACTCGTTCATGGCCGAGGGACTCACGGTCGCCGCCGGCTCCCCCGCCTTCGCCGATCTCGTCGCGCAGCGCGACGCGTTCTCGATCGAGCGGCTGCGCGGGGCCGGATGCGTCCTCGTCGGCCTGACGAACATGCCTCCGATGGCGAACGGCGGCATGCAGCGCGGCGTCTATGGGCGCGCCGAGAGCCCGTACAGCGCCGAGTACCTGACGTCGGCCTTCGGGTCGGGATCGTCCAACGGCTCCGGAACGGCCACCGCGGCGTCGTTCGCGGCCTTCGGCCTCGGCGAGGAGACGTGGTCGAGCGGCCGCGCACCCGCCTCGAACAACGCGCTGTGCGCCTACACCCCGTCGCGCGGCGTCATCTCGGTGCGGGGCAACTGGCCGCTCGTGCCGACGATGGACGTCGTCGTGCCGCACACCCGCACGATGGCAGACCTGCTCGAGATCCTCGACGTCATGGTGGCCGACGACCCGGAGGCTCGAGGCGACTTCTGGCGCGCGCAGCCATGGATCGAGATCCCGGATGCCTCGGCCACCCGCCCCGCGTCGTACCCCGCGCTCGCCCCGGCTGACGCCGCCAGCGCCCGCGCGACCCTGGCGGGTCGCCGGTTCGGCGTGCCGCGGATGTACATCAACGCCGATCCGGAGGCGGGCACGAATCCGGAGGGCGGGATCGGCGGGCCCACCGGCACCCGCATCGAGACGCGCGCCTCGGTGATCGCGCTGTGGGAGAGCGCACGGAGAGACCTCGAAGCCGCCGGCGCCGAGGTCATCGAGGTCGACTTCCCGGCGGTGACGAACTACGAGGGCGACCGTCCCGGTGCGCCGACGATCAAGACGCGCGGACTCGTCACCGAGGCCTTCCTGCAGCACGAGATCGTCGACCTGTCGGCGTGGGCCTGGGACGACTTCCTCCGAGCGAACGGCGACCCCGCGATCCACCGGCTCTCCGATGTGGACGGCGCAGAGATCTTCCCGCACCCGCCGGGCGCGCTCCCCGACCGGTACACCGGGTTCGACGACGACATCGCGACCTATCCCGCGCACGTGCGCGAGCACCCGTATGCCGCCTTCACCGACATCCCCGAGATCGCCGACGGGGTGCGGGGGCTCGAAGAGACGCGCCGCGTAGACATGGAGGAGTGGATGTCGGCCCTCGGCCTCGACGCCGTGCTCTTCCCCGCGGTGGCAGACGTGGGCCCCGCTGACATGGATGTGAACGAGGCATCCGCCGATCTCGGCTGGCGCAACGGCGTGTGGGTGGCCAACGGCAACCTCGCCATCCGCCACCTCGGGATCCCGACGGTGACCGTGCCGATGGGGACGATGGCAGACATCGGGATGCCCGTGGGCCTCACGATCGCCGGCCGCGCGTACTCCGACCCCGACCTGCTCGCCTGGGCCGCTGCGTTCGAGGCGCTCCGCGCCCGGCGCACACCGCCGCCGCGGACGCCCGAACTCGGCTGAGGCTCGTCAGCGCAGGCCCGAACGCAGGTTGTCTTCGTCGACCGGGGCGGCGACCGGGCTGCCGGCATCCGTCCCCTGTCCGTCCCCTTCATCCGCACCGGCGACCTGCAGCGACGGGGGTGCCGCCGCATATGCGTCGGAGAGCTCGCGATAGGGCCTGGAGACGAAGGCGAGCAGCACGACGAGCAGCAGTACGAGGCTCGCACCCACGAACGCGAGCGCGATGCCCCGCGCCTCGCCGTCGCCCAGCAGCCAGCCGAACGTGTTCTGACCCTCGGGCGACCCCATGTAGGGGATCAGCCAGAACTGCGCGACCGGTCCGATGAGGAAGGCCGACACGGGCGCCGCAGCGGACTCGACGCTCGCGGCGAAACCGAACACGCGGCCCTGCTTCTCGAAGGGCACGACGCGCTGCACGATGGTCTGCTCGGACGCTTCGGCGATCGGCATGAGCGCCATGAAGACGAGGATGCCGAGCGCGTACAGCCACCACCACTCGCGGATGGCGAACGTCATGCCGAGGAGGGCGATGCCGACGTTCACCAGCAGCAGCGTGCGCACCGGGTTCTTGCCGAGCCCGAACCTGGCCACGAGAGAGCCGCCGATGATGAAGCCGAAGCTCGTGATACCGAGGATGATGCCCCACATCTCGACCGAGAACAGGGTCAGGCCGTACGGATCCATGAGCGCCATGAAGACGCCGCCCACCAGGTTGTTGAAGGTGGAGAAGAGCACGAGCGCGAGAAGGCCCGGCACCGCCATGACCGCCGGGATCACGCCCCGGAATCCGAAACCCTTCGCGACCTCTCCCTCGACGTGTGCCACGCCGCGCTCGGGGATCGGCACGAACAGCAGGTGGATGAGCGCCACGGCGGTGGCCGCGACGGCGATCGCGATGGTCCAGCCCATGCCCAGGAGGCCGATCGACAGGCCGGAGAACACGCTCGTGACCATGAAGGCGATGCCCTGCACCGCGCCGACCAGCCCGTTCGCCCTGTCTCGCCGGTCGCCCGGCACCAGGAGGGTGACCGTCGTCGACAGCGCGATGTTTCGGAGGTTCTCGACGACGCCGCCGATGAGGACCACGCCGGCGAAAGCCCAGAACCAAGGCCCGGTCCAGTCCAGGAGCGCGCTCTCGGGGAACGCCAGGAACATCGCCCCCGAGACGAGGTACGCACTCGTCGTCACGATGCTCGAGAGCAGCATGACGGCCTTCTTCTTCATGCGATCGACGATCACGCCGAACACGACGCCGAACACCGCCACGAGCAGCATGTACGAGCCGCCGATGATCGCCGTGGCGAGGACGGACTGCGTCTCGAGGTAGACCCAGAAGGTGAGCGAGAACCAGAGGTAGCTGCTCGTCACGTTGGCGAGCGCGGTGTTGACCAGCACCTGGTAGAAGGCCCGCAGCGTGCGCGGGCCCGGCGTGATCTGCGGGGCTTCCTCGGATGGCGCGGGCCCGGCGGGGCTCGGCTGGCTCATGGGATTCCTTCGGCGTGTTCGCGGTCGGAGAGGAGGATGCGAGGGCGTCCGCTGAATGCGGACAGTGTTCACATTCGGTGCTCTCACCGTACGGCCTGCTGGTCGGCGGTGCACGGTTTCGCCGACATCGCCGTGCACGGGCCGGTCCGGTGGCAGCCGCCGGAGGTGATCGACGCCCTCGGGGCATCGGTCGTGGAATGCGCGATCACCGGCGTCCGCGGCACCGAGACCCCGCCGCGCTCGTAGACTGCGGGAATGGCCGACCGGGCAGCATCCGTCGCCCCTCCCCGCCCTTCCGCGCTGCGGCGAGGGCTGTGGTGGGCCGCCGACTACCTCTACGCGGGGCGCCGGCAGCTGACGGTCTTCTCGTTCCCCTGGTCGATCGGACACCCTCGCCCGACACCCGGTTCGTGGCGAGAGGGTGACCCGGCCCTTCCCGAGGTGTACCTGCTGCCCGGCGTCTACGAGCACTGGACGTTCCTGCGCCCGCTCGGCGACGCGGTCGCGGCGGCCGGCCACCGCGTGCAGGTCGTGCACGGGCTCGGCGTCAACCGGCACAGCGTTCCCGACACCGCCGACCTTCTCGAGCGCATGCTCGCGGCGACGCCGGCTCCCCCCGCCGGGCGGGTGCTCGTCGCCCACAGCAAAGGCGGGCTCATCGGCAAGCACGTGCTCATGACCTCGGGCGCGGCGGTTCGCGCCGCTGCGGCGGCCGCCTCCGGAGCGGACCCGACGGATGCCGCCGCCCGCGCCGCACCCGGCTCCGGCGCCCGCCCGCTGGGGCTTCTCGGCCTGGTGGCCGTCGCCACGCCGTTCGGCGGAGCACGGCGGGCGCGCATCTTCGTGGATCCCAGCATCCGCGCCTTCCTGCCCGAGGACGAGACCATCGTCATGCTCGGGCGGGAGACGTCGATCAACGGCCGCATCGTCTCGGTCTTCGGCCCGTACGATCCGCACATCCCCGAGGGCAGCGCACTCGACGGCGCGACGAACATCGAAGTGCCTGCCGCCGGCCACTTCCGCGTGCTCGGGTCGCCGGCCACGCAGCGGGCGGTGCTTGACGGGATCTCACTGCTCAGCCGACCCGACTGAGGACGCGGATGCGACCGCGGAGGGGTCAGGCCGGCGGGTGCCCGGCGCTCCGCCACGCGGCCAGCACCTCGACGTGGCGGAGCAGGAACGCGCGCTCGTCCAGCCGCTTGCGGCGGAGCCAGCCGGTCACCTCGTCGTTGCACTTGCTCGCGTTGCACGACCGGCACGCGGGAACGACGTTCTCGAACGTGTACCTCCCGCCGCGGGAGATCGGCAGCACGCAGTCCTTCTGGAACGGGCCGTCCGTTCCGCCGCAGTAGGCGCAGGCACCCCACGCCTCGAGGAGCGACTGCCACTCGTCGAGAGTGAGGTCGTTGTCGGCGGCGGCCACGCGCCGGGCGCGACGCCGCGCCGCGCGCGCACGCCTGCTCTGACTCACCGCCATGCCCGACACGCTACCCACCTGGCGGCAGGAGGCCGGCGCGACTCGGCCGCCTGCGCCGAGATCGTGTGTTCTCGCCGAGGTGACACGTCGTCGACGGGTGGATCGTGTCACCTCGGCGAGAACACACGATCCCGACATGACGGATGCCGCGCACCGGCGTGCGCGAGCAGCTCACCCGTCGAGAAGCTTCTCGATCGTCGTGATGACGCCGTGGTCGAGGTTCGACGGAGCCCGGAAGCGCGCGCGTGCGGCGACCTGCGGGTGGGCGTTGGCCATCGCGAACGACAGGGACGCGGCATCCATCATCTCGAGGTCGTTGAGATAGTCCCCGAAGACCGCGGTCTGCTCGTGGGTGATGCCGGTCGCGGCCTGGAGCCGGCGCAGCGCCTGCCCCTTGTTGACGCCCTGGTTCATGACGTCGATCCAGTGGTGTCCGGAGACGACCACCTGGTGCGTCGCTCGGAGGTCGTCGAGTGCGGGCGCGGTGGCCGCCGCGTCGGCGAAGTCGAAGATCGCGATCTTCAGCACCTGATCGTCGATGGCGAGAAGGTCGTCGACCGTCTCGAGACGCGCGTAGTACTTCTGCGCCTCGGCGAGGAATGCGGCATCCGCCCGTTCGATGTAGGCGGAACGCTTGCCGCACACGACGACGCCGAGGTCGCTGCCGTCGGCCGCGATCCTCCTCAGGCGCGCGATGAGCGATGCGGTGAACGCGGCATCCATCGCGTCCGAGCTGATCTCGGTCTCGCCCTCGACGACGTACGCGCCGTTCTCGGCGATGAAGACGGCGTCGTCGAGGTGCCCGGCGAAGGACCGGCGGAGGGTCGCGAGCTGCCTCCCGCTCGCCGGCGCGAAGCGGATGCCGCGCGCGTGCAGGCGGCCGAGCAGCGGCCACAGCGCGTCGGGGATGCGGCCCTCGCCGTCGAGCAGGGTTCCGTCCATGTCGACGGCGATCAGTCGCAGGCCGGGTGAGGGAAAGGGCATGAGGCTCAAGCCTACGGTCGTCGAGCACGCGCGAGACCGGCGCCGAGACTCACAGCGCGCCCAGCCGACCGGTGAGAAATGCGTAACCAACGCCGGCATCTGCGCGGGTACGTTGGGGTGCGTGACAGCTCCCATCGATGCCACCGCCACGTCCGCCTGGGCCGAGCTCAGCTCCCTCCGCGACTCGTTCGCGCCCGATCTGCGGGGCTGGTTCGCCGGGGATCCCCGCCGCGCCGAGCGCCTCAGCTTCGAGCTCGCCGACCTGCACGTCGATCTGTCGAAGAACCTCGTCACCGACGAGATCCTCGCGGCTCTGGTGCGCCTCGCCGAGCAGACCGGCGTCGCCGAGCGCTACGCCGCGATGCTCGCCGGCGAGCACATCAACACCACCGAAGACCGCGCGGTGCTCCACACGGCCCTGCGCCGGCCGGCGGGCGCCCAGCCCCCGCTCGTCGTCGACGGGCAGGATGTCGACGCCGACGTGCAGTCGGTGCTCACCGCGATGACGGAGTTCGCCGACCGCGTGCGGTCGGGCCAGTGGCGGGGCGTGACCGGCAAGAAGGTCACCCATATCGTCAACATCGGCATCGGCGGGTCCGACCTCGGCCCGGTCATGGTCTCGGCGGCCCTCGAGCCGTACGGGACCGCCGGCATCCAGGCGCGTTTCGTCTCGAACATCGACCCCTTCGACCTCGCGCACAAGACCAAGGGCCTCGACCCCGAGACGACGCTCTTCATCGTCGCCTCGAAGACCTTCACCACCCTGGAGACGCTGACGAACGCGCGCCTCGCCCGCGATTGGCTGTGGGCCGGTCTCGAGAAGGCGGGCGCGATCGACGGCGGCGACGAGCAGAGGACGGATGCGGTGGCCCACCACTTCGTCGCCGTCTCGACCGCACTCGACAAGGTCGCCGCGTTCGGCATCGACCCCGTGAACGCCTTCGGCTTCTGGGACTGGGTGGGTGGACGGTACTCCGTGGACTCCGCCATCGGCCTGTCGCTCATGATCGAGTTCGGACCCGGGGTGTTCCGCGAGCTGCTGGCGGGCTTCCACGCCGTCGACGAGCACATGCGCACGACCCCGCTCGAGCGCAACGTGCCGGTACTGATGGGACTCCTCAACGTCTGGTACTCGAACTTCCTCGGCGCGCAGTCCCACGCGGTGCTGCCGTACGCGCAGCAGCTCAGCCGGTTCGCCGCGTACCTGCAGCAGCTGACCATGGAGTCCAACGGCAAGTCGGTGCGCTGGGACGGCTCCCCCGTCACCACCGACACCGGCGAGGTCTTCTGGGGGGAGCCGGGCACCAACGGCCAGCACGCGTTCTACCAGCTGATCCATCAGGGAACGCGCCTGATCCCGGCGGACTTCATCGCCTTCGCGAATCCCGCGTACGCTCTCGAGGACGGCGGCCGCGACGTGCACGGGCTGTTCCTGTCGAACTTCCTCGCCCAGACGAAGGCGCTGGCATTCGGCAAGACCGCCGAAGAGGTCGAGGCCGAGGGCACGACCGGCGCCCTCGTCGCCGCGCGGACGTTCGCGGGCAACAGGCCGACGACGTCGATCTTCGCACCGGCCCTCACGCCCGCGGTGCTCGGTCAGCTGGTCGCACTGTACGAGCACATCACCTTCACCCAGGGCGTCATCTGGGGCGTGAACTCGTTCGACCAGTGGGGCGTCGAGCTCGGCAAGCAGCTGGCCCTGCAGATCGCGCCGGCGATCGAGGGCGACGAGACGGCGATCGCGGCACAGGATGCCTCGACGCGGGCGCTCCTCGCTTACTACTCCCAGCACCGCACGCGCTGAGCGACGACGGATGCCGCGGCCGCGGCATCCGTCACCTCCCCGCTTCGCGCTGCCCGAACCTGCAACCGCGCTCGTCGACGACGGGCGCGGTTGCAGGTTTCGACCGCGCGAACCCGCGGGCGTTCACGTTCCACTCAGGAAACCACCGGGAGTCGTCCAGACGCGATGAGGCAGACTCGTGGACTTGTGCGTCCGACCCGAAGGCGCACGCGCGCCGGTACCCGCGGCGCACAACCTGAAAGATCGTTACGTTCGCCATGCATACAGACCAGTCGCACACTCCTGCCCCCCGTTCTCGCCGACGCTTCTTCGCCCCCGCCGTCGCCGCCGGCACCGCCCTCGGCATCCTCGCCACTGTCGGGCTCACACTCGCCTCGCCGACTCTCGCCGCCGCCGCACCGCTCGCCGCCTCCGCCATCGCCTCGGCCGCCGCGCCGGAGGCGACCGCCGAGACGCTTCGCGACATCCGCGTCGACGCGAAGGGCACGCTGCTCTCCGCCCGCGTCGCGCTGACCGAGGCCGATTCCGTCACCACCGAGATCGCCGCCTCTGGGCTCGACCTGGGCGCCGACACCTCGGTCGACACGACCGCGCTCGAGCAGGCGACGCACCGCCTCTCGAAGTTCGACGTCGTTCCCATGCTCCTCGTCCCCGGTCTCGCCGCCGATACGACCACCGTCATCGACAGGGTCGAGACCCGCGTCTCGCAGCTGCGTGATCAGCTGACGGCCGCCAAGGAGAAGAAGGCCGCAGAAGAAGCGGCCGCCGCTGCCGCCGCAGCCGCGGCCGAGGCGGCCGCCGAGGCGCAGCGGCAGGCCGAGGCCGCCGCCGCCGCACTGGCCGCGGCGAACACCCCCGAGGGCGCCAAGGCGACCGCGCGCCAGATGGCCGCGTCGCAGTACGGCTGGGGCGACGGCCAGTTCTCGTGCCTCGAGTCGCTCTGGAACAAGGAGTCCGGCTGGAACTACCAGGCCTTCAACTCCGGCAGCGGGGCGACCGGCATCCCGCAGTCGCTCCCCGGAAGCAAGATGGCCAGCGCCGGCGCCGACTGGCAGACCAACGCGGCCACGCAGATCGCCTGGGGCCTCGGCTACATCGCCGGCTCGTACGGCACGCCCTGCGCCGCCTGGGGCCACTCGCAGGCGACCGACTGGTACTGATCCGCGTCGATCCCCGCTCGGATGCCGCTCTCGACTCTTCGTCGAGGGCGGCATCGCCGTCTCCGGGGCGCCCCGCGCGCCCGTAGGGTGGCGTGCATGGCCTGGAAGACCCTCGCGTCGCGCACCGTCTACGAGAACCGCTGGATGCGGGTTCGTGAGGACGACGTCGTCGGACCCTACGGCGCGGGCATCTACGGGGTGGTGGAGATGCAGCATCCCGCCGTCTTCGTCGTCGCTCTCGACGCCGAAGATCGCGTCTGCCTGGTGTCGCTCAGCCGCTACGCCACCGGCGGCAGGTCACTGGAGGTTCCCGCCGGCGGCTCGGACGGCGAGGATCCCCTGGTCGCCGGGCAGCGCGAGCTGGCCGAGGAGACCGGGTTCGCCGCGTCGGACTGGACCCGTCTGGGCTCGATGAACGCCCTCAACGGCATCGCGAATGCGCCGGAGCACGTCTTCCTCGCCCGCAACCTGAGCCGTGTCGCCGACGCCGCGTCGTCGCAGGGCGAGGAGGGGATCGACGAGGTGCGGTGGGTGCCGTTCGCTGAGGTCCTCGAGCTGATCGCGGCGGGCGGGATCACGGACGGCGAGACGATCGCGGCGCTCGCGTACGCGGGCATCCACCTCGGCCGCTTCCGCTGATCTCCGCCTCCCAACGCGCCGGAACCGTCCGTCCGGACTCCCAGCGAATCCATCACGAAAAGATAACGAGAAACGCTTGCCAGCGTTACCTGGTCGTTATAGAGTGCTCAGCACGGTAGTTGTTTTGCTGTGGCAGCTACCGGCATGTGATTGCAGGACACTCTTGGTGCAAGGGACAAGGGCCGGTCGGTAGCCTCTCCGACCGGCCCTTACTCTTGACGCGTCGCGGATCAATGCGAGGAACGAGCGTTGACGCGCGACGGGTCAAGATCGAGTAGGCGAGGAACGAGCCGTATCGAGATCTCCGGCTGGTGTCAGTGGCTGACAGCCTTCTCCGCGCCGATGCCCGTCAGCGAGCGGACCTCCATCTCGGACTGCTTCCGCGGGTCCTCCGTGGTCTTGTCGAGCACGCTGACGATCCAGCCGAGGAAGAAGGCCAGCGGGATCGAGACGATGCCGGGATTCGACAGCGGGAACCAGGCGAAGTCGATCGCCTCGGTCTTCAGCATCGACGTCTCGGAGCCCGAGACGACCGGAGAGAAGGCGATGAGGATGATCGCCGAGGCGAGCCCGCCGTACATGCTCCACAGAGCGCCCTTCGTGGTGAATCGCTTCCAGAACAGCGAGTACACGATGGTGGGCAGGTTCGCGGAGGCCGCGACCGCGAACGCGAGCGCCACGAGGAACGCGACGTTCTGCCCGTTGGCGCCGATGCCGCCGACGATCGCCACGATGCCGATGATGACCACGTCCTCGCCGGGGCTCTCGCGGTCGGCGTGGTCATCCTCCTCCGGCGCATCGTCGTGACCTCGAAGGACCTCGGAACCGACGTCGAGCAGGCGACGTATCAGACCCTTCACCTGGCGAGCCGGGCCGCCAAGCACCTGCGCGGCGGCATCGCCGCGGGCGACGCGACGCGGGCCGGCCGGCATCTCCGGGCGCTGCTCGGGTGCGAGACGCTCGCGCTCGTCGACGCGGCCGGCGACGTCACCGTCGACGGCGACGACGCCGTGCGCGCCGTCGCGGGCAGGCTCGCCGGGGAGGCGCGCGCATCCGGTCGGCCGCAGATGCAGCGGCGAGCACGGATCGGCGGGCGCGAGACGGATGCCGTCGCCGCCCCGATCGTCGCCGGCGGCGTGTCTTCGGGGGCGATCGTTGCCTTCGCACCTCGCGTGCGTGCCGGGCTCGTGCGCGCGACGGGCGAGGTGGCGGACTGGGTGGCGGCGCAGGTCGAGCTGGGTGAGCTCGATGCGTCGAGAGCCGCGCTCGCCGAGGCAGAGGTGCGCGCCCTGCGCGCGCAGATCAGCCCGCACTTCATCTACAACTCGCTGAACGCGATCGCATCGTTCATCAACACCGATCCGGCGAAGGCGCGAGAGCTCGTGCTGGAGTTCGCGGACTTCACGCGGTACTCGTTCCGCCGGCACGGCGACTTCACCACCGTGGCGGAAGAGCTGCGCTCGATCGACAGCTACCTGAAGCTCGAGCGCGCCCGATTCGGCGACCGCTTGAAGGTGACGCTGCAGATCGCCCCCGAGGTGCTGTCGACGGTGGTGCCGTTCCTCTCTATCCAGCCGCTCGTCGAGAACGCCGTCCGCCACGGCCTCGAGGGCAAGGAGGGCGGGGGGCGCATCACGATCGAGGCCTCCGACCAGGGGGCGTTCGCCGAGATCAGCGTCGAGGACGACGGCGTCGGCATCGACCCGGTCGTGCTCGAACGCGCGCTCGCCGGCGGCGCACCCGGCGAGCACGTCGGTCTGCGCAACGTCGACGCGCGACTCCGGCAGGTGTACGGCGAGGAGCACGGGCTGGTCGTCGAGACGAACGTCGGCGCAGGCACGCTGGTGCGGATGCGGGTCCCCAAGTCGCAGCCGGGCCGGGCGGCGGCATCCGCCGGCTCCGACCGCGTCGGAGCCACGGCGGATCGCCGCCGAGCCCCCGAAGGGAGAATGGAAGCGTGATCTCCGTGCTCATCGCCGACGACGAGCAGCCCGCGATCGACGAGCTCGCCTTCCTGCTCGGACAGGACGCCCGCATCGGCATCATCCACCACGCTTCGTCGGGCGCCGAGGCGATCCGGCTGCTCACGCGGGAGCCCGTCGACGCCGCGTTCCTCGACATCCACATGCCCGGCCTCAACGGCTTCGATCTCGCCCGGGCCGTGCAGCGCTTCGAGCGGCGCCCCGCTCTCGTGTTCGTCACCGCGGACGAAGAGGGCGCTCTCGAGGCGTTCGACCTCGCCGCCGTCGACTACCTGCTGAAGCCCGTGCGCAGCGAGCGGCTGCAGCGCTCGGTCACCCGCATCGTCGAGGCGCTCAAGTCTCAGGCCGCGCCGGCGACGGATGCCGCATCCTCTCCCGAGATGATCGCCGTCAGCCTGGGCGGTACCACGCGCATGATCCGGCGAGACGAGGTGCGATATGTGCAGGCGCAGGGCGACTACGCGCGGTTGCACACCGAGGAGGCGAGCTACCTGGTCCGAGTGCCGATGTCGGACCTGGAACGGCA
Source organism: Microbacterium sp. E-13 (assembly GCF_049912955.1). Lineage (GTDB taxonomy): Bacteria > Actinomycetota > Actinomycetes > Actinomycetales > Microbacteriaceae > Microbacterium. The sequence continues at coordinate 3,298,371 of NZ_CP183973.1, forward strand.
GTGGTCCGACGTGTTCGTGCGGGTCCACCGCTCGTACCTCGTCGCGATCCCGCATCTCGCACGCCTCCGGCTGGGCGGTGATCACCCGAGCGTCACCGTCGGCGGCGCCGAGCTGCCCGTGAGCAGGCGCTGCCTGCCCGCGCTGCGCGAACGCCTCGAGTCCGCGACGATCCGGCCACGCACATGACCTCCCCTGCCTCGAGCGGCGGCGGCCACGAGTCTCGCCCCGCCGGTGCGCCGGACGCGGCCGCCTCGCGCGAGGATCGACCGCTGCAGCCGCCCTCGCGCGTGCGTGTCACGGCTCCGCACGCGGACTCGGCCGCCGCATCCGCCCGACCGGTGCCCCACATCCCCGCGGGCGCCCCGACGAGCGACATCGCGGGCGTGTATGTGCGCTCGCTCATCCGCTCGCAGCTGCGGCTCGGGATCGTGTTCGCCGTGGGGTTCGCCGTCGCCACCGCGGTGTTCGTGCTCGCGATCGCCTTCGTCCCGCAGCTCGACGCCACGTTCGTCGCCGGTGTGCCGCTGTCGTGGCTGCTCCTCGGCGCCGGCGTCTATCCGCTCGCGATCACGGTCGGCGGACTCTATCTGCGCGCCGCGTCACGGAACGAAGCGCGCTACCGGTCGCTCACGGAGGACGAGTGAACGCCGCGATCGGCTACATCGCGATCGCCGCCGTCGCGGTCGTGTCGGCGCTGATCGGGTTCTACGGACTGCGGGTCTCGCGCACGACGAGCGACTTCTATGTGGCGAGCCGCACCGTGCGGCCATGGTGGAACGCGTCGGCCATCGGCGGTGAGTACCTGTCGGCGGCGTCGTTCCTCGGCATCGCCGGGCTCATCCTCCTCAGCGGCTCCGCCGCGCTGTGGTTCCCCATCGGGTACACCGCCGGATACCTCATGCTGCTGCTCTTCGTCGCCGCGCCGCTCCGCCGCTCGGGCGCGTACACCATCCCCGACTTCACCGAGGCGCGGCTGGAGTCCGTCTGGGTGCGACGCGTCACGAGCACCCTCGTGATCGTCATCGGCTGGTTCTACATCGTGCCGCAGCTCCAGGGGGCGGCGCTCACAGTGCGGATCACGACGGGCCTGCCCGCGTGGATGGGGTCACTCGCCGTCGCGATCATCGTCGCGGTGGTCGTCGCGGCGGGCGGCATGCGCTCGATCACGTTCGTGCAGGCGTTCCAGTTCTGGCTCAAGCTCACGGCACTCGCGATCCCGGTCGTCACGATCCTGCTGCTCGCGGGCGACATGCAGCCCGCACTGCCGCAGGTCGAGGCGTTCCCCACGAGCGCCGGTCCTGGCGACCTGGACGTGTACCGCACGGTGTCGCTCATGGTGGCGCTGCTGCTCGGCACGCTCGGGCTGCCCCACGTGCTGGTCCGCTTCTACACGAACCCCGACGGCGTCGCGGCCCGCCGCACGACCGTCATCGTGCTCGTGCTGCTCTCGGTGTTCTACCTGTTCCCCACGGCGTTCGGGTTCCTCGGACGGATGTTCGCGCCCGACCTCGCCGGCTCGGGCGACGCCGACGCCCTCGTCCTGCTGCTGCCCGACCGACTCGTCCCCGGCCCGTTGGGCGACGTGCTCACCGCGCTCGTCATCGCGGGAGCGTTCGCCGCGTTCCTCTCCACGTCGTCGGGCCTGGTCGTCTCGCTCGCCGGTGTGATCAGCCAGGACCTGCTCGGCGGCAGCGTACGAGGCTTCCGCATCGCGGCCGTGCTGTCGTCGTTCGTGCCGCTGATCGTCGCGCTCGCCACCGAGCCTGCGGGACTCGCCGGCAGCGTCGGACTCGTGTTCGCCTTCACGGCGTCGACGCTGTGCCCCGTGCTGCTGCTGGGCATCTGGTGGCGCGGCCTCACCGCGCGGGGCGCGATCGCGGGCATGCTGACGGGTGCGGCGCTCTCCGGCCTCGCCATCCTCGGCGGCGGCGTCGTGTCGGGGTGGCTGCCGGCGGTGCGCCCCTTCCTCGAGCAGCCCGCCGCCTGGACGGTTCCGCTCGCGGTGCTCGTCACCGTGCTCGTCTCGAGGGCCGACCGGCGCGGCATCCCGCGCGGGACGGATCTGTTCCTCACCCTGCTGCACGTGCCCGAGGCGGCGCGCCCTGCCGGCCGGGACGCCTGAGGACGAACGCAGAAGCGCCGCCTGCCGCACGGCGCCTCACACCCCGCCGCCGCCTCCGCCACCGCCGCCACCCCCGGCAGATCCGCCGCCCCCGGAACCGCCCGACGACGACGAGGACGACGCCGACGCCGACAGGGTGGAGATGCCCGCCGAGAACGCCGCGGCGTTGAACCCGCTCGAGCCGCCGTACCAGCCGGGCGCGTTGCCCTCGCCGTACAGCACGGCCAGCTCCTGTGCCCACTTCTTCTCCTGGCCGAAAACGACCGCGTAGGGCAGCAGTGCCTCGTAGAGCTTCAGCTTCACACGCGGATCGGCGATGTCGACCTTCACGCGCTCCGCACCCTGCGGCGACTGGAGCATGCGGATGCGATCGGCCTCCGCCCACTCGATGAACTCCTCCAATCCGCGCAGATGGTCACGGGCCTCGGCGCCTTTCGCCGTGAGCGGCTTGCGAGCCACCAGGCCGGCGACGACCAGCACGATGAGCACCGCCCCGAAGATCAGCAGCACCGGCACCCAGACGGTCACGTAGGCCGACGCGGCCGCAATGCCGAAGAGGAGCACCAGCGCCGCCGAGCCGATCGCGACGACGAGGGGCACGGCCCGCGCGCGGAGCGGCACCCGGCGCCTGAGGCCCCGGGACCGCAGCTCCTTCTCGGCCGCCTTCAGCACCTTCTGCGCCGTCGTCGAGAATCGGGTGTCGCTGCCGCCGAACTCGAACTCCTCACCCGGCGTGCCCGACGGGAACAGACCGGGAAGCAGCATCCGTCCGTCTCCGTCGGCCAGCGACGGGTCCACGAGCACCGCCTTCAACCGCGTGCGGCTGAACCATCTGCGCGGGCCCTCTTCGATGCGGATGCTGCCCACCACGGCCTGCTCGAGCACCTCGGCGGGGATCGCCTTGCTGGTCTTGCCGAGCAGCACGGCGCTCTCGAGGGCGTCGATGTCGCGCGGCGGCGTGTATTCCGCGATGATCACGGGCCGGCCGGGTTCGTCGCGGAGGTGGCGCACCCGGGCGATGACAGCCAGCACGACGGCCGTGGTCAGCCCGAGCAGGCCCACGCCGGACTGCAGCCAGCCCCACGGCGAGGCGAAGTACGACGGGTCGAACGCCGTGAACGTCCGCGGAGCGAAGCCGATCGCGATCGTCATCGTCTGGTACGGCTGCAGGTTCTCGGCCGACGCCGCGACCGCGCCGTCGACGTCGGCGATCGCGCACTGCTGATCGTCGCCCTCGTAGCCGAAGTAGCAGGCCTGCGACCCGGTGCGCGCGGCCTCCAGGTCGTCGGGCATCGTGACTCGCGCCGTGACGCGCCCGAACGACTGCGGCCAGCCGGTGCCGTTCACGTCCCAGTAGAACTCGTCCGACGCCGTGTCGGGGAAGTACCGCGTGACGTTCTCCAGCGTGTACGTGAAGACGTACGTCTGGCGGCCGTGCACGAATCCGTCCGCCCGCGACGTCATGAAGTAGAAGCCGTCTTCGGACTCCGTCTCGGCGGCGCGGGTCGCCCCGTTCTCGTCGGTGATCGACACGAGATGCGGGTTGAGCGGAGCACCCTGGTAGTTGTCGGGGATGGCGCGCCGCATGCCGTGGTTCTGGTCGAAGTCGGGAAAGACCGCGACGAAGGTCTCGACCACGGTCAGCGTGCTCGTGCCGTCCTCGGCGCGACCGAGCCGGTACTCCACGTCGAGGCTCTCGAACGAGAAGTCGTCGACGCCGGCATGGGCCGGCAGGGCGACGAGCGCGGCGAACAGCAGCCCCGCGAACGCTGCCAGCACCAGCCGCATGGCACCGAGGCGACGCGGGCGCGACGGCGCAAGGTCAGAAGTCCCCATGGGGCCAGCCTAGGGTGGGTCGCCTGCCCTAATCTTGTCGATATGACGGACCGCCGCCTCGCCATCGATGCCTGGGAGAGCCTCTTCCGGGCCCAGCACGAGGTGTTCGGCGACATCAATGACGACTTCGACGATGAGACGCTGAGTCAGGCCGAATACGACGTGCTCCTCACCGTCACGCGCGGTGACGACCTCACCGCGCGCCTGCGTGACGTCACGGCCAACATGCTCATCAGCCAGCCCAGCGTGTCGCGCCTCGTCGACCGCATGGTCGTGCGCGGACTGCTCACCAAGTGCGCCGATCCCGACGACGGGCGCGGCGCGCTCGTGCACGCGACGGATGCCGGCGCCGCACTGTTCCGGCGCATCGCCAGCGCACACGGCAAAGCCATCGCCGAGCGGATGTCGCTCCTCACGGACGACGAGCTCACCCAGCTCCGCGACCTCACCGCCAAACTGCGCAAGACCACGCCCGGCTGGTGAGGCGCGCCGCACTCGGTCGCTGAAGAGCTATGGGGTGCGACGGCGAAGCGTGAGCGACGCGAGGATCAGCGCCCCGACGGCGAACGCGACGACGACGAGCAGCGGTCCGAAGACATCCCATCCCTCGTCACCATCGGTCACCGCGTTGATCGTGTCGATGGCGTAGCTCAACGGCAGCACCTTGGAGATCTGATACAGGGCCTCCGGCATGTCCTCACGCGGCATGAAGAGGCCGCCGAGGATGATCTGCGGGAACACGATCAGCGGCATGAACTGCACCGCCTGGAACTCCGTGCGCGCGAACGCGCTCGCCAGCAGCCCGAGCGCGGTGCCGAGGATCGCGTCGACGACCGCGACGAGTCCGAGCTGCCACAGCGGGCCCTCCACCTCCAGTCCGCAGACCCACACGGCGAACGTCACCGTGATGACGGCCTGCAACGTCGCCATGAGCCCGAACGCCAGCCCGTAGCCGAGGATGAAGTCGGCCTTCGCGATGGGCGTCGTCATCAGCCGTTCGAGGGTGCCGGAGCGGCGCTCGCGCAGGGTGGTGATGGACGTGATGAGGAACATCACGATGAACGGGAACAGCGCGAGGATCGGTCCGCCGAACTGATCGAAGACGCCCTCCTGATCGCTGAACAGCCACGCGAACAGGCCCACCAGCAGGCTCGGCGCGACCAGCATCAGTGCGATGGACCGCGGGTCGTGGCTGAGCTGGCGGAGGACGCGTCCGGCCGTGGCGAGGGTGAGCGCACCGTTCACGACGCGCTCCCGTCGCGCCCGCGGTGCCCGTGCGACTCCGCGTGCGGCGCGTGCTCCCTCGCCTCGCGGCGCGTGAGGGGGTGGTCGGGTGCCGCCACCCCCGGTCCCTGAGCCTCTCGGACGGCGTCGCGCTCGATGAGCGTGAGGAACGCGGCATCCGGATCCGTCGTCCCGGTGTCGGCGAAGAGGCCGTCCGGTGTGGTGTCGGCGATGATGCGACCCGCCCGCATGAGCACCAGGCGATCGCAGCGGAGCGCTTCGTCCATGACATGGCTCGAGACGATGAGGGTCGCGCCGGCGTCGGCGAGTCCGCGGAAGATCTCCCACAGGTCGGCGCGCAGCAGCGGGTCGAGGCCCACCGTCGGCTCATCGAGCACGAGCAGCTCGGGCGCCCCGAGCATGGCGACCGCGAGGGACACGCGGCTCTCCTGCCCTCCGCTCAGCGAGTCGATCGTCTGATCGCGCTGGTCGGCCAGGCCCACCTGCTCGATGACGCGGTCGACGTCGGCGCGAGGGGCGGCGACCAGTCGCGCGAAGTAGCGGAGGTTCTGGTGGATCGTGAGGTCGCCGTAGACCGAGGCGGCCTGCGTGTCGTATGCCACCCGCCTGCGGAGCGCAGGGGAGCCGGCCGGCTCCCCGAGCACGGTCACCTCGCCGCCGGCGAGCTTCTGAACGCCGACGATGGAGCGCATCAGCGTCGTCTTGCCGCATCCCGACGGGCCCAGCAGCCCGGTGATCTGCCCACGCGGGATGTCGAGATCCAGCCCCGAGAAGACCTCCGTCTTTCCGCGCGTGACGTGCAGGCCCCGCACGTGGACCGCATCCACCCCCGGCTGCGCGAGTCTGCGGCGCTTCTCGGACGCCGCCGTGTCGTCGATCACGGGGTCAGCATAGGCCGGGACACCCCGCGTGCGGCAGCGGTCACCCGCGGTCGCTGTCCCCGGGGCGACATAGTCTGGCGCCATGCACACGCGCAACCAGGCGAGGCTGCAGGTCGTGGCGGGCCCCATGTTCGCCGGAAAGTCCGAGGAGCTGCTGCGACGCGTGCGACGCGCGCGCATCGCCGGGCTCGACGTCGAGGTGTACAGCCACGCGCTCGACGACCGCCGCGGCGACGGGCAGGTGAGCTCGCACTCCGGCCTCAGTGTGCCCTCACGGTCGGTCTCCGACGTGGACGCGCTCCTCGCCGCCGTCCGCGAGCGTCCCCTCGACCTCATCGCCGTCGACGAGGCGCAGTTCTTCGGACCCGCTCTGGTGGCAGCCGTCGACGCGCTCGTGGCCGACGGCCTCACGGTCGTCGTCTCGGGCCTCTGCGTCACCTTCGACGGCCGCCCGTTCGAACCGCTCCCAGCGCTGATGGCGATCGCCGAAGACGTGCTCAAGCTCACTGCGGTATGCGCGGTCTGCGGCGAGGACGCCGCCTTCCACCAGCGCATCTCGTCGACCGGAGCCGGCGATCCGCTGGTGCCGACCCACGCTCAGGTCGGGGGCATCGAGTCGTACCAGGCGCGCTGCCGGCGCCACTTCACGGACGGGGTGCGCGACCCGGATACGCAGAAACGGATGCTTCGCCCCTGAGCCCAGGGGCGAAGCATCCGTCTTCTGCAATCGCGTTACTGCTCGATCGGCTGAGGTGCGTCGCTGGACTCGTGCGCCTTGATGGTGGGCGCACCGCCCTCCGCCATCACCTCGATCTTGCGCGGCTTCGCCTTCTCGCTCACCGGGATCGTCACGCTCAGCACGCCGTTGCTGTAGCTCGCCGAGATGCGCTCCGTGTCGATGCCCTGCCCGAGGTTGAGCTGGCGGAGGAAGCTCGCGCCCTCACGCTCGCGGGTGATCCACTTGACGTCGTCGCCGCTCGTGAGCGTGCGTTCGGCGCGGATCGTGAGCAGCTGGCCGTCGACGTCGATGTCGACCGAACCCGGGTCGATGCCGGGAAGGTCGGCGGTCAGGACGTAGTGGTCGCCGTCGCGGTAGAGGTCCATCGGCATGCGGCGCGGGCCGCGGCGGGTGTCGAAGAGACCCGACGCAAGGCGGTCGAGGTCGCGGAACGGGTCGTACGTGGCCATGGGGTGTCTCCTCTCGTTCAGGAGTTGAGTCGGGGCGGCTCAACTACGTTCAGATTAGCACTCTCCTGGTGACAGTGCTAAGCGTTGGTGCGTTCGCTCTGAACGAACGCGGGGTGGGTGGCCGCCGGTGGTCGGCGCGCGCCGCCGAGGTGGCAGAAGGCGTCGCCTCCGTGGCCCGAGAACGAGCGCTGCTGCCACCTTCGCGGTGCGACGCGACGCGAAGGGGGCAGGAAGCGTCGGCCCCCCGCACCCGGAGCCGACCACAGCCGCCACCTTCCCGGCGCGAGGCGACGCGAAGGGGGCAGGAAGCGTCGGCCCCCGCACCCGGAGCCGACCACAGCCGCCACCTTCCCGGCGCGCGCCGCCGAGGTGGCAGAAGGCGTCGCCTCCGTGGCCCGAGAACGAGCACTGCTGCCACCTTCGCGGTGCGAGGCGGCGCGAAGGGGGCAGGAAGCGTCGGCCCCCGCACCCGGAGCCGACCACAGCCGCCACCTACCCGGCGCGAGGCGGCGCGAAGGTGACAGGAAGCGTCGGCCCCCGCGCCCGGAGCCGACCACAACCGCCACTATGCCGAGGAGGCAGCCGTCGTCGGCTCATCACAGAGGCAGCGCCACCAGCTACCACATCTGTTTTGCGCATCGGCCCCTCCTCCCCAACGCGAGTGGCGCAGCCTCATCCCACAGATCCGCGCGGACGGCCCACTGCCGGCCGACCCTGAGAGCATTCTGAACGGATGCCGCGTCCCGCCTCCCCGCTTCCCGCAGAGCTCGGCGCGAGCTTCCGCTGCGACGACGCGCTCGGCGCGGGAGTCAGCCGCCGGCGACTGCGCGCCGATGACCTCGAGACACCGTTTCGCGGCGTCCGGCTCCGTGCCGAGCAGAGACCGGACGAAGACCTGGTCGACGGCGCGCCTTTGGCTCGCGACCATGCCCAACGACGACGCGTGATGCGTCTCGCCCGCGCATACGCCGAGGTGATGGCCCCTCACGCGTTCTACTCCGGGCGGACCGCGGCGGTCATCCTGGGCGCCCCCATGGCTCATGGCCACGACCTCGAGGTGGGCGTCCGGGCTCCGGCCCGTGCACCGCGGCGCCGAGGCATCCGTGCCGTGAAGGTTGCATCCGCTCTCGTCAGCGTGCAGGAGTGGGAGGGAATGCGCGTCAGCAGTCCGGCCTCGACGTGGGCGATGCTGGCGCGCGAGCTCGACGTGCGCGAACTCGTGGTGCTCGGCGACGCGTTCGTCCGGGTGCCGCGCAACGAACACGGCAAGCCGCAAGCGCACCTGCAACTGGCGACGCCGCAGCAGCTGCGACGAGCCGCAGCGGCCGGCCCACGCCGCGGTGTGGCCAGACTCCGTGCGGCTCTCGAACTCATCCGCGTGGGAAGCGCCTCCCCCTTGGAGACCGAGTATCGGATCGACGCCGGCGCGGCCGGCCTGCCCGACCCCGAGCTGGACGTTGAGATCCGCCATGCGAGCGGGCGGCTGCTCGGAATCTCGGATGCCGTCTACCGGCAGTTTCGAACGATCGTGGAGGTCGAGGGTGATCACCACCGCACCAGCCGAGCCCAATGGAACCGCGACATCGAAAAGTATGCCGCGTACGCGGCCGCGGGGTGGGATGTCGTCCGGCTCACCGCCGATCACATCCGCGGCCCGAGCCCGCGCGCTGTATCGATCGTGCGCGAGGTCTTGCTGCGCCGCGGGTGGCGCGCGGCATAGCGAGACGCATCTTCCCGTGTGCCAGCGGGTCTCGAACTTCCGACCTCGCCTCCGCAGAAAGTGGCACCCAGCGCCGCACGCAGCCGCCGCACACGACCACACCCGCCACCTCCACGCCACACCCCCGCACGAAGGTGGCACCCAGCGCCGCGCGCACCCGCCGCACACGACCACACCCGCCACCTCCACGCCACACCCCCGCACGAAGGTGGCACCCAGCGCCGCGCGCACCCGCCGCACACGACCACACCCGCCACCTCCACGCCACACCCCCGTCTGCGCCGGAGGACCGGCGCACGACCGAGCGGGGTCAGCACTCGATGACGTTGACGGCGAGACCGCCCTCGCTCGTCTCCTTGTACTTGTGCGACATGTCGATGCCGGTCTGGCGCATGGTCTCCACGACGGCGTCGAGCGAGACGTAGTGCGAGCCGTCGCCGCGCAGGGCCAGGCGCGCGGCGGTGACCGCGGTCGACGCGGCGATCGCGTTCCGCTCGATGCACGGAATCTGCACGAGCCCGCCGACGGGGTCGCACGTGAGCCCGAGATGGTGCTCCATCGCGATCTCGGCGGCGTTCTCGATCTGCCGGTTGGTGCCGCCCATGACCGCGGTCAGCCCACCGGCGGCCATCGCGCAGGCCGAGCCGACCTCCGCCTGGCAGCCGCCCTCGGCACCCGAGATCGACGCGTTGGCCTTGAAGAGCGAACCCAGCGCGGTCGCCGTGAGAAGGAATCGACGGATGCCGCGGCGACGGTTCGCCTCGGCCACCTGCTCTTCGTCCCACGTGGCGGCCTCGGCGGCCGTCGCGGCGTGGCCGTGGTAGCCGAGCAGCGCGCTGCCGACGAGTTCGCCGTACGGGGTCACGGCGTTGCCGGCACCCAGACCGGAGTCGGCGAGGAAGCGCCACCAGTACATCGCGACGGCGGGCACGATGCCGGCCGCACCGTTCGTGGGCGCCGTCACCACGCGGCCGCCGGCCGCGTTCTCCTCGTTGACGGCGAGCGCGAAAGCACCGAGCCATTCTCCCGGGAGCTCGCGGCGACCGTCGGCCTCGGCGGTCTCGAGCTGCGCGCGGATGGATGCCGCCCTCCGCTTGACCCCGAGCATCCCGGGGAGCACTCCTTCCGCGTCCAGGCCCGCCTCGACGCACGCGGCCATCGCGTTCCAGATCGCGTCGAGCCCCTCCGCGATCTGCTCGTCGGGACGCAGCGCCTCCTCGTTGATGCGCGCGGCCTCGGCGATGGTGATGCCGCGCTCGTCGCACAGTGCGAGCAGCTCCTCGGCGCTCGCGAAGTCGACCGGAAACGCGTGGGGCCGCATCTGCGGCGGCTCGCCCTCGCGCCGGATGAACCCGCCGCCGACGGAGTAGTACGTCTCGCGCACGAGGAGTCCGGCATCCGTCCCCGCCACCGGCGTCGTCTGCGCGACGGACGCCGCCCCGGTCTCGCGCACCCCCGACGATGCGCAGGGCGCTCGGGGCGGACCGTCACCGGGCGCGGTCCACGCCTCCAGCGTGAGCGCGTTCGGGTGCCCCGGCAGCCGTGTCCGCGCCGCGAACACCACGTCGCCCCGCGCGAACGGAACTGCGTGCGCACCCGACAGGAGAAGCGCATGACGGTCGGGCCAGTCGGTCCACGCGGAGCGCACGGCATCGGGGTCCACCGTCTCGGGTTCGAGACCCTGAAGTCCCGCGACGACCGCGTCGGGGGTGCCGTGGCCGATGCCCGTGGCACCGAGGGAGCCGTAGAGGGTGCAGGTCACGCGGCCGACCCGCGGCAGCACGCCGGACTCGCGCAGCCGGACGGCGAAGTCATGGGCGGCCCGCATGGGGCCGACCGTGTGGGAGCTCGAGGGTCCAACGCCGATGGAGAACAGCTCGAACGCCGAGACGTAGGCGCTCATCACGTCCAGGCTACGCCGTCGCTTCCTGCAGCCTGCACGCCGTTATCGAGTCGATAGCGACAGGATGCTGCACCCCGCGTCATCGCCCTGTGCAGGATGCCGGGTTCAGTCCTTCGGCTCGAACGAAACGAGGCCGACCGTGTTGCCCTCGGAGTCCTTGATGAACACCTGCCACTCGTCGTGGCCGGCGGGGCCGAGCACGCCGTTCTCGTGCGTGAAGATGACGTGCGGCGGGGTCACCACATCGGCACGCTCGCCCAGCCGCTTGAGCGCGGCCCGGACGTCCTCGACGTGCAGATAGAGGATGGATGGCGGCGCACCGCGCTCGAGCATCAGCCGTACTCCGTCGAGGTCGAAGAAGAGGAGCCCGGGCGGGTCGAAGACCGCTGTGGGCTCGACCCCGAGGAGCTCCGAGTAGAACCCGGCGGCGCGGTCGAGATCGTCGGCGTGCTGGGCCACCTGGACGAGTCGCATGGCGTCATTCTGCCGCGGACGCCCCTTCGCGCGCAGCAATGCCCTGGCGCATCGCGCACGGTTGCGATAGGCAGGAAGGAGCCGGCGCGACCGTGCCGGGGGTCGTGCGAGAAGGAGACCGTCGATGCTCTTCGTCATTTACCTGATCCTGCTGGTCGGCGGAATGGTGCTCGTCGGGCTCTCCTTCGCCTCCCCGATCCTTCCGGGGCTGGTGTTCGTGGCGGGAGTGCTGAGCATCAGCGCCGCCGTCGCCGTGCCGATCACGGCGGGCGTGTTCGAACAGCGGAAGTGACAGCAGGCGCCCGCCTCGTCACACGCGTCCGGTGAGGATCAGGTTCCAGTAGACCCAGGGCAGCACGTGCCGGTCGAAGATCCACGACAGCCGGCTCTCGCGGTACATGCGCTTCAAGAACGGGATCGTGGGCTTCTGCCTGCCCTTGTCGTCGAACTCCGCCCACACCACCGTCGACCGCGAGACCGTGAAGGGGCACACCGCGTAGCCGTCGTAGCGGGCCTTGGGCTCCTTGCCTCGCAGCGCGCGCTTGACGTTCTTCGCCAGCACCCACGTCTGCTTGCGCAGGGCGCCGCCGCACTTCGAGTTCGTGGTGGCCGCAGCATCTCCGAGCGACCAGACGTTGGGGAACCGCGGATGCCGCAGCGTCTGCGGATCGACCTCGACGAATCCGCCCGTCGAGCCCGGCGCGGACAGACTCGAGGCCTTCAGCCAGTCGGGGGCGGATTGCGGCGGCTCGACGTTCAGCACGTCGTACGGCAGGTGCTCCGGCCCTTCCGCCCCTCCGAGCACGACCTCCTGCGCGTCCGAGTCGACCCGCAGCAGCACGCTCCGCGTGCGCAGCTCGATGCCGTACTCCGCGATCTTGCGGTGAAGCTCTTTGTCGAACGGCGCGAGGAACGCGCTCTCGGTCGGCACCACCATCACCACGCGGATCGCGTCGAGCACGCCCGTCGCCCGCCAGTAGTCGCACGCCTGGTACATCGGCTTCTGCGCGGCGCCGGCGCAGGACGCGGGACCGTCGGGCTGGGTGAAGACGACGGTCCCCTCCTTCAGGTCGCGCAGGAGCGACGACGCCTTCCTCGCCAGGTCGAGCTCGTAATGGGATGCCGCCGCCGGCGTCCGCATCGCCTCCGCGAGTCCGGGCACGCGGTTCCAGTCGAGCTGGATGCCGGGACACACGATGAGCTGGTCGTAGGTCAGCCGCTCGCCGCTCTCGAGCACGACCGCGCCCGACTGCGGCTGCACCGAGGCCACGGCATCCTTGATCCACTCGACGCCCTTCGGCATGACGTCGCGCTGCGGACGGACCGTGGTGCCGGCGGGCGCGGTGCCGCCCGCCACGTGCGAGAACAGCGGCTTGTAGAGGTGCTCATCGCGCGGCTCGACGATCGCGATGTCGTCGACGCCGGCGTTGCGCAGGCGCGCCGCGACGGAGATGCCGCCGTTGCCGCCGCCGATGACCAGCACCCGATGATGGGCTCCGCTCTCGGGGGCATTCTCACTCGTGGCCGGCGGGTCGGCTGTCATGTCCATGCAGCGACGTTATGCACCGCCGCGGCGGGTCACAGGGGGCTTGTGCGCCGGACATTCGCGACGCATGATGCCCCGCCGTCAGCGGACGTCAGCGGTGCGGCGAGCGGGAGCAGAGCCGGGGAGGGGAGCAGAGTGATGCAGCTGCCACGATCCCGCGGCTCGCGCCTGGGCCGTCAGCACGCGGTCGAGGCGCCGGAAGTCGCCCGCGAGGATCATGTGCGTCGCCCATCCGGGAAGCCACCCGACCTGCCAGCGCAGCGCGTCGCTCAGGTCGCCCGAGTATTCGGCGCGCACGACGGTAGCCTCGCCCGACTCCCGGCAGGCGTACTCGACACGGGAGTTCCAGGGAGCAGACGACAGCCACACCACTCGCCCGTTCTCATCCAGCGACTCCAGCTGATCGATGAAGTGGGCGCGGAACGGCCCGATGCGGTCCGTCGCCATCCACCTTGTCCCGACCCGCGGCGGCCCGTCGTCGATCTGTCGGCGGAAGGCGACGGCGGGAGCGAAGTCATGCCACCTCGTCGGGTCGCACAGGTAGGGGAAGACGACGTGGATCGGGTGGTTGACCGTGGCGTGCACGACGACACGGCGCTCCCATCGGCGGTCGGTCGAACTCATACTGTCCCCAATCGTCATCGATCGAGGTCTCGCTCCCCCAGGAGCCGAGGTCCCCACGGTCCAGAGAGTAGGGGCCCCTTGCCCCGCGCGACAAGAGCCCCGCGAACGCGGCGGCCGCTCGCTCGCCGGGCTGTGCCATGGGGGCCATCGGCGTAGGATGCGGCTGTCCGCCGCGCGTGGGGCGCCAACGATCGGTGAAGCGTGGCGGGATCGGGGGATCCGCATGGCCACGAAGCTGCCGTCCTCGGGCGCACTGCCCGACGGGGAGGCACCCGGGTGCGACCCGTCCGGCCTCCTCCTCGTGCACCGCATCTTCCGCTGGCTCTACCGTGAGCTGCCGCTGCTCGTCCGCGACGTGAAAGCGGGCGACACGGCGCGATCCGCGATCGTCGGCGACTACGCGAAGCTCGATTTCTTCGCCCTGCACCTGCACCACGAGACCGAAGACACCGTGCTGTGGGATCGCCTCACCGCCCGCGATCCCGGATGCGCGGTGCACGTCGACCAGATGCGCGCGCAGCACGCGGAGGTCGCCGCGCAGCTCGAGCGCATCGAGCCTCAGCTCGCGCCGTGGGTGGCCACCGCGGACCCCGCACTGCGGGACTCGTTCGCCACCGACATCGAGGCGCTCCGCGACACCCTGTACGCGCACCTCGGGCAGGAGGAGGACGACATCATGCCCGTCGCCGAGAAGGTCCTCTCGCAGCGCGAGTGGGACGAGCTCGAAGCGCACACCCGCACCGCCCTGACCGCCCGCCGCAAGGAGTTCTCGCGCGACGTGCTGTCGCTGCAGCTCGGGCTGCTGCTGGCGAGCGTGCCCGAAGGCGAGCGCGAGGAGTGGTTCCGCGCCAACGTTCCCGCGCCCATCCGGCTCCTCTACCTGCTGCTGATGAAGAGGCGCTACGACCGCGCGATGCAGGAGCTCTACCCCGGCCGGCCCGTGCCCGCGATGGTCTGACGGCCGGTTTCGCGGGCGCCGCCGGCGCGGAGCTGCTCGAGTCCGCCGATGAGGAGATCGACGCCGAAGGCGAAGTCCGCCGCGGCACCGCCGTCGCGGTGCGGAGCCAGACCCGTGTCGGGCTGCACGACTCCCAGGCTGTCGTACTGCATGCGCTGCTGCTCGTGCGAGACGTGACCGATGACGAAGTGCAGGAGGGCCGACGACGCCGGACCGGCGATCACCCGGTCATGGCCGTCCGCCTCGATCGCGGCCTCCAAGCGGTCCTGGGCCGCAGTGGCGCCGAGGCCGAGGGCGAGCGTGCTCGAGACCACCTCGGCGCCGTCGCGATAGGCGAGCAGGCGGTCTCTCAGCGCCATCGCCTCCGAGCGCGTGCGCGACGCCGCTGCCGCCCCCTCGTCGGGCGCGGCTCCGCGCCCGACGATACGGTCCGCCAACTCGGCGAGCAGGGTCTGCTTGTTCGGGAAGTGCCAGTACAGCGCGCTGGGCTGCACGTCGAGAGCCGCCGCGAGCCGGCGCATCGTGAGCTCGGGAAGCCCTTCGTCGTCGAGGATCTGCAGCGCCGCCCGCGCCACGTCGTCCTTCGTGTGACGTCGCGCGCTTTCCGATCTGACCATCCCCGCAGTATAGTGAACGCCGTTCTAGTGAACGGTGTTCAGGTCGAGCTTCCTCGACGGACCCGCCGCCCCTCGAGGAGACGACATGACCCATCCGCTTCGCACGCGCGGGATCGACGCGACCGACATCGCCCGCGTGGCCGTCTTCGCCGCCGTGACCGCCGTTCTCGGCCTCCCGGGCGGCTTCACGGTCTTCGGAGTCGTGCCCATCACGGCGCAGACGCTCGGCGTCATGCTGGCGGGGGCGATCCTCGGAGCAGGTCTCGGCGCGCTGTCGATGACCCTGCTGCTGGCGCTCGTCGCCGTCGGCCTGCCGCTGCTGGCCGGCGGTCGCGGCGGCATCGGCGTCTTCTTCGGCCCTTCTGCCGGATACCTCCTGGGCTGGATCGCCGGCGCGTTCGTCATCGGCCTCATCGTGCACGCCGGCCGCCGCAAGCCGGTGGCATGGCGCACCTTCGCGGGCGTGGTGACCGGAGGAATCGTGGTCGTCTACGCCGTGGGCATTCCGGTGCAGAGCGCCGTGACCCGCCTGCCCCTCGCGGAGACCGCGCTGACGAGCCTCGTCTTCCTGCCCGGCGACCTGGTGAAGGCGGTGATCGCAACCGCCGTGGTGACCACGCTCGTGCGCGCCTATCCCCGGGCGTTCCGCCGGACGTGGGCGACGGAGGATGCCGCCACATCGGGTGCCGAACCGGCCCGCGTGCCGTGATCGTTCCGGTCGGCGGCACGACCGCGGGGCTGCTCGATCGGCTCAGAGCCCTGCGAGCGGGAGGGAATGTCCCCCTGGTCACCGACGATCGCTGGTCGCCGGAGCACCGTGACGCCGTCATCGAAGCCGCGGCCGGTGTCCCCACTCCCCCGGACGCCGCCTGGGCGACCCTGACCTCGGGAAGCAGCGGGTCTCCGCGCATCGTCCTGCGCTCGGCCGAGTCGTGGCGGGCCTCGTTCGCTCCCGTCGCCCGCCTGCTCGACGCGGGCTCCGACGACGTCGTGCTGCTGCCCGCGCCTCCCTCCTCCTCGTTGACGCTGTTCTCGCTGGCGCACGCACTCGAGGGCGGCCCGCAGCCGCTCCTGGCCGGTGCGGCCTCGGGCGCCGGCGCCGCTGCCACGTGTCTGCACGGCACCCCGCAGGGTCTGCGGGCGGCGCTCGACGCCGGTGCTCCGCCGCGACTGCGCACCGCCCTCATCGGCGGTTCCCACCTCGACGCCGCGCTGCGCGCGCGAGCCGAGGCCGCGGGCATCCGCGTCACCGCATACTACGGAGCCGCGGAGCTGTCGTTCGTCGCGGTCGACACCGGCGACGGCCTCCGCGCCTTTCCGGGGGTGGAGCTGCGCATCCGCGACGGCGAGCTCTGGGTGCGGTCGCCGTTCGTCGCGCGGGGGTACGCCGACGGCGGTGGTCCGCTCCGCCGGGAGGGCGACTGGGCGACGGTCGGCGACCGCGCGGAGTTGAACGACGGGCGGCTTCGTCTTCTCGGAAGGGCGGATGACGCGATCCTGAGCGCTTCCGCCACGATCGTTCCGGAGGAGGTCGAAGCCGTGCTGCGCTCGGTTCGCGGCATCCGTGACGCCGTGGTCTTCGGAGTTCCGCGAGAGCCCGTCGGGGCCTTGGTCGCGGCATTCGTCGAGCTGGACGGCGCGACCGCCGCCGATCTCCACGCCGCGAGCGCGACGCACCTCGCCCCGGCACACCGGCCCCGGCAGTGGTTCGCGGGCGAGCTGCCGCGCACCGCCAGCGGGAAGCCCGCCCGGGCGGAGGCGGTGCGGCGTGCCCTCGCCGGGGAGGTGGCGCGACTTGCCGTCTGATCCGGTGATCATCGCGGCGCGCCGCACCCCGATCGGCACCCGCGGCCGGGCACTCGCACGCCTGCGGGTCGAGCAGCTCGCGGCCCCCGTCATCAGCGCGACGCTGGACGACGCCCGGGTCGCGTCAGGCGCCGCCGTGAGCGTGGCCGACGTGGTGCTGGGCAACTGCATGGGCCCCGGCGGCAACCCGGGCCGGGTCTCCGCCCTGGCCGCGGGCCTGGGTCCCGAGGTTCCGGGCGGCACGGTCGACCGCCAGTGCGGCAGCGGCCTGGCCGCCATCATCGACGCGGCGACCGCCATCCGGGCCGGCGACGAGCGCATGCGAGTCGCGGGCGGAGTCGAGAGCGCGTCGACCGCTCCGATGCGCTCCGTCGACGGCATCCCTTACGACCGCGCGCCGTTCGCACCGGCGGGCTTCCCCGACCCCGACATGACGCGCGCGGCCGAGACTCTGGCGCGTCACGACGGCCTCTCCCGCACCAGGCTCGATTCCCACGCGGCCCGCAGTCACGCCCGCGCCCGGGCGGCGCTGCGAGCAGGGCGCTTCGAGCGTGAGCTCGTGCCGCTCGCCGGGCTCGACCACGACGACGCGATCGGCGGCGCGGAGCGGCTGCTCCCCCGGCTGCCGGCGCTCTTCCCCGACGGCGTGCTGACGGCGGGAACGTCGACGCGCATCGGCGACGGCGCGGCCACCGTGCTCGTGGCACCCGCGGGCGCCGCCCCCGGACTCGTCGTCCGCGCGTGGGCGGTCGCAGGCTGCGATCCCGCGCTGCCCGGAATCGGCGCGGCACCCGCCGTGCAGGCCGTGCTCGGCTCGGCCGGTGCGACCGCCGCGGACATCGCCGCGTTCGAGATCGTCGAGGCGTTCGCCTCGCAGAGCCTCGCGGTGCTCGGCCGGCTCGGAATCGAAGACGACGACCCCCGCGTCTGCGCCGACGGCGGCGCGCTCGCGCTGGGGCATCCGTGGGGTGCGAGCGGCGCCGTCGCGGTCGTGCGCCTGTTCAGCCGCCTCGTGCGAGGCACCACCTCGGAGGGCACGCTGGGTGTGGCCGCGGCATCCGTCGGCGGAGGGCTGGGAGTCGCCATGCTGCTGGAGGTCGCGCGATGACCATCCACCTCGACGGCGTCGCGGTGCGCCTCGGCGATGTCGACGTGCTGCGCGACGTCTCACTCGACGTCGACGCGCGCACCGTCGCCGTGATCGGTGAGAACGGGTCGGGCAAGTCGACCTTCGCACGGATGCTGGGCGGCCTGGTTCCCCGCAGCTCCGGTGCGCTGCGCATCCTCGGCCTCGACCCGGCGACCCACGCCGACGAGCTGCGACGACGGACCGCGCTGGTGTTCAGCAACCCCGACGCGCAGATCCTCATGCCCACCGTCGCGGAAGACGTCGCCTTCTCGCTGCGTCGGGAGCGTCTGCCGGCGGCGCAGGCGCGAGACCTCGTCTCCGTCGCACTCGAGCGGTTCGGCCTCGCCGACCTCGCCGAGTGCGCCTCGCACGACCTGTCGGGTGGTCAGAAGCAGCTGCTCGCGCTCTGCGGCGCGTTCGTGCGGCGACCCGATCTGGTCGTGGCCGACGAGCCGACCGCGTACCTCGACGCCCGGAACGCCCGGCGCGTGGCCGATCACCTCTTCGCGGAGGGATCGCACCGCCTCGTGCTGGTGACGCACGACCTGGCCCTCGCCCAGCGGTGCGACACG
Source organism: Microbacterium sp. E-13 (assembly GCF_049912955.1). Classification (GTDB taxonomy): domain Bacteria; phylum Actinomycetota; class Actinomycetes; order Actinomycetales; family Microbacteriaceae; genus Microbacterium. Next base: position 3,316,993 of record NZ_CP183973.1, read on the forward strand.
GCCGTGCTGTTCGCGGGCGGCCGCCTGGTCGCAGCCGGCGATTCGGGTGCCATCGTCTCCGAGTATGAGGCGATTCTGCGATGCTGAGCGTCTACCGGCCGGGACAGGGGCGCCTGCACCGCATGCCCGCGGGTCGCAAGGTGCTGCTCGTGCTCGCGGTCGTGCTCGGCGTCTCGCTGCTGCCGTCGACATGGTGGGGCGCCGCCGCGGCGACCGGAGTCACCGTGGCGGCGTTCGCCCTCGCCGAGCTCGGCGACCGGCTGCTCGGACTGCGCGAGCTGGGTCGGCAGATGCTCGCGCTCCGCTGGGTGCTCGCGGTGACACTCGTGAGCCAGCTGATCTTCCTGGGACCCGAGCCGGCGGTCGCGAACACGGTGCGCGTGGCGGCGGCGATCGCCATTGCCGGGCTGCTGATGCTGACCACCCGGGTGACCGCGCTGCTGGAAGCCGTCGAGCGCGCCTTGGAACCCATGCGACGGATCGGGCTCGACCCGCAGCGGGCCGCTCTCATGCTCACCGTGACGCTGACGACGGTACCGGTGCTCGCGCGGCTGGCGAGGGACGTCCGCGATGCCCAGCGGGCTCGCGGCGCGCGCGGCAGCGTCCGGGGCTTCGCCGTGCCGTTCCTGGTGCTCGCCTCGAAGCACGCGTTCGAGCTCGGCGACGCCCTGAGCGCGCGAGGCGTGCGATGAGCGCGGTGCGCCCCACCGTGCGAGGTCTCGTCGTCGACGACGAGACCCGGTGCGTGCACTACCGCACCGCGCTCGACATCGTGGCGATCCGGTTCGCCTGCTGCCGCGAGTACTATCCGTGCCACCTCTGCCACGCCGAGACGGCCGACCATCCCGCCGCACGGTGGCCGGTGGCCCAGCGCGACGAGCGCGCCGTGCTGTGCGGTGCGTGCGGCCACGAGCTCGCGATCACCGACTATCTCGAATCCGACGTCTGCCCGATGTGCAGGTCCCCGTTCAACCCGGGATGCCGCCTGCACACGCACCTCTACTTCGAGGTCGACGCGAGCGCCCCGTAGGCCAGCAGCCGAGGGCCTTGCCGCGGCGTCGGCGGAGTGCGATTCTTCGGGTAATTCATCAAGCCCCCAATCGCGGAGACGGCCGATGACAGCATCCTCGCGGGCATCCTCGCCCGACGCCGCCGGTCTCGTCGTCGATCTCACCGACGTGTCGGCCGCCGACCTCCCGGCGGTCGGCGGCAAGGCCGCGAATCTCGGCGAGCTGATTCGCGGCGGCTTCGACGTGCCGCCCGGCTTCTGCCTCACCACGGCGGCGTACCGCCTGGCGGTCGCGGGAACGCCCGTCGCGGCGGGCACCCTCACGGATGCGGCGGCGGCGCGATCCGCCGTTCTCGACGCGCCGCTCCCCGCGCCGGTGGCCGACGCGGTCCGGGACGCGTACTCACGGCTCGAGCCCGACGGCGGCCCCGTCGCCGTGCGGTCGTCGGCCACCGCGGAGGACCTCCCGGGCGCGAGCTTCGCCGGCCAGCAGGACACGTACCTCGACGTGACCGGCATCGACGACCTGCTCGATGCCGTGCACCGCTGCTGGGCGTCGCTGTGGACCGATCGGGCCGTTGCCTATCGCGCCGCGCAGGGCATCGACGGTTCCGCAGTCGCCCTTGCGGTCGTCGTGCAGCGGATGGTGGATGCTGCCTCCGCCGGCGTGCTCTTCACAGCCGATCCCGTCACCGGCAGGCGGCGGCAGGCCGTTGTCGACGCCGCGCGCGGCTTGGGAGACGCGGTCGTGTCGGGCACCGTCGATCCCGACCACTTCGTCGTCGACACCACCACCAGGCGCATCCTGGACCGCCGGCGAGGAGGTCCCGGCGACGAGCGGGACCCGAGCCTGACCGACGACGAGGTGCGAGCGCTCGCGGCTCTCGGCGACCGTGTCGAGAAGGCCTTCGGCAGCCCGCAAGACATCGAGTGGGCACTGGATGCCACCCGCCACGTGTGGCTGACGCAGTCACGTCCGATCACCACGCTGTATCCGGTGCCCGTCCGCGACGTCGCCGTCGACCCGGGCGAGACGCGTGTCTTCTTCTGCGTCAGCCTCGCCCAGGGACTGCACCGGCCCATCACGCCGATGGGCATCGCCGCGTTCCGGGTCGTCGGCGCCGGATTCCTCGACCTGATCGGCCGGCGGCCGGACCGGATCGCCGACGGACCGGGTGCCTTCGCCATCGGAGGCGACCGCATCTTCCTCGACGCCACCCCGGTCGTGCGCTCGTCGGTGGGACGCGAGATCTTCCCGAGAGCGCTCGACGTGATGGAGGCGCGGTCGGCGGTCGTGCTGCGGAGGCTGTTCGACGACCCCCGGTTCTCGGTGCTGCCCAAGTCGCGTCGCCGGTTCGCTCGCGGCTTCCTCCACCTCGCCGCCCGCATCCGTCTGCCGCTGCTGGTGGTGCAGGCCCTCATCAGCCCCGATGCCGCCCAGCGCCGCGTCCGGCGCCTCACGCGCGGGGCCCGCGCTCTGCCGATCCCGTCCGGCGGCAGCATCCCCTCCCGCGTCGACGGCGTCGTCGATCTGCTGTTCCGCGCCATGCCTCTCGCCCCGCGCAGCCTGCCCGGCGCAGTCGTCGGGTTCGCCATGCTCGGCCTTGCGGGACGGCTGCTGCGCGGGCTCACCCGGCCAGGTGATCTGCAGGCCGTGCTGCGCAGCGTGCCCGACAACGTGACCACCGAGATGGACCTCGAACTCTGGGACGTCGCCGCACGAGCGAGCGACGACCCCGCGTCCGCCGAGGCGTTGCGCACGCGGACGGCACGGGATCTCGCCGATCTCTACCTCGCGGGAACCCTGCCGGCGGCGCTGCAGCGGGGCATGAGGGCGTTCCTGAACCGATACGGGCACCGAGCCGTCGCCGAGATCGATCTCGGGATGCCGCGCTGGGCGGACGACCCGTCCCACCTGTTCGGCGTGCTCTCGGGCTACCTCCGCCTGGAGGCGGATGCGACGACGCCCGCACGCCGCTTCGCCGACGGAGCCCGGGATGCCGAAGCCATGGTCGCCTCGCTGATCGGCCGCGCCCGCCGGCGCAGCCGGCTTCGGGGAGCCGTCGTGAGGTTCTGCCTGCGACGTGCCCGGGCGCTGGCCGGCATGCGCGAGATGCCGAAGAACCTCGTGATCATCGGAATGAGCCGTGCGCGAGCGGCGATGGCGGAGGTCGGACGGGAGCTCGCCGCGACCGCCAGGATCGCCGAGGCCGATGACGTGTTCTTCCTCGACTTCGACGAGACGAAGCGGGCAGCCGCCGGCCTGGATCTCCGCGCTGAGGTCGCCGCACGCCGCGCCCGCTACGAGCTGGAGCTCGCGCGGCGACACGTGCCGCGGATGCTGTTGTCGGATGGGACGGAACTCGAGGCCCTCGCCTCCGACGCGACACCTGCCGCGGACGGCGCGCTGCGCGGGACGCCGGCCTCCGCCGGAACGGTCACCGCGACGGCCCGGGTGATCCTCGACCCGGCGGGGGCGCAGCTGGAGCCGGGCGAGATCCTCGTCGCCCCGTCCACCGACCCCGGCTGGACCCCGCTCTTCCTGACGGCCGGCGGACTCGTCATGGAGATGGGCGGTGCGAACAGCCATGGCGCCGTGGTCGCACGGGAGTACGGCATCCCGGCCGTGGTGGGCGTGCCCGGCGCCACCGAGGCCATCATCACCGGTGCCGAGGTGACGGTCGACGGCGCCAGCGGTGTGGTGACGGTGTCAGCGGCCGCCGACGCCGCTACGCCCGGCGCGCCGTGAGGCTTGCCTGCCAGCGCCGCTGCTCGCGGACGAGGAGCACCGCGAAGATGCCCCAGACGCTGATGTCGTCGCCGAACCCCAGCGGGCCGAGAACGAGCTCGGGGATCAGATCGAGCGGCGCGAACGTGTAGACCACCGCGGCGAGCGCTGCCACCCATGTCGTCGGTGCGACACGGTGCTCACGCCCTTTGACTGCCTTGAGGAATCTCCACCACATGCGTCAAGTGTGCGTCACCCCGAAGGTGGCGGGGTCGTCGGTATCAAGTCGTGATCTTCGCGGCCCTGGCGGCGCCAGTCGATCGCCGGGGTCCGATCCGTTGCGGTCGCGGGGAACGGCGCCCGCGGTAGCGTGGGGCGATGACGCGCAAGGGCGACGCTTCCTGGTACTGGTCCGACGAGGGTGTGAACTTCCACACCCGCAAGTGGGTCCGGCCGGAGGACCTGAACGCGAACGGCACGCTCTTCGGCGGCAGTCTGCTGCGATGGATCGACGAGGAGGCCGCGATCTACGCCATCCTCCAGCTCGGCAACCACCGGGTCGTCACCAAGCTCATCTCGGAGATCAACTTCGAGGCCTCCGCTCTTCAGGGCGACCTGATCGAGATGGGCCTGACGGCGACGAAGTTCGGGAAGACCTCGTTGACGATGCGCGCCGTGGTCCGCAACATGATCACGCGCGCCCGCATCCTCACCATCGAGCGGATCGTGTTCGTCAGCCTCGACGAGGACGGCCGGCCCCAACCGCACGGCTTCACCGAGATCACCTACGACCGCGACCGGATGCCGCGGGACCACCCCGGCACGGGCACGATCAAGCTCCCCGCGCACTGAGGGAATGAGGGGTACGTCCGTCGACAGTCAACACGGTGACCCCCGATGAATCGGGAGGTGTCGACAGCGCAGTGGTGTGGTAACTCTCGAGAAGGGGGACGGCGATTCCCCACACGCTCCATTCCCGAATGTCGGCTGTCAGTTCTTCCCATGCGTTCCAGAGGTCGTCCCCGACCTCCGAAGGCACGGTCATCCGGATGCCGAACATGCCTGGGGCGAACGCATACGACTCGAACTCGATGAAGACCACGTCGCCGTCTTGCTCGACGCGCCGCAGCTGCAAGGACTCCCGTCCGAGGTAACCAGTCGGTTCGAACTGCTCCCGGACAGCCGTGGTGAAATCGATACCCGTCATGGCTCCTAGACTGCGACCTCACGAACCCACTGCGGCATACGGTTCGCCCCGCACATCACCCGCGCGATGTGCTCGACGGCAAGTAGCCGCGAGCGTACCCTGGGCGCTATCGAGGTCAGGAGGGGCCGTGAAGAAGCGGCGCGCTCAGCATGCTCTGACGCCGGATGAGCAGATCGCGCGGTACGCGCACGTCCTGGGAACCGTGCCGGCGAGCGTCGCCGACAAGGCGTATGCCGCCGCCTTCTCTGCGATACCTCCAGCGCAGCGCGAGGACATCCTGGGCCAGTTGAGGGCCGAGCTGCCGGACGCGTCCGTGCCGGCATCCGTCAGCCCTGACTCGTTCGCCATGCTGATGCGCGATCTGCTCGCGCGGAACACCCTGGTCCGCATTCCCGGCGGTGCGATGGTGGCCGCCGCGTTCGTCGCGAGCGCTCCGGTCGCCTCCTACTTCAGGTCGGGCGCGGGGTCTCTGACGATGGACCACCAGCCGCCGTGGGTCCACCAGCTCGCCGGACATGAGACGGCACCCGTTGACGGAGGGCGGACCCATCACCGCTACGGCATATCGGGTCTCGCGAGCCTCGACAACGAGAACACGGGCGACTCGCGCGACTGGTAGGTGCAACAGCGAGAACGCGCGGAACTCCCGAGTTCCGATCCCGCCCCGCAGGCGCGTCCGGCTGGTTGACTGGTGCCCATGGGCGCCGTGCCGATGTTCCCGCTGGGCAGCGTCCTGCTGCCGTACACCCCGCTGGTGCTGAGGGTGTTCGAGCCGCGCTACCTCACCATGCTGGGTCGCCTGCTCGACGTGGAGAATCCCGAGTTCGGCGTGGTCCTCATCGAGCGAGGGCTCGAGGCGGGCGGTGGCGATCAGCGCTCCTCCGTCGGCACGATGGCGCGGATCGTGCAGGTCGAGGCGGGCGCCGCGGACCTGTACGTGGTCGCCGTGGGAGGCGAGCGGATCACCGTCGACCGCTGGGGCGACGACGACCCGCACCCGGTGGCGGACGTGTCGAGGATGGCGCCGCTCGTGTGGGATGAGGCGCTCGCGCCGCTTCACCGCGAGGCCGAGCGGGTGGTGCGCCGCCTCGCGACCCTCGCGTCCGTCCTCGACGAGGCTCGATGGGATCCGGCGACGGACATATCGGATGACCCGGTGGAGTCGTCGTGGCAGCTCGCCGCGATCGCTCCGCTGGGCGAGTACGACCGGTTCCGTCTGCTCAACGCGACCAGCCTCGGAGGCCTGCTGCGCGACATCGTCGACCTCTGCCTCGAGGAGGAGCCGGTGCTCGTCGCGCGCGCCGCCGATGCGCGCGACGCAGATGGAGGCGATCGCCTCTGATGAGAACCGGCGCCCTCTGGCCGATGCCAACGTACTATCGGCTCATGGACGACGAGGTCTCGGAGCTGGTCCACGGTGCAGCTCCCGCGCCGGTGCGGATCGCTCGGTTGTGGTGGGTGGTTTCGGCGGCCGCCGCGCTGCTCCTGGTGGTGCTCCTGGGCGCAGTGATCTTCTACCGTCAGGCCGACAAGCCCTTCGGTTTCGAAGTCGAGTGGATGTCCGAGCTGGTCGAAGCACGCTCACCGATCTTGACGGGCGTCGCCCTCGTCTTCAACTGGATCGGCGGCGGCATCAGTGGAATCGTCATCGTTCCGCTCGTCATCGTCACCGGGCTGCTGATCTGGCGAAGGCCGTGGGCGGCCCTCTATTTCGTCTGCGCCACGATCGCGAGCGAGCTGATCGTTCTCGTCATGAAGAACGTCCTGGGCCGCCCGCGCCCGACCGACATCCTCGTCGTGTCGGACTTCGGCTCATTCCCGTCCGGCCACAGCGCCAATGCCGCAGTCATCGCGACGACACTGGGCATCATCTTCTGGCGCACCTGGGTGTGGATCGTCGGTGCCGCCTACACGCTGCTGATGATGCTCAGCCGCACGTACCTCGGCGCGCACTGGATATCAGACACCGTCGGCGGAATGCTCATCGGAGTTGGCGTCGCCGTCATCATCTGGGCGCCATTCGCCTACGTGCTCTACCGCGAACGTCGAACCCCGCATCCGCCCATCTGGATCAAGGTCACGCCGCCCGCTCCCACTGCCGCAGGCACCGGCGTGAGCGGCGGCGACGGCGAGACCCCCGACAGCTGATCACCCTCGATCCCACAGAAGAGACCGCCGGTTCTCCGGCGGCCTCTTCACCTGCGGCTCTGTCGCTCAGGCGCTCAGCAGTTCGTTCTGTTCATTGCCGAACCCGCAGGTCGTGTGTTCGCAAGACCGGCCGTCAGCGGGCATCTCGGCGGCCCGGTCATGCGAGCATCACCTCTCGCGTTGGCGGCCCCCACATCAAGCTGCACGAAGAGAGCGAGACTCACCAGGTCGGGAACCGATGCCCACCTCAGACCCTTACCCGAACACCGGCGAGAGGAACCGACGCTCGTAGCGGCGGATGCATCCGGTCCTTCGCGCGAGTTCGAATGCCGCCTGGCACTCCGGGTCCGTCTTCGAGGTGTTCCGGTAGACCTCGTACTCGGCCAGCGACGGGAATGTGAACAACGCGAACGCTTCGTCGCTGTCGCCCTCGCTGGGCATGAAATAGCCGTGGTGGGTCCCGCCGAGCTTATTGACAAGGCCGATCCACGCCCGGCCGTACTCGGTGAAGTCATCGAGCTTGTCAGCATCGATCTCATAGCGAAGATGAACAGTGATCATCGAGGGTCCTTAGTAATCGCGCGCTCACACGAGTCTTGCCGATCAGCAGGCTGCGCAACGACGCTCACGGGCCCGTGCGCGAAGAGTGGCAGAGAGAACAAGTGAAATTGGCAGAGCGGCGTGCGCTGAGCGACCCGCATACGCCCTGCGATCCAGCGCTCAACGACCCGCTGGCGACAGACTTGGCTTTGCTGCCGGGACGTTGGCGTCAGTGTTGCGCCCGGAGTGTCTCACCGATCGTGTGGAATGTGTGCAGCAGCGAGATTGCTTCAACAGGTGTGAACAACGACGTCGCCACGGCCCTGCACCGAAGTCAGCTCATCGACTTGACGACGACCGGTCGCCGTAGCGGTCTACCTCGCCGCATCGAGATCTTCCTGCACGATGAGGACGGCGTGCTGTTCATCACCGGGATGCCGCGTCGAGACCGCACAAGGGACTGGATACACAACATCACCGCGGACCCCCACGTCATCGTGCATCTGAAGAAGGGCATCCACGCCGACGTTCCTGCCACGGCACGGGTGATCACCGATCCGCTTGAAGCTCGGCCGCTCATCGAGGCCGCCGCACGCCGATGGCGCAGAGACGATGTCGACGAGATGATCGCGCACAGTCCGCTCATCGTGCTGACTCCGGCTACCGCGCCCGCCACCTGACCGCCTCCCGGGGCGTGGCCGCGGTCCCCGCCGCGAAGGTTCAAGACCCCGCCCACTGACGCCAGCCGAGGATCCACTCAGCGCACGGCCAGCGACCCCCTTTCGTCGGCGGTATCGGGATGAGACTCTACGTCGGTGGAGAGCATCGAATGGTGGCCGTCCTTGGACGCGGAGACGAAGGACTGGCTGATCGCGCACAACGGCGAGGCGTTGCCGGCAGAGGTGCTCGGCAAGGTTGCCGCGGCCGGGGGCATCGTCACGTCGAACGCTTGGTGGATCGGCGAAGACGGACCTGACGGCTTCTTCCTATCCGACGAGGCCGTGGACTGGATCGAAGCTGTGGGGAACGCCGAAGAGCCTTAGACGCGCGGCGAGGGACCGGCTATCGGGCGACGCGTCAGAGTCGGCGGATCGGCGGCAGCGGGTGCGTCGTCGAGGGTGTCATCGCGCGGGCGTTCGCGTTCCGCACAAGCGATGGCAAGAGGAAGAGATCCACGAACCACCAGATGCCCGCGGCGACCATCATGGGGATTCCGACTGCCAATCCCGCCAGAATCCAGCCTCCCCACCAGAGCACGTTGAAGAGGATCGCGGAGCCCGTAAGCCCAAGGTAGAACCGCTGCGCCGAGAAGCCGCCTAACAGGAACAGAAGGAGGTATGCGATGCCAACCTCCTTTACCGGCCGTGTCGTTGCGGCAGTCGGCGGTGCAAACGGCCCCCATTGCTGGCCATCCCACCACTGCAGTGCGCCGGTCGGCCCGGCATACCAGCCAGCGGGCTGAAATCGCGGCACGGCCGCCCAAGGCGGGGCTTGAGGCACCGGAATCACTTCCGGGCGCGGCGACGGAACGTAGGGGTCAAGCGCCGCGAACTCCGCCTTTGCGCTCGGCGCACTGATAAAGTCCGTGGTCCACTCGCGCCCGTTCCAGAAACGCTTCCCACCCGCGGGCACGTCGTACCAACCAGCAGCAGGCATAGGGGGAATGTCCGTCATCCTCGTCCTCGTCTCACGGAGCCGCCCCGACATCCGTGCGCTCAACATAGCGCGAGCGCACCGACATCCCGCCTACATGGCCTCGATCACGCAATAGGCCGCGGGCGCTCTTGTGCGGGAGAAAAGGAACGTGGTCTTTCCCAATATGCTCGCCTCATGAACCGGACGAGGCGCGGCGCACTGGCCGCAGTCGTTGTAGCTGGCGCGCTCATTGCGTCGGGCTGTTCCTCCAGCACTTTGGCACCACAATCGGCGCCCACGGTGACGGTGACCGTGACAGTTACAGCGACCCCCTCAGCTACACCTACACAGAAGCCCACTCCCACTCCTCCTGCAGATGCGGACGGCGACGGTGTGCCGGACGCCCGGGACGCGTTCCCGAACGACGCCTCTCGATCCAAGCAGCTTTACTACAAGTCCGGTGACCCGGTGCTGCCTGGCTACCCGCTCGTCGTCGATACGGCACAGATCGACTACCGCGTCGCGAACTCCATCAAGACTCCGCAAGCAGTCGCGCTCGCTCCCGGCGTCTACGTCGGGTACAACCCTGCCGTCACAGACCTAGCCGTATACCTCGAGAGCAACGTCGGGGATGGTGATTGCGCGGTCCGAGACCTGTATGAGTTCGGCGGCGGTTCCTGCTGGAACGGTGTGCTTGCGTCACCGGCGGAGCCTCCTCAATAGCTCAGCTTGGCGCTCCGCCTAGTCCGGAGAGCACTTATGGGCGTAACCCGAGGCCACTGAACAGAGTGCGTCGTTCCGCGCGTAGGTCGGGCCTTCTACCGTTCGCGGAGGCCGCGTGCGCAGATCGCTTCGCCGGCCGCGAGATCGGCACGCTCAGCGACCCTCCGTCGGGCGTTCGGGCTGGGTGGTTTCGAACACGCCCTCAGTGGGACGCCATACGTCGATGCGGTCGCCGACCTGCAGTAGGGCAACCTCGATCGCTTCGCCGAACCGCTCGTCGGCGTGCAAAGTCACGGAACCCTTCGTCATGACGAGCTGGATCCCCGCCTGGACAGAATCACCTGCTTCAACGACCTCCGAACCGATAAGCGAACGAAGTGCCGCGGCCCACCCAGCGGCGGTCGGTCGGTACGCGCGGCCCGAAATGACCACGTCGGGAAGGACGAAGAAGTCCAGATGCGGATCCTGGCCTTCCTCACCGGCATCGCTGTCGAAGTGCAGCTGAACATAATCCTCGACGAACGCAACTGAGAACAGTCGGCGCCCTGTGAGCGCTGGAAGGCCCGAGAGGGACAGTTCGTTCATGGACGAAGCCTATGGGCCGACGAACATGCGCCGACAGTGACCGGCATCCGCACGCGCTGCGACCCGTGCAGAACGGGCCTCAACCGGGCATCGCTCCCCAGCCGACCCTCAACGGACGCATGCCGGGGCGCGCTGGGTCGCGTCCACCGAGTTGGCTCGTCCGAGCTCCGCGGCTGTGGATTGTTGCGGGGGGCGATTGTCGGCCGTTTACGGTTGGTGAGTGTCACACACTGACCCGTCGACTGCGTCGAACCTCTCGCCCGCCGCCGCAACCCCACCTGTCGGACCGGAGGCGCCGCACGACCCGTTCCGCGTGTTCGGGATTCTCGGTTTCGTGCTGTCACTAATCGCGATAATGAACATCGCTGGACTGATCATCAGCATCATCGCTTTGGTCCGGTCCCGCGGGGCGGGTTTCAGGAACCGTTTCGCGCTGGCGGGGACGGTGATCGGCTCGATCGGCGTGCTGGTGACAGCATTGGCTGGCGGCGTTGCCTTCACAGCGCTTGTTGATGCTGCCCAGACCTGCGCGCGCCTCGGGACCGGGGTCCACGTCATGGGCTCCTCGACGTACACGTGCACCCCGACATCGTTCTACGTGTCCGTTGCAGCGCAGCCGCCTGCTTCGTCCAGCGGTGACGAGGAGTGGGCGAGCGCCAACGCGCTGTACTCCGAGGCGACATGTCCGACCAACGCCGCCCGCGAAGCCCTCTACGCCGCGATCAGCACCGAGGACATCGAGCAACTCTGCAAGACGCTCTCAGCAAGGCTGTGGCGGCTGCCCGGATAGTCGGCTCGCGCGCACTCATCGTCCATGCACTCAACGAGTCGGCGGCAAAGTTCTCCGAGAAGTACGGCTTAAGATGGTGCCGCACGGCGAGCGGGTCATGTACATGCTCATGGCGGACATCGAGAAGTCAATAGGGGAGCTGCCAGAGGAGGACGACCCCACGGATACGCTCGGGGGCGCCGCAAGCCACGGCTAGGTGTTCGAGTTCTGGCGCGTCGTTTCGGCTACCCGCTCTAGTGTTGTGCTCGAAACGGCCAGGAAGGCCAGGAGGACGGGTCCCGCTGATTCGCGGTCAGACGGAACGCCCGCGGAATCAGAAAGGATGCGACCCGCACCAGGAACACGAAAACCCGCGGAGATCCGCGGGTTTTCGATCACTGTCTCAACACAGTGCGCGCCCGGAGAGACTCGAACTCCCAACCTTCTGATCCGTAGTCAGATGCTCTATCCATTGAGCTACGGGCGCACGTTGCTCGCTCTCGCGCACAACGTCGTCAAGAATACCCGACGGATGCGCGCCGCGCGAATCGGCGGCGGGATGCCCGATTCCCGGGCGTGTTCGCGGGGCTGACGCCTACGAGTCCAGCTCGCTGACGTCGATCCCCGAGATGCGCGGCGCGTGGGTGACGGCCTGCGCGGCGGACCCGGCATCCGTCACCGCCTCATCGTGGTGTCGCTTGTGAGCGGCCAGGCGCGGCAGATCCACGAGACGGATCGACTGCATGCGGGCAGCGCGCATGCGGTCGTAGTCGGGGTCGAGGTCAGGCCGCATGCCCTCGACCCGCAGCCGTCGCTGCAGGTTGGCCTCGACATCGCCCCACGCGGCGTCGCGGGACTGCTCGATGAGGGTGCGCACCACGTGCGGGTCGTCGGCCATCCGGCGCAGCGCCTGGGCGACGCCGGAATACTGGCGGCCGCGCTTGCGCAGGTTGCGCATGTCGCGGTCGCGGTAGTCGTGCGTGCCGTCGGGGTCGGTGAACCGGCCCCAGGCCTTCTTGCGCTGGCGCTTCACGAGCGCCGCCGCCTGCTCCTGCTCTTCGGCGAGGGCAGTGAGGGTGTCGTGGGCGAACGGCGCGAACGCGACCACATCGAAGGGCTCGTCGTGCGCGATCGTCTCGACGAGAATGCGATTGCGGATCGCCAGACGCGCCGCGGCGGACGCGATGGACACGCCCTCGGCGATCGCCTCTGCGGTCTTGCCCATCGCACCTCCCCCACCAGGCTAGCGTTCGCCGGTCTAGCAAGCGTTCCGCGCCGGTGCAAGACCCTCCCGGCGTGAGGAGCCCCGGCGTAGCGTCGTGGCATCCCTCATGAGAGGAGAGATCGATGGGATTCATGGAAGACGCGAAGGAGACGGCCCGAGCCGTCGGCGAGAAGATCAAGGACGCCTGGGAGGACACCACCGATCGCGTGGACGACAAGGTCGACGAGATGAAGGCCGACGCCGAGGTCCGCAAGGCCGAGGCCGAGCGCGACTCCGTGCACACCCGTAACGAGATCAAAGAAGACCTGCGGGACAGCTGACCCGCAATCGATGAAGGCGGGGCCGCCCGGGGGGCCGGCACCGCCTTCGCCGTGTTCAGGACACGCGGCAGATGATCAGGCGATCGCGCCGATCCGCCAGGACGCGGTGACGGATGCCTCGGGCTCGATGACGATGAGCCCGGCGTCGTAGTCGTACGACCCGGCGTTGAAGGCGTCGGGTGCGCAGGTCATGGGCTCCACCGCGAGCCCCAGCCGGCTCTGCGCCGGATCCGGCTTGTCGGCCGTGTGCACCTGGACCCAGGGGCAGGCGGCATCCCACGACATCTCGACACCGGAGCCCGCGGCATCCGTCACCCGTACTCTCGCCACGCCGTCCTCGCCGCGCGTGAGGCCCGTGAACGCGTGGTCGATCTCAGCCCGGCCGATCTCGCGCGGCGAGCGGAAGTCGAAACGCTCGGGGTCTTCGGCGTCCACCGGCGTGAGCTCGGTGGGGATCAGACGGTCGGGCATCACGGCGAGCACCTGTGCCGCGGGGAGCTCGAGCGTCCAGCCGTCGACGCGCCCGTCACCCGCGACGAGGTAGGGGTGCGGGCCGGTGCCCCACGGCGCCGGCTCCGCCCCGTCGTTGAGCGCGGTCACCGTCTGGGTGAGTCCGTCGGGACCGAGCGAGAACCGCGTGGTGACGAGGATGCGCCACGGGTAGGCGGTCTGCGGCTGGATGAGGGCGGCCAGCGTCACGTGGTCGGGGCCCTTGTCGATCGCCTCGAAGTCGAGCCAGGTCGCCAGGCCGTGGAGGGCGTGCGAGCGCGCGACCTCGGTGAGGGGCAGCTGGAACTCGCGGCCCCCGAAGGAGTATCTGCCGTCGACGACGCGGTTCGGCCACGGGGCCAGGGTCGCACCGCGATGGGCCGGACGCACCTCGTCGGCCTCGAACGGCACGACGAGGTCGCGCCCCCGGTAGGTCAGCGAGCGAAGCGTCGCACCGACGCTCGCGACGACGGCCTCGTAGTCGCCGGCGCGGAGGGCGTGCTGGATTCCGGATGCGGGGGGACGTGCCATGTGGAGCTCCTTGCGGATGGGGGGGATGCCGCCACCAGAGTAGCGGCGAGGCTCGGTGCCTCGAACCGGGGTTGCGGACGATTCAGAGACCCTGCGCGAGGCGGTAGTAGGCCTGGTTCCAGCGCAGTTCGCGCTGGAACCCGCGCGCCGTGGTGTCGTCGTCGATGACGACGAGCTCGGTGGCGGCGATGTCGGCGAAATCGCGGAACACCTCGATGCCCACGGCGGTGGTCATCACCGTGTGGTGCGCGGCGCCGGCGGTGAGCCAGCACGCGGCGCTCGTCGCGAAGTCGGGAGCGGGCTTCCACACCGCGCGACCTACGGGGAGCTGCGGAAGGTCGGGAGCATCGACGTTCTCGACGACGTTCGCCACCAGGCGGAAGCGGTCGCGCATGTCGCTCATCGCGACCACGAGCGCCGGACCGGGGTCGGCCGTGAAGACGAGGCGCACCGGGTCGTCCTTGCCGCCGATGCCGAGCGGGTGCACCTCCAGGCGCGGCTTGGCCGTCGTGAGCGAGGGCGAGACCTCGAGCATGTGCGCGCCGAGGATCTTCTCGTCGCCGGCGACGAGGTCGTAGGTGTAGTCCTCCATGAGGCTGGCGCCACCCGGGAGGCCCGCGCCCATGACATTCGCCACGCGCACCAGGATGGCCGTCTTCCAGTCGCCCTCCGCGCCGAAGCCGTAGCCCTCGGCCATCAGCCGCTGCACGGCGAGGCCGGGCAGCTGCTTCAGCGCCCCGAGGTCCTCGAACGAGGTCGTGAAGGCGCCGAAGCCCCCCTCCTCGAGGAACGAGCGGAGCCCGAGCTCGATCGCCGCCCCATCGCGGAGCGACTGGTGGCGCTCGGCACCCGGCCGCAGCTCGGCGGCCACGTCGTAGGAGTCGAGGTACTCGGCGACCAGGGCGTCGATGTCGGCGTCGGTCGCGGCATCCACCGCCTCCACGAGCTCGTTCACGCCCCACGTGTTCACCTGCACGCCGAACCGCAGCTCGGCCTCGGTCTTGTCGCCCTCGGTCACGGCGACGTAGCGCATGTTGTCGCCGAAACGGGCGAGCTTGAGCGAACGGGATGCCGCCCACCCGGCGGCCGCGCGCTGCCAGTCCTCGACCTGCTGCCGCACGGCCGGGTTCGACACGTGGCCGACGACGGTCTTGCGCGCCACGCCCAGGCGCGTCTGGATGTACCCGAACTCGCGGTCGCCGTGGGCGGCCTGGTTGAGGTTCATGAAGTCGAAGTCGATGTCGGCCCACGGCAGCTCGACGTTCGCCTGCGTGTGCAGGTGCAGCAGCGGCTTCTGGAGCGCGTCGAGGCCGGCGATCCACATCTTGGCGGGGCTGAAGGTGTGCATCCACGCGACGACGCCGATCACTTCGTCGCGGGCGTTGACGTCGAGCGCGAGACGCCGGATCGAGTCCGAGTCCTTCAGGACCGGCTTCCAGACGACCTTGACGGGCAGTCCGGCGAGGCCCTCTGCGACGGCGCGCGACTGCTCGGCGACCTGCCGGAGCGTCTCTTCGCCGTACAGGGTCTGACTTCCGGTGACGAACCAGATCTCGTAGGCGTCGAGCGAGGTGGACAGCGGCGTGCGGGTCATGGTGGGTCCTTCGTGGTTCAGAGGGCGGTGACGGCGGCGGCTTCGACGGCGAGGCCGGCGCGATAGCGGTCGAGGTAGGCGGCGAAGCCCGCCACGTCTGCGGGATCGGGCTCGGCAGTCGCGATCGCCGCGTCGGCGAAGACGCGGTCGTCGAGGAAGGAGGCGAGGGAGATTCCGGCGGCCTCGGCCGAGGCCGCCGGATCGAGTGGGCGCTCTGCGCCCGTATCGAGATCATCCGTCCCGCTCACGGCCCGCGCGTACGCCGCGAGCACGGCGATGCCCCACGCGCCGCCCTCGGAGGCCGTGTCGCCGACCGACACCGGGGCGCCGAGAGCCCCGGCGAGGAAGCGCTGCGCGACGCCGGCGGTGCGGAACATGCCTCCGTGCGCGAACATGCGGTCGAGGCCGACGCCCTCCTCCGTGAGAACGCGCATGCCGAGCGCGAGCGTGCCGAACACGCCGTAGAGCTGCGCGCGCATCGCGTTGGCGAGCGTGAGGCGGCTGTCGGGCGTGCGCACGAAGAGCGGTCTGCCCTCGGTGAGCCCGGCGATCGGCTCGCCGGCGAGGTGGTTGTAGGCGAGCAGCCCGCCGGCGTCGGCCTCGCCCTCGAGGGCCTCGCGGAACAGCGTCTCGTATACGGCGTCGTCCCCGGTCGGGGTTCCCGACGCTGCGGCGAAGCGCGCGAACATGCCCGCCCACGCGGCGAGCTCGCTCGCGCCGTTGTTGCAGTGCACCATGGCCACGGCGTCGCCGGCGGGCGTCGTGACGAGGTCGAGCTCGTGATGCACTCGCTCGAGCGGACGCTCCAGCACGACCATCGCGAAGATGCTCGTTCCGGCACTGACGTTGCCGGTGCGGGGGGCGACGGCGTTGGTCGCCACCATCCCGGTGCCCGCGTCGCCCTCGGGGGCGCAGAACGGGATGCCGGGGCGCAGGGCACCGGACGGGTCGAGCAGTGCGGCACCCTCGGTCGTCAGCGCACCAGCCGGCGCACCGGCGACGCGCACCTCGGGAAGGAGGTCGGCCACGTGCGCGACCGGCAGGCGTCCGGCAGCGAGCGCGTCGTAGCGCGCGAGCAGCTCCGCGTCATAGCCGGCGGTGGCGGAGTGGATCGGGAACATGCCCGACGCGTCGCCCACTCCCAGCACCTTCTCGCCCGTGAGCCGCCAGTGGACGAAGCCTGCGAGCGTCGTGACGAACCGCACGCCCGGCAGGTGCTCCTCGCCGTCGAGCACCACCTGGTGAAGGTGGGCGATCGACCAGCGCAGCGGGATGTTCACGCCGAACGCGTCGGTGAGCTCCGCCGCGGCGGCACCCGTGCTGGTGTTGCGCCAGGTGCGGAACGGCGCCAGCAGCTCGCCCGCCTCGTCGAAGGCGAGGTACCCGTGCATCATCGCCGACACGCCGATCGCGCCGGCCGTCTCGAACGCGACGTCGTGCCGCCGCGCCACGTCGGAGGCGAGGTCGGCGTACGCGGCCTGCAGTCCCGACCACACGTCGTCGAGCGTGTAGGTCCAGACGCCGTCTTCGTAGCGGTTCTCCCACGCGCGCGAGCCGGCGGCGAGCACGTGCGCGGGATCGTCGGCGTCGACGAGGCACGCCTTGATGCGCGTCGAACCCAGCTCGATGCCGAGCGCCGTCCGGCCGTCGCGGATCGCCTGAGCCGCGGCCGCCGGATCGCCCTTCGATACGCGCGCAGAGCGCGCACTCAGGACCCGTGGGCGCTCTGCGCCCGTATCGAGATCATCCGTTCCGCTCATCGTCCGGCCTCCTCATCACGACGCTCGTCCGAGCTCTGGCCGTAGACGTTCTGGTACCGGTCGTAGAGCCGGTCGATGGCGTCCTGCGGGATCGGGATGAGCGGTCCCGCCTCCCGGGCGTAGTGCACCGTGCGGGCGACGTCCTCCACCATGACCGCGGCCTTGACCGCGTCCTTCGCCGAGACGCCGATCGTGAACGGGCCGTGGTTCTGCATGAGCACGGCGCGCGAGCGGTGGCCGGTGAGGGTGTCGACGATGCCGCGTCCGATCGAGTCGTCGCCGATGATCGCGAAGGGGCCGACCGGGATGGGTCCGCCGAACTCGTCGGCCATCGCGGTGATGACGCAAGGGATCTCCTCCCCGCGCGCAGCCCACGCCACCGCGAACGTCGAGTGCGTGTGCACCACTCCCCCGACCTCGGGCATGTGACGGTAGACGTACGCGTGCGCGGCGGTATCGCTCGAGGGGCTCCGCTCGCTGCCCGGAGTGCCGGGCACGACGTTGCCGTCGAGGTCGCACAGGATCATGTTGTCGGCCGTGAGGTCGTCGTAGCTCACGCCGCTCGGCTTGATCACGAAGAGATCGGCGCCGGGCACGCGGCCCGACACGTTGCCGCCGGTCCAGACGATCAGGTTGTAGCGCACGAGCTCGGCGTGCAGATCCGCCACGTCCGCGCGGACGGCGGCGATCGACGCCTCGACCTCGGGGCTGAACGGCGCAGCCGGCTGCGCCGGGTCAGGGCTGGTCACGGGGTCCTCCGTCGGGTCTCGTGTCGATGTGTCGGGCTCATCAGCGGCCGACTCGCTTATGTTACCGGTAACAATCCGGCGATCCAACCCCGCGTCCGACTCTCCGGGTTCACAATTCAGGAAGACTCGCACCGGCGGCGCGCATCGCCCGCGGAATCCTGGGGTGCCGGCATGGCGATCCGCACGACGAGCCTGAATTGTGAACCACGAGCGACCCGCATCGCCGCGACAGGATCAGGCCGGCTGCCGAGGCGCGCACCACGACGAAGCGGGTCAGCGCGGGGCGGCCGTCGATGCCCGGATGACCAGCCGCGGTTCGGCCGGTTCGGGTGCCGGGTCGCCGAGAACCTCCGCAACCGCACGGCGCGCCTCACCCGCGAGGTCCAGCCCCACGGTGGTGAGCGCCGGACGGTAGTAGGCGGCGTCCGGGTTGTCGTCGAAGCCGACGATGCTGATGTCGCCGGGCACGTCGAGTCCCGCTCCGCGGAGCCCCGCGATGAGACCGAGCGCCATCTGGTCGTTGGCGGCGGCGATCGCCGTCGGGCCCCCGGGTGCCGCCGCCGCAGCGGCGATCGGTGAGGCCAGGGCCGCTCCCGAGGCGGCGCTCCAGTCGCCGGTCCAGCACGGGGCCGCCTCGATGCCGGCGTCGGCGAGCGCACGCAGCATCCCGCGCTCGCGGGACTGCGCCTCGAGCCACTCCTCAGGACCGGCGACCCGGCCGATGCGACGGTGGCCGAGCCCGACGAGGTGCGCGACGGCGAGCGCGGCACCCGCTTCCTGGCGGTCCGCCCCCGGCCCGGTGTGCAGCGCGGTGATCACGATGCCCGGGTGCGCGCCGACGAGGGCCGGCAGGGTCGTCGCGTGCGGCGCGAGCACGACGAGCCCGTCGACGCCCTGACCCAGCAGCCTGTCGGCCGCGTCGCGGACGGATGCCTCGGCCGATCCATCCGCGTAGGCCGTGGCGATCCACCGGCCGGCGTCGCGCGCGGCCGCCTCGAGCGCCGCGATGCCGACGGCCGGCCCGTACAGCGTCGCATCGGAGGCGATGACGCCGAGCGTGCGTGTCGTGCGCGTGCCGAGGGTGCGCGCGGCGTTGTTGACGCGGTAGCCCAGGTCGGCGATCGCCCGCAGCACCCGGTCGCGCGTCTCGGGACGGATGTTCGGATGCTCGTTGATCACGCGCGACACGGTCTGCGTCGACACCCCCGCGGCGCGCGCGACGTCGCGCACCCCCACGCGGGACGCGACGCGGCCGTGCTGCTCGCTCATCGCGCTCACCTTATCCACCCCTCAGACCCCGCGTGCACGGCCCGCACCTGCGGTGGACGCCGAATGTGATCCCTCACTTTTGGACGCACCCGCTCTCAAGCGCGGCCCCCTCGAAGCGCGAACCTGCCCTCGTGTTATCGAACTGTTACCGCTAACATCTTGCCAGCACCTGGAATGTGAGGGCTAACATCTCATCCGTCGGAGTCGCGCACGGGCGGCCCCCACCATCAAGCCGGCAGTGATGCCGGACCAGAACGAGGAGGTTCTGAAATGACGAAGAAGACGCTTCTCGCCGGGTTCGCGCTGCTGGGGGCACTCGCCCTCGCCGCGACCGGCTGCGCGGGCGGCAGCGACGCCGGCGGTGACGCAGGCGACGGCGCCGACGGCGGCGACGGACCCATCACCGTCGGGTTCGCGCAGACGGGGTCGGAGTCGGGCTGGCGCTCGGCCAACACGGAGTCGATGAAGGAGGCGTTCTCGACCGACAACGGGTTCGAGCTCGTCTTCAACGCGGCCGACAACGACACGGCGGCTCAGATCGCGGCGGTGCGCGACTTCATCAACCAGGGGGTCGACGCCATCGTCATCGCGCCGATCGTCGAGGACGGCTGGGACGACGTGCTGCAGGAGGCGGCGGATGCCGACATCCCCGTGATCCTCGAGGACCGCACGGTGTCGGCATCCGACGACCTTTTCGCCAGCTGGGTCGGCCTCGACTTCAAGAAAGAGGGCGTGATGGCCGGGGAGTGGGCGGCCGAGACCTTCGGCGACACCCCGACGAAGATGGTGGTTCTCGAGGGCACGACCGGCTCCGCCCCGGCGAACGACCGCGCAGAGGGATTCGATGAGGCCGTCAAGGACACCGCGATCGAGAAGATCGACTCGCAGACGGGCGACTTCACCCGCGACGGGGGCAAGACGGTGATGGAGGGCTTCCTGCAGAAGTACGGCGTCGACGGCATCGACCTGGTCTACGCCCACAACGACGACATGGCGCTCGGCGCGATCGAGGCCATCGAGGCAGCGGGCGCAGAGCCTGGCGTCGACATCAAGATCGTGTCGATCGACGCCGTGAAGGATGGCATGCAGGCACTGGTCGACGGCAAGATCAACTACATCGTGGAGTGCAACCCGCTGCTCGGCGAACTGGCGGCGGGACTCGTGACGGACGTGCTCGCGGGCAACGAGGTCGAGAAGAAGGTGTACGTCGAGGACCAGACGTTCACCCAGGCGCAGGCCGCCGAGGTGATCGACAGCCGTCCGTACTGATCGCGACCTCGTCGATCCTGTATCAAGGTAGCCCGGAAGCACGCCGGCGGGGGACCTCACGGTCTCCCGCCGGCGGCGCCGACGAATGAAGCCCGGAAAGGCAAGCTGAGCCACCATGCCCGCGGACACCGCAGTCCCACCGGTCGTCGAGATGACCGGCATCACCATCCGCTTCCCCGGCGTGCTGGCGCTGGACGGAATCGACTTCGCCCTCCGCCCGGGCGAGGTCCACTCGCTCATGGGTGAGAACGGCGCCGGCAAATCGACCCTCATCAAGGCGCTCACCGGCGTGTACCCCGTCGACGCCGGTCAGATCGTGGTGAACGGCCGCGAGCGCCGGTTCACGGGCACCGCCGACGCGCAGGCCGCGGGCATCTCGACGGTGTACCAGGAGGTCAACCTCTGCGGCAACCTCTCGGTCGGCGAGAACGTCATGCTCGGCCACGAGCCCCGCACCGCGACGGGCATCGATTGGAGGGAGGTCCACGCTCTGGCCGCCGCGCACCTGCGGAGCCTGGGGCTCGTCATCGACACCCGGTCCATGCTCTCCAGCCATTCCATCGCCATCCAGCAGCTCATCGCCATCGGTCGCGCGATGGTGCTCGACGCGAAGGTCCTCATCCTCGACGAGCCGACCTCGAGCCTCGATCGGGGCGAGGTGGACCAGCTCTTCGGAGTCATGCGCGACCTGCGCGACAAGGGCGTCGCCATCCTCTTCGTCAGTCACTTCCTCGACCAGATCTACGAGATCTCCGACCGCATCACGGTTCTCCGCAACGGCCGGCTCGTCGGCGAATACCCGGTGAGCGAGCTCCCGCGCGGCGAACTCGTCACGAAGATGATCGGCCGCGAGCTCGACGAACTGACCGCCCTCGGTTCGGTCGCCGACCGGTCCGTCGACCGCAGCGGCGTACCGGTCCTGCGAGCGATTGGTGTCGGCAGGCGCGGCATGCTCGAGCCCGTCGACCTGCAGGTCTACGGCGGCGAGGTCGTCGGCGTCGCCGGACTGCTCGGCTCCGGCCGGACCGAGCTCGTCCGCCTGCTCTACGGCGCCGATCGCGCCGAGGCCGGCGACATCGAGGTGGGCGGCCGACCGGCCAGGCACTCCTCCCCACGCCGGGCGATCGAGAACCGGATCGCATTCTCGTCCGAGAACCGCAGGGCGGAGGGCATCGTCGCCGACCTGACCGTGGCCGAGAACATCGTGCTCGGCATCCAGGCCCGCCGTGGCGCGATGCGCAGGATTCCCCGAGCGGAGGCGGACGCCATCGTCGCGGAATACATCACCGCGCTCGACGTGCGTCCCGCCGATCCCACGATGCTGGCCGGAAACCTGTCGGGCGGCAACCAGCAGAAGGTGCTGCTCGCCCGCTGGCTCGCGACCGCTCCCCGCCTGATCGTGCTCGACGAGCCGACCCGCGGCATCGACGTCGGTGCGAAAGCCGACATCCAGCGCAAGGTCGCCGAACTCAGCGCCGAGGGCCTGTCCGTCATCTTCATCTCATCCGAGCTCGAAGAGGTCCTGCGGATCGCGCAGCGGATCGTGGTGATGCGCGACCGTCGCAAGATCGGCGAGCTGGACTCGAGCGACGTCGACCTCGACGGTCTCATCGAGTACATCGCCAACCAGACCGAGGAGAGTGCGGCATGAAAGCGCTCATGAAGCACCGGCTGTTCTGGCCGGTCGTCGCCCTGCTGGCGCTGATCGTGATCAACACCGTCGCCCGGCCCCAGTTCATCGTCGTGACGCTGCGCAACGGCGAGCTGTACGGGGCCCTCATCGACATCCTCCGCAACAGCGCCCCGCTCATGCTCGTCGCGCTCGGCATGACGATCGTGATCGCGACCCGCGGAATCGATCTCTCGGTCGGCGCCGTCATGGCGGTCTCGGGCGCCGTCGCGCTCACGATCATCGACGGCTCGCCCGATCCCGGAAATCTGGGCACGGTGACGGTCGCGTTGCTGGTCGCCCTCGCGGTGTCTCTGGTGCTCGGCGCCTGGAACGGGTTCCTCGTGGCCGTCGTCGGCATCCAGCCGATCATCGCGACCCTGGTGCTCATGCTCGCCGGGCGCGGGGTGGCCCTGCTGATCACCGAGGGGTTCATCACGACCGTGAACAGCGAGCCGTATGAGTTCATCGCCACCGGGTATCTGATCGCGCTGCCCTTCGCCCTCCTCATCTGGGTGGCCGCGGCGGTGGTGATCGCCCTGATAGAACGGCGCACCGCGCTCGGCATGCTGACCGAGGCGGTCGGCATCAACCCCGAGGCGAGCCGCCTCGCGGGAGTACGGGCCCGCGGCATCGTGTTCGGCGCATACGCCGCGAGCGGATTGCTCGCCGGCATGGCCGGCATCATCTACAGCTCGAACATCCGCGCCGCGGATGCGAACGCGGCGGGCCTCTTCATCGAGCTCTACGCGATCCTCGCCGTCGTCCTCGGCGGCACCTCCCTCATGGGAGGGAAGTTCACGATCGCGGGGACCGTCATCGGCGTGCTCACGATTCAGACCCTGGAGGCGACGATCCTGTTCCTCGGTGTGCCCTCTGCACAGAGTCCGGTGTTCTTCGCGATCGTCGTCATCGTGGTCGTGCTCGTCCAGTCGCCCCGACTGCACCGCTGGGCACGCAACGCGGTCGGCGCGGCGCGAGCCCGCAGCCGATCCGGCGCCGACGCCCGGACGGGGGTGGCGTCGTGACCAAGAGCCTCGAAGCGACCGGCCTCCGCACGGCGCCGGTCTCCCGCTACGCGACCTTCATGAGCAGGCATGCATCGCTGATGCCCACCTTCGCCGCGCTCGCGATCCTCATCGTGCTGCTCATCGGCGCGCAGGCGCGGTTCCCCAGGTTCTTGAGTCCGGGCAACATCTCCGCTCTGCTCCTGGACAACGCGTACCTCGTCGTGCTCGCCGTCGGACTGACATTCGTCATCCTCACGGGCGGGATAGACCTGTCCGTCGGATCGGTCATGGCGTTCACCGGCATCCTGGGCGCGAGCCTGCTCTCGCAGGGCGTCCCCGCCGCCGTCGCCGTCCCGGTCATGCTGGTCGCCGGCGCACTGATCGGCCTGCTGGTCGGCATCCTCGTCCAGTACTTCGACGTCCAGCCGTTCATCGCCTCCCTCGCGGGCCTGTTCCTCGCCCGGGGTCTCGCGTTCGTCGTGAGCCTGTCGTCGATCAGGGTCGAGGACCCGGCCGTGCTGTGGCTCCAGCGCACGCGCTTCAGCCTCGGGGGCTGGTACATCACACCCACCGGGATCATCGCGCTCCTCGTCGTGGCGGTCGCATTCGTCGCGCTCCTGTGGTCGCGGTTCGGCCGCACGGTGTACGCGATCGGCGGAAACGAGCAGTCCGCCCGGCTGATGGGGCTGGGCGTCGCGCGCACGAAGATCTCGGTATACGTCATCAGTGGCCTGTGCGGCGGGCTGGCCGGTCTGTTGCTCACCGCCTACTCCGGCGCCGGCTACCCGCGCAACGGGATCGGCACCGAGCTCGACGCGATCGCGGCGGTGGTGATCGGCGGCACGCTGCTCACGGGCGGCACCGGCTACGTGCTGGGCTCGCTCATCGGCGTGCTGGTCTACGCGACGATCAAGAAGCTGATCTCCTTCATGGGCGCAGAACAGGCCTGGACCCAGATCATCATCGGAGCGCTGCTGCTGCTCTTCATCGTCGTGCAGCGCGTGATCGTCGCACGTTCGCAGCGTCGAAGATAGGACGGCGACACCACGTCTGCGCGCAGCGGCCGCACCTCACTCCGCCGGGATAATGGCCTGATGGACGAGGCGCGGCCGCTGCTGCAGCTCTCCGGGGCGACGGTGCGCTTCGGGGCTGATGCCGCGATCGACGGTGTCGACTTCCGCCTGTTCCCCGGCGAGGTGCACTCGCTCATGGGCGAGAACGGCGCGGGCAAGTCGACGCTCATCAAGGCGATCACCGGGGCACTCCCCCTGGACTCGGGGGTTCTCACCCTCGCCGGGGAGGTCGTCCGCTTCACCTCGCCGCACGATGCCCAGGCGGCGGGAATCAACACGGTGTACCAGGAGATCGACCTTCTGCCGAACGTGTCCGTCGCCGAGAACATCGCACTGGGCCGCGAACCGCGGCGCGGGGGCATGATCGACTGGCGCCGGATGCGCCGCGAAGCGCGTGAGGTGCTCAGCGACCTCGGACTCGACATCGACCCCGGCTCACGGCTGGGCACGCATTCGCTGGCGGTGCAGCAGCTGGTGGCCATCGCCCGCGCGATCTCCACCGACGTGCGCGTGCTCGTGCTCGACGAGCCGACGTCGAGTCTCGACCTCGACGAGGTCGCGGAGCTCTTCCGGGTCATCCGCGAGCTCAAGCAGCGCGGCGTGGCGATCCTGTTCGTATCGCACTTCCTCGACCAGGTCTACGAGATCTGCGATCGCGTGACAGTGCTGCGCGACGGCAGGTTCATCGGCGAATACCTCACCCGCGAACTGCTGCGCATCGATCTGGTGCAGGCCATGCTCGGCCGTACGGCGACGGCCCTCACCGCGACGCCGAGGGCGGACGACGCTTCCGAGACGCCGCGTCCGGCGCTCATCGCGCGCGGGGTCACCGCGGGATCCGGCATCCGTGATGCGGATCTCGATCTCAACGAGAGCGAGGTCCTCGGGGTGGCCGGGCTCCTCGGCTCCGGACGCACCGAACTCGCACGCGCGCTCACCGGAATCGATCGGATCGACAGCGGCGTCATCCGGATCGAAGGTCTCGATGCGAAGCGATCCGGTCCACGCGCGGCGATCTCGGTGGGGGTCGTGTACTCGTCCGAGAACCGCCGCACCGAAGGGATCATCAGCGACCTGAGCGTGCTCGAGAACATCACTCTCGCGCTCCAGGCCGACAGGGGCATGCTGAGGCGCATCCCGCCTGCCCGACAGCGCGAGCTCGCCGCGAGCTGGGTGGAGGCTCTCGACATCCGCCCGCCCGATCTCGATCGCCCCGCCGGCACGCTCTCGGGCGGGAATCAGCAGAAGGTGCTGCTCGCGCGGCTGCTCGCCCTGTCGCCGCGGGTACTGGTGCTGGACGAGCCGACCCGCGGGATCGACGTCGGCGCGAAGGTCGAGATCCAGAACCTGGTGAGCGAGATGGCCGCGAACGGCCTGTCGGTCATGTTCATCTCGGCCGAGCTCGAGGAGGTGCTGCGCGTCGGGCATCGCGTGGCCATCCTGAGGGACGGCCGCATCGTCGACACGCTCCCCTCCGAGTCCCTGACCGTCGACTCGCTCCTCGCCCTCGTCGCGCGACCGGAAGACCTCGATGAGTGACCCGCGCGTGACGGCCGACGACGGATCGACGCGGGCCGCGAACATCTTCGACGTCGCCCGCCTCGCGGGGGTGTCGCACCAGACGGTCTCGCGTGTCATCAACGACCTGCCGAATGTGCGTCCCGCGACGCGCGCCCGCGTCGAGCAGGCGATCGCGCAGCTGCGCTACAGCCCTTCCCCCGCCGCCCGCGCCCTCGTGACCCGGCGCACGCGCACCATCGGTCTCGTCACGCCGGGCGTACCCGACTACGGCCCCACGTCGATCGCGACGCACTTCAACATCGCGGCGCGCGCGGCGCGCTACAGCGTCGACACCGTGAGCGCCGTCGACCCGGATCCTGCGGCGATCAAGGGGGCCGTCGAAGGGCTGCTGCGTCAGCGGGTGGATGCCGTCGTGCTCATCGTCGTCGACATCGGGGTGCTGGAGGTCGTGCGCGGCCTGGATCTCAGCATCCCTCTCGTCGCGGCGACCGCGACGGCGAGACGGAGCCCGCACATCGTGTCGATCGACCAGTATCGTGGCGCCCGGTCGGCGGTGCGCCACTTGGCCGAACTCGGTCACACGCGGATCCTGCACCTCGCGGGCCCGACACGCGCGCCCGATGCGCTCGAGCGCGTCAGGGGATGGCGTGACGAACTCGGCGAGCGCCGGCTCGAGATCATCGATCCGGTGCACGGCGACTGGTCGGCGGCGAGCGGCCACCGGGTGGGGCTCGAACTCGACATCGAGCCCGGCAGCGCCGTGTTCGCCGGGAACGACCACATGTCGATCGGCCTGCTGTCCGCGCTGCGCGAGCGGGGCCTGCGGGTTCCGGAGGATGTCAGCGTCGTCGGCTTCGACGACGTGCCCGAGGCAGGGTTCCTCTACCCGCCGCTCACCACGGTGCGCCAGGACTTCGGCAGCCTGGGTGAGCTCATCATGCAGAAGGTGCTGATCGCGGTGGAGGAGCCCGACAGCATCACCGAGGACACCCCGCTGCCCACGCACCTCATCGTGCGCGAGTCGACGAGCCCGCCGCGGGCCTGACCGACCCCGGTTTTCAGATGACCCCGTAGATGTAGTTCCGCGCGACGACATAGGCGACTAGTGTGCCTGCCGACGCGACCAAAGGAACCCAGGACAGCGACCGATTCTTCGCATACCCGAGCACCATGGCTCCGATCGTCAGGGCGATCATAGCCAGCGTCGGCACGAAGAAGATGAGTTGAGCAGTTTTCTGCGCCTGATCGGGACACCCGGTGCAGGCGCCGAGACTGAACATGTCGACCGTGAACATCAAAGAGACGACGATCGTCGCGACGACTTGAATCACCGCGACGGCAATCGTTGCGTAGACCGTGCCGGGCCGACGCGCCTGTTCACGCTTCCCAAGGGAATCTCGCTGCGCCATCGTGCACCTCAGAACGCGTTGACCATGTACATGAGCCAACCAGAAGGACGGCCTTCAGCGCCGGAGTGTCGCAGACTCCCCGCCTGTCAATTCCTACAGGTGAGGTAGACGCCGAGCACCGCAATCCGCGGAAACTCCACCCCATGCATCACCCGCTCCCATCCCGCCCCCGCGCCCTTGTGGCGATGGCAGGCTGGAGTCATGCGCATCGCCCTCACCGGCTCGTCCGGAAAGCTCGGAACCGTCGTCGACCGCGAACTGCGTGCGGCAGGCCACGACGTCATCGGACTCGACGTGGTCGGCACCCGCGGGCCCGGCTTCGTCCAGGTCGACCTCACCGACTACGGGCAGGTCGTCGACGCGCTCGCCGCGGTGAACGACCGGCACGACGGGTTCGACGCGGTCGTGCATCTCGGCGCCATCCCGGCCCCCGGCATCCGCTCCGATGTCGCGACGTTCCACAACAACATGACGGCGACGTTCAACGTGTTCTGGGCGGCCGTGAGGCTCGGCATCCGTCGCATCGTCTACGCGTCGAGCGAGACCGTGCTGGGACTGCCGTTCGACGTGCCACCGCCGTACATCCCGGTCGACGAGGAGTACCCGCCGCGGCCCGAGTCGGTCTACTCGCTCGTGAAGACGCTCGAGGAGCGCATGGCGGTCGAGCTGGTGCGGTGGCACCCCGACCTGTCGATCACCGGCCTGCGGTTCTCCAACGTGATGGTGCCGGAGGACTACGAGGCGTTCCCGTCGTACGACGACGACGCGACGGAGCGCAAGTGGAACCTCTGGGGCTACATCGACGCGCGCGACGGCGCACAGGCCGTGCAGCGCGCGCTCGAGGTCGCGCCCACCGGCTTCGAGACGTACATCATCGCCGCCGCCGACACGGTGATGTCGCGGCCGAACGCCGAACTCGTCGCCGAGGTGTTCCCGGGCGTCGAGACGCGCGCGTTCGGCGAGCACGACACACTGCTGTCGATCGACAAGGCCCGCCGCCTGCTCGGCTACGACCCGCAGCACTCGTGGCGGGACCACGTCTCGGGCTCATGACCGATGATCCGCGCCTGGCCGCCGCCCGCTACCGGGCGGCGCACCGCGATGGCGCCGAGGACGGGGACGGCGCGGGCGCCGAGGACGGGAAGACGGATGCTGCCGCCGCGGGCTCGCGAGCCGCGCGCGCGTATTCGGCCGCCGACCGTGCGGCGGTCGTCGAGACGGCGATCCAGCAGGCGATGCGCCGCGGCGAGTTCGACGACCTGCCGGGAGCCGGGAAGCCGATCCCGGGGCTGGGTGAGACGCACGACCCGGACTGGTGGATCCGCCGCAAGATCGAGAGGGAGCAGCTCACCGGGCTGGGTCCTCCGGCGCTCAGGCTGCGGGTCGAGAGCGCGGAGCTCGAGGCGAGGCTCGACGCGCTCGCCCGTGAGGACGAGGTGCGCGAGGCCCTTGAGGACTTCAACCGCCGCGTCATCGAGGCCCGTCGGCAGCTGCTCGGTGGACCGCCCGTCGTGACGCCCACGCGCGATGTCGAGACCGAGGTGGCGGCCTGGCACCGGCGCCGCGAAGCGCGCGCCGCGCAGATCGCGCAGATCGCGCAGGACGAGACGGATGCCGCGTCCTCACGCCGCCGGCCGTGGTGGCGGCGGCCCCGCTGAGGCGAGATCGCAGCCGCCCCAGGCCGCGAGGCTGAGGTTCAGGGATTCGGGTTCGTCGCCTTGCCGTCGAGCCACAGCGTGTTCGTCGGGTCGGAGTGGGTCGTGCCGGTGCCGACGTGCTTGTCGCTGATCTGCGGGCCCTTCGTGATCACGTGGACCATCGCCATGGCGTGACCGCGTCCGAGTCCGTAGTCGGCCGCGAGCCACTCAACGATCGGCGTGGCCTTGGTGGTCTCGTCGAAGCCCTTCTCGTGCGCCTTCTCGAGAAGCTGGCGCGGTGTGAGACCCGTCTTGGTCTCGATCGTGTCGAGATATGCCTGGAACGACATGTCTTCCTCCTTCAGTCTTCGCCGGACGGGATGTCGAGCACTCCGGGAGCATCCTCCCACTCCCGGACAGGCATCGCTCAGGCGGGCCACGGTAAACTGGCCGTGCCCATTTCGATGTGCATCTACCTGTCTGCGGCTCCGGGCTGCGCTCAAGGCGGCACCAAGAGCCGCCGACCCTCGGCGCATGGCCAGGAGCAAGATGCACACGACCCTCGTCGACACGCCCGCTGTCGAGCCCCACACCGCTGCGCGCGCCGCCGTCCGGCGCCCGAGCCTCATCCGCGAGGCGGGCTACGCCTACTTCCCCACCGCGCTCGTCGCGCGGCTGCCGTTCGCCATGATGGTGGTCGGCATCCTCACCCTCGTCGTCTCGGCCCGCGGCTCGCTCGCCCTCGGCGGCGCCACCAGCGCCATGACCGGCCTCGGCACCGCTCTCGTCGGACCGCTGCTGGGCGCGGCGGCCGACCGCTTCGGCCAGCGCCCGGTGCTGCTCGTCGCAGGGGCGGTCAACAGCGCGATGCTCGCGACGATCGCGTGGCTGGCTTTCGCGCCGGTTCCGGATGCTGCGCTCCTCGCCGTCGCGTTCTTCATCGGCGCGACGATGCCCCAGGTCGCGCCGCTCTCGCGCAGCCGGCTCGTGGGCATCATCGGCCGGGCGTATCCGAAAGAGCGCCGGACGCCGGTCGTGAACGGCGCGATGGCGTACGAGTCCGCGGCCGACGAGATCGTCTTCGTGTTCGGGCCGGTCATCGTGGGCCTCCTCGCGACGACGCTCAACCCGGCCGCCCCGGTGGTCGGCGCCGCCGTGCTCGGCCTCGTCTTCGTGAGCGCGTTCGCGCTGCATCCCACCGCCCGCACGGTCACCCCAGCGGCGGGCGGCTCCCTCACCGAGCAGGCGCCGGCTCGAGACCTCTTCCGGCCGCGCGTGCTCGCGCCCGCCCTCGGCGCGCTCGGCATGGGCCTGTTCTTCGGCGCCATGCTGACCTCGCTCACGGCCTTCATGGCCGAGCGCGGCGTGCCCGAGCAGGCGGGGCTCGTGTACGGCGCGATGGGCGTCGGCTCGGCGGCCCTGGCGCTCGGCGCCGCGCTGTTCCCGGCCCGCTTCACGCTGCGCGCACGGTGGCTGACGTTCGCCTCGATCATCGTCGCCGGCGCGGTGGCGCTGCCCTTCGCCGGCGGCGTCGCGCCGATCGCGATCTGCCTCCTGGTGATCGGCGTCGGCATCGGCCCCACTCTCGTCACGCAGTACAGCCTCGCCGCCGCGTTCAGCCCGCGCGGCCGCTCCGCCACCGTGATGACGATGCTCGGCTCGGCCATCGTCGTCGGCCAGTCCGCAGCATCCGCCCTCACCGGGCTCGTCGCCGACGCCGCCGGAGCCGGCACCGTACTGTTCGCTCCCCTGCTCGCCGCCTGCGTCGTGCTCGGCGCCGGCCTCTGGAACGCGGTCGCCTCTCGCGGCTGACGCCGGACACCGCACGGACGCGCCGTCGAAGTGGCACCTGGGGCCGCCTCACCGACACCGAAGCGACAACACCTGCCACCTCGACGCGACGCGCCTGCAGGAAGTGGCACCTGGGGCCGCCTCACCGACACCGAAGCCACAACACCTGCCACCTCGACGCGAACGCGCCTACAGGAAGTGGCACCTGGGGCCACCTCACCGACACCGAAGCGACAACACCTGCCACCTCGACGCGACGCGCCTACAGGAAGTGGCACCTGGGGCCGCCTCACCGACACCGAGGCGACAACACCTGCCACCTCGACGCCAACGCGCCTGCCGGAAGTGGCACCTGGGGCCGCCTCGCACACCACGAACCGGCGATAACCGCCACTTTCGGCAGCGCCGCGCGGCGCTGCCGGGTGCTACAGGGCTGTGCTGGTGAGCAGCTTGCGGATCTCCGCCATCGTCTCCTCCTGCTGGGCGAGGAGCGTGCGCAGTCGCTCGGCGTCGTCATCCCGCGATGCCGGATCCGGGTGTCCCGAGAGGGGGACGTCTTCTGCGAAGATCGGCGCTCCAGGGGCGCTCGCCTCGGCGCCCGCCTTCACCGCTCCGGCGACTGCACCCGCCGCGACGCCCTTGGCGGCGTGGTCGGCGATCGACGGCGGCGCCGCCTCGTCAGCCGCAGCGTCGGCGTCGTCGGCCGGCGCTGAGGTGTCGGCATCCGTCTCCGCGTCGTCGGCGGCCTTGCGCGGCCCCAGGAACAGGTTCGCGAGATAGCCGGTGAACGTGCCGAAGATGCCGACGCCGACGACGATGATCAGCGTGCCGATGAGCCGGCCGGCGTTGGTGACCGGGTACTGATCGCCGTAGCCGACCGTGGAGATGGTGACGACCGTGTACCAGAGCGCGTCGGAGGCCGAGGTGATGTTCGCCCCCTCGGCGTCCTCCTCGACATAGAGGATCGAGATGCTGCCGAACTGCAGCACGAGTATGCCCATGAGCAGCAGCGTCATCAGGGCGCTGTTGGCGCGATCGTGGATGAGCGTGGTCCACACGGTCCGCGGGCCGAGCTCCCGCAGCAGCCGGAACACCCGGAGCAGCCGGAACAGGCGCAGGATCTTGAACTGCGGGAACGGCAGGCTCGCGAGCAGGTCGGCCCAGCCAAAACCCCGGAAGAAGTACTGCATGGCCGAGGGGGCGGTGAAGATGCGGTAGAGGAAGTCCCCGAGGAAGATCGCGCTGAACAGGGCGTTCATCACCGACAGCACGAGCTCCAGCGCCGAGTCCCCCGCCACCAGGTAGACCAGCAGCAGGTTGACGATCGACAGGATCGACAGCGCGCCGATGAAGATCTCGTACGCGGTGTTCTTCAGTTCCGCCCGCGCTGCCGCGCGTGCCTGCGCGCGAGCGCGGGACCGCTCGCGGATCTCGGAGAGGGAACGGGCCATCTCGGCTCCTCGGGCTCTGCCGGATGCGCTCCGGATGAGGCCCCATTGTCCTCGCACCGGCCGCTCGCGTGCGAGGAAGACGCGTCACGGCGCGTCGTTCGCATGCCTTGCGCTTCTAGATGACTTGTACTTCTATGTATCTAGCAGTCCAAGGTACGGAGGTCGGACGTGAAGATCGGCAAAGACCTCGTGGCAGCCGCCGCGACCCCGATGGTGCTCGGCATCCTGGCCGACGGCGAGTCGTACGGCTATGCGATCCTTCAGCGCGTCGGCGAACTCTCGGGCGGCGAGCTCGAGTGGAGCGACGGGATGCTCTACCCGCTCCTGCACCGCCTCGAGAGGCTCGGCCACGTCGAGTCGTCGTGGGGCACCTCCCCGAGCGGCCGGCCCCGCAAGCACTACCGGCTCAGCGCGAGCGGTCGCGCCGCGTTCGCCGAGCAGCGGCGGCAATGGGCCGTCGTGAGCCGGGCGCTGCAGCGCGTCTGGCCGGATCGCGACGGCGGCACCGACTTCGCCGGGGCGCCGGCCCTCGGAGGAGTCTGACGTGACCGACGACCTCGACCCTCTCATCGAAGAGCAGATCGCCGCCTGGCGCGCGTTCGTCTCCCGCCCCGAGGCCATCGACGGACGCGACGTCGATGAGCTCGAAGACCACCTGCGGGGTCAGATCGACCGGCTCGAGGCATCCGGTCTCGACGCCGACGAGGCGTTCCTCGTCGGCGTGAAGCGGCTCGGTCGCCTCGACGATCTCTCCCGCGAGTTCGCGCGCGAGCACTCCGACCGGCTATGGAAGCAGCTGATGCTCCCCAGCGAACCCCTCGCGCGCACCGACCGCGGGCTGATCCTCGCGGTAGGGCTTGCGGTCGGCGCGGCGGTCGCGATCAAGGCACCGGCGCTCTTCGGCATCACCCTGGGTGGGGACGCGGACTTCTATGCCCGTTCCTTCGCCCTCCTCGTGCTGCCGTTCCTCGCCGCGTACTTCCTCGTTCGCCGGCGAGCCTCTCCCCCCACGATCGCCATCGTCGCCACGCCGTTCGTCGCCGGCGCGATCGTGATGACGGTGTACCCGTTCGCGGCCGGTGGCTCCACGCTGCTTCTGGCCGCGACCCACCTCGCGGTCGTGCTGTGGATCGTCACCGGCATCGCGTACGTCGACGGCCGCGTGAGATCGAGCCGGGCCCGGATGGACTTCGTCCGCTTCACGGGCGAATGGGTCGTCTATCTCGCGCTCATCGCGCTCGGCGGCGGCGTGCTGATCGCCCTGACGATGGGAGTCTTCGCGGCGATCGACCTCGACGCGAGCTGGTTCGTCGAGGAGTTCATGGTCCCCTGCGGCATCGCGGGCGCCGTGGTCATCGCGGCCTGGCTGGTCGAGGCGAAGCAGAGCGTCATCGAGAATATCGCGCCGGTGCTGACGAAGCTCTTCACGCCGCTGTTCACCCTGCTGCTGGTCGCGTTCATCGTCGCCGGCTTCCTGCAGGGAAGCCTCGTCGACGGCGGCGCCACCGAGATGTTCGGGCAGCGCGACCTGCTGATCCTCTTCGACGTGGTGCTGGTGGTCGTCGTCGGGCTGCTGCTCTACGCCCTCTCGGCACGCCAGCCGCTGTCGCCGCCGTCGTGGTTCGACCGGCTGCAGCTGCTCATGGTCGTCGCCGCGCTCGTGGTCGACATCCTGGTGCTCGTCGCCATGATCGGCCGCATCGCGGAGTGGGGTGCGAGCCCCAACAAGCTCGCCTCGCTGGGGCTCAACGTCATCCTCTTCGTGAACCTCGCCGGCGCCGCGTGGCTGCAGCTGCGGTTCACCATGCGGCGCGCGCCGTTCGAGCGCCTGGAGCGCTGGCAGACCGGCTTCCTGCCGGTGTACCTGGGCTGGGCTGCGCTCGTCGTCGTGGTCTTCCCCCCGCTGTTCGGCTACGTGTGAGAAGGGGCGGACGCCGCGGACGCGGCATCCGCCCCTTCCCCTGCGGCGCCTGGGTCAGTAGTCCTCGGGTGCGAGGTCTCCCTGGCCCTCCTCGCCGAGCTCGGCGATGGTGGGGTCGAGGTCCTGCGTCTCGGGCTGGAGGAAGTCCGCCGGCATGTCGGAGCGCGGAACCTCCTCGTCGTCGCTGGGGATGTGCGCCGGGTCGTCGCCGGTGGCGGTCGGCCCGTCCTCGTCGAATCCGTCGGAGTCCGCTCCGTCGGAGTCGGGGCCGTTGGTGCGGTCCCACTCCGCCTGGGCGGGGTCCAGTGTGGGGTCGGGCTCGATCGAGGTGTCGCGGTCCCGCAGCGGCTGGACACCCACCTGGCCGTCGGGGGCGGGCGGGATGTCGGAGGGGAGGTTGTCGGACATCGTTCTTCCTTTCGCGATACGGCTGTGGCCACCGTACGGACGTGGTGAGGGCCGGGCACGGGGGTTGACGGGCCCGCACGCGCCGGTTAGCCGCGCTATGGCGAGCACCCGGCCGGTGCGCCGTGTCGTCGGGGCGGCCTAGTCTCGTTCCATGCGCCGGTGGCCAGGGGCGAGTCCGTGAGCGAGTCCGTCGTCGCCCGCGCTCCCGGGGCGCGACCGTGGGTGCTGCACGTCGATCTCGACCAGTTCATCGCCGCCGTCGAGGTGCTGCGGAACCCCGGCCTCGCCGGCAAGCCTCTGATCGTGGGCGGTCGCGGCGACCCGACCGAGCGGGCGGTGGTCTCCACCGCCTCGTACGAGGCGCGGGAGTTCGGAGTGGGATCAGGGATGCCGCTGCGCATCGCCGCCCGTAAGGCGCCGGACGCCGTCATCCTGCCGGTCGACGCCCCCGCCTACCTGGCGGCGTCGGAGGAGGTCATGGCGACGCTGCGCGCGCAGCCGGGAGCCGTGGTGCAGGTGATCGGGTGGGACGAGGCCTTCGTCGGCGTCACGACGGACGATCCCGAGGCCTACGCCCGGCGAACGCAGGAGGCCGTGCTCGGGCGCACCCGGCTGCACTGCAGCATCGGGATCGGCGACACGCTCGTCCGCGCGAAGAACGCGACCGACTTCGGCAAGCCCCGCGGCACGTTCCGGCTCACCGCCGACAACTGGCTCGACGTCATGGGCGACCGGCCCACGATCGCGCTGTGGGGAGTCGGCTCCAGGATCTCGAAGCGCCTCGCGCTGCTCGGCATCGAGACGGTGTCGCAGCTCGCGGTCGCCGACCCGGACGCCCTGACGCGCGAGTTCGGGCCGAAGATGGGCCTGTGGTACCGGCAGCTGGGGCGCGGCGACGGCTCGGCCGTCGTCGACGACACGCCGTGGATCGCCCGCGGCCACAGCAAGGAGACGACGTTCCAGGCCGACATCGTCGACCCGGCCGAGATCGAGCGGGCGGCGCGACAGCTCCTCGACCAGGTGCTCGACGAGGTGGCCGCCGACGACCGCCCCGTCGTGGGCCTGGGCCTGAAGGTGCGCTACGCGCCGTTCCTGACGAAGACCTTCACCAAGAAGATCCCGTCCACGTCCGATCGGGAGGTCGTGATTGCGCGGGCGCTCGAACTCGTCGCGAAGATCGAGCCCGCGCGCCCCATCCGTCTCCTGGGCGTGCGCGCCGAGATGGCGATGCCCGACGACGCCCGCGGCGACCACACGCCCACCCGCGGCGGCTGGTGAGGGTTCGCCGCTGAAGGGGCCGCGCACGCCCGGGCGCAGCATCCGTCCCGCTTCCACAGGTCAACCGGCGCTCTGCAGGACCGGAAACCCCTTCCCGCTCCTGTGGGGGCGCGGTTGACCTGCGCACCGGGCGTTCACCGGAGGTCGGCGAGCGCCCGGTGGACCGATGCCACCGCGCTGGAGCCTTCGCCGACCGCCGCGGCGACGCGCTTCATCGAGCCGCGGCGCACGTCGCCCGCCGCGAAGATGCGGGGCACGGAGGTCTCGAACGGCAGCGGCTCGCGGCCGAGGTTCTGCCACCGCTCCAGCGACTGCACCGACACATCCGTGCCGGTCCGCAGGAACCCGTCGTCGTCGCGGTCGAGGTCGGCGAGCCACGAGGTGGCCGGCTCGGCGCCGATGAAGCAGAACAGGCCCCGGGCGGCGACAGCCCCGATCGAGTCGATCCTCACGCTCTCGAGACTCGCCGAGCCGTCCAGGCCGACGACGCGCGACTCGGTGTGCACTTCGACCCGAGGCTCCTCCAGGAGCCGGTCGACGAGGTACGACGACATGCGGCTTCCCAGGTCGGTCCCCCGCACCACCAGATGTACGGGGCATCCGTTCGCGGCGAGATAGAGCGACGCCTGCCCGGCGGAGTTCGCGCCGCCCACCACGACGACCGGCGACTCGAGCACCTGACGCAGCTCCAGCGGCGTTGCCGCGTAGTAGATGCCCGCCCCCTCGAATTCGCTCCAGCGGTCGAGGTCGAGCGTGCGATACGCGGCGCCGGACGTGACGACCGCAGTACGGGCACGGATGACGCGTCCGTCGGTGAGCGTGATCTCGAGGTGTTCGCCCGCCGGGCGAAGACTCACGGCCTCGCACGGCGCGTAGACGCGCACACCGAACTTGAGCGCCTGGAGCGACGCCTGGCCGATGAGGTCGCCGCCGCTCACGCCGAACGGGAAGCCCAGGAAGTTCTCGATCCTGGAGGTCGCGGCGGCCTGTCCGCCCGGGGCGACGGCGTCGAGCAGCACCGTGCTCAGACCCTCGGATGCCCCATAGATCGCGGCGGCGAGTCCCGCGGGTCCGCCGCCGACGACCACCAGATCGACGACTTCGTCGGCATGCGCTTGATAGCTCAGTCCCAGCCGCTCGGCGACCATGCCCGGTGTCGCCCGCATCATCGGCTCACCCTGGATGAAGGCCACGGGGAGGTCGTCGAGCGTGATCCCGTGCTCGCCGAGCGTGCCGAGGTCACCGGGGCCGAGCTCGATCGCCGTGTGCACGAGGTCGACCCGGTCGGCGAAACGCCGCAGCGCCAGGAAGTCGCGGGAGGAGCGAGGGCCGACGAGCTTGAGGGTCAGGGCTGCGGGTCCGCGCCGGAGGATCTCGCGGCGGGCCCACAGCGCGTGCAGCACGATGTCGCACAGGTCGTCGTCCTCCGCCATGAGCAGGCGCAGCTGCGCCCGGCTCACCCGCAGCATCCGCCCCGCACGCGTGGCGCGCGCCGAGAGGAACGCCCCCTGGCCGTTGAGGAGCCCGAGCTCGCCGACGAAGCTGCGCGGCCCCATCGTGCCGATGCGCGTCTCGCCCACCCAGCCGAAGGCGACCCGCACGAGCTCGATCTCGCCCGTCTCGACGAGGATGAGGTCGTAGTCGCGATCGCCCGCCTGGAAGAGGTACTCGCCGGCGGCGACATCGCTCGGCTCGCCGAAGGCGACCAGGCGGTTCCACTGCTCGTCGGTCAGCGGCGGCTTCATCATCCGCTCGATCTCGTGCTGCTTCAGCGTGGTGCTGCCCATCGGTGCTCCCGTGGCTCAGTGGATGTCAGTGGATCAGCTGCCGCCACTCCGCAGGCACTCGGCCCGCAGGTCCCGGCGAGGGCTGTGTCAAGGGCCGTGAGGCCGGCGGGGCGAGCGGCGGTCCGTCGACGTAGTCGTGCGAGAGGTAGTCCCAGAACCAGTCCTCGCCCGGCTCGAAGCTGCGCACGTAGCGGTGCCCGGTGGAGCGGAAGTGCGCGCTCGCGTGCTGCGCCGGCGACGTGTCGCAGCAGCGCACCTGTCCGCACACGGCGCAGCGCCGCAGGTGCACCCACCACCCGCCGACCTCGTCGCAGTCGGCGCAGCCCTCGCCCGAGGGCGGGGCGGTGGGATCGATCTCGTCCAGGCTCATCGTGCCTCTCGTCGCACGCGTTCCGTCGGTGCGATGCTAACGCCCCTTGGGGCCGGCGCGGCCAGGGGCGCGGGAGTCCGTGTCCGGGCGGTCCCGGCTTCAGTCGAAGTCAGCGGCGGTGTCGCGGGGATAGTCGCCGCCGGCGAGCTTCACGAGGTGGGCGTGCGCGTACTCGCACACGAGCGCGTGGCGGTAGACCATCCGCGGCACGTCGACGTTCGAGTCCATCCAGAGGCTCATGCCCGCGAGCTTCCAGTGGCGGAACGTGTCATCGTCGGTGACGAGCGCGAGGATCTCGAGGAACGAGTCGTCGAACCGGATCGAGTGCACCGCCCGGCGGTACTCCTCGACCGTGAGCGCCATCGAGAACGGGATGTTCATGAAGCAGAGCGCCGTCTGGATGTCGAGCTTCAGCAGCCGGCGATGACGCCGTTCGGCATCGAGCGGCGGGATGTCGAGCTGCCGGAAGTCCAGCTGCTCGGGCGGCGTCAGCGCCACGCCGTCGAGCGCGATGAGCAGGTCGTACACGTTGACGTCGTGCTCGACCACCGCCTGATCCCCCAGGCCCGAGAGGCTCTCGGGGCGCAGCGTGACGGGGTCCATCTCGATGGCGGTGTTGCGGATGATGAAGTTCACGAGGTTCGTCTCGATGACGAAGTGCCGGATGAGCAGCTCCACCGCGTCGGGTGAGACGAAGTTGCGCAGGAACCATACGCAGAGCCAGTCCATCGTGCGAAGCGGCATCCACCGGAACGGTATGACCCGCTTGATGATCGAGATCACCGCGACGAGCACGCGCGAGAAGACACGGGCGATCGGATAGAGCCAGCGGCGCGACATCCGCCGCTGATCGTCGATAATCTGGCGCACGAGGGCGCGGTCGAGCGGCACCGAGGGATCCGCGTACACCGCCTCCCACATGCTGGGGTCGGAGCGCACGAACTCGGGGAGGGAGGGCCGCGATGCCGCCATGTCAGCGATCCAGCTCTTCCAGCTGCAGCGCGTAGAGGCGGGCGACGACCTGCGCGCAGCGGACGATCTCGTCGGCATCGGCGTCGGCGATGATCCCCGAGGTGAGGATCGCCTCCATGTCGCCGGTGTGCTCGGCGTCGGCCTCCTGGTGGTAGCGCAGGAAGTGCACCTGGTTGTCGGCGAGGCCGAGCACCTCCTGGAAGCGCGCCGCCCAGCCGGCGGCCCGCTTCGCGCCGAGTCCCTCGATGATGAACATCGCGCCGAGGAGGCCCACCGGATTCGGCCGGCCGGCGTAATGGAACATGTACCCCGACAGCGCCTCGGAGCCGATGTTCTTGCGGCCCCGCCGCAGCTCGTCGAGCGAGCCGCCGATCGCCACGTAGTCGCGCTCGAGCATGAGGTAGTCGCGGTGCTCCTCCTCGGCGTGGCGGATGGCCGCCGCCCGCAGCTCGAAGTGGGCGATGTCGAAGCTCGAGGCCGCGCGCGAGATCCACGGCGAGCCGTCGACCACCTGCTGGCGGAGGTTGAAGAGCAGGCGCTCGTAGTCGTGCAGGGTCACCGTCCCGTCGGCGAGCCGCCGCAGGATCGGAACCTGGTCGAGGCGCTCCTCGAGCTCGACCCACACGTCGGCCAGCCGCTCGAAGAGGCTGCGGGCGACGGCGGTCGCGGCATCCAGATCCGTGTCCCTCTCCGTCCCGATCTGCGCGGTGACGGTCGTCTCGGCATGCGTCATGTCGGTGCTCCTTGCTGATCCGGTGGGGCGACCACGGTGAGGTGGGCGAAGGCGAACGAGAACCGCCCCGACTCGGGCACGGCCAGCAGCACCGTCTCCCCCGGCGCGAACCGTCCCGTGCGCCACGCCTCTTCGAGTGCGATGAAGATGCTCGCCGACCCGGTGTTGCCGCGGGTCTCGAGGTTCGAGAACCAGCGGTCGGTGTCGAGCGTGGGGATGCGGGCCCGCAGCGCGTCGAAGGCCACGTCGCGGAAGGCGTTGGTGCTGTAGTGGCACACGACATGGTCGAGGTGGCGCACGTCGACGAGGCCGATGTCGACGAGCTCCTCGAACTGCGCGATGCCGGCGCCCGCCAGATCGTCGAGCATCGAGACGTCCTGCCGCAGCAGGAACATGCCGGCCGCCTCGGCGTCGCCGATGCCCCCGTCCTGCCACGTGCTCCCCACGACCGGCTCCGCGCCGGCCATGCCGGCGCGCATGCACACGTCGTGCTCGTGCGCGAGCGACACCTGGCGCACCCAGTCCACCCGCAGCGACGGCCGGCCCGGATGCGGCTGGAACTCCACCACGACGGCCCCCGCGCCGTCGGACAGCATCCAGCGGAGGAAGTGCGAGTCCATGCCGGCGCGGATGCCGTCGTACCGCCGCTGCCGCAGGCTGCGGCTCGCGAGCTCCGACCCCACGACGGCAGCGCGCGGGTGGTCGCCCAGCCGGATCTTGCTGACGGCGGCGTCGAGGGCCGCGAGGCTCGAGGCGCAGACGCCCGACGCCGACAGCAGCTGCATCGGCCCGCCACCCAGGCGGCCGTGCACCATCGACGCGAACCCCGGCACGAGCACATCGCCCATGGTCGTGGCGCACGCCAGCATCCGCAGGTCGCTCGCGGCGATGCCACGGTCGTCGAGCGCCGCCCGGAGGGCCTTGACCGCGAGCTCCTCGTTGAGTTCGGTCGGCTCGCCCTGGTCGTCGAGCGCGTAGTGGCGCTGACGGATGCCGTTGGCCTCGAGTACGCGCCGGCGGATGCGGTCCGTGACGGCATCCGTGCCGCCCAGACGGGCCGCGATGCCGTCGTTGTCGACCGGATCACCCGGAAGGTACCGGCCGAACCCGGTGAGATAGGCGTTCGCCGTCGACCCCATGCTGATGAGACTAGGGCAGGGCGCGATCAGCTGCGGCTACCACTACTTCAACGCCGACCCGACGATCAACACGGTGACCTACCGCTGGGACTCGAACACCGTATTCGGCAATAGGCTGGTCAACGTGGCGGACTACTACGGCTCCTTCCGCACTTCTTTCAAGCCGGCCGGGTACTCGCTGTACACCGCCGGCTACCTCAACGGTGCGGTGTTCACCTGCCCGGCCAACGTTCCGTGTGTCTTCCCATGATCGAGAAGGTTCGGGTGCCTGACGTTGGCTTCCAGCAGCTCATCGCGCGGCTGGTGGCCGAGGTCGACCCGTCGCTGGTAGCGACGGGCCCCAAGCCCGTGCACCGGCGCGGGAGGGAAGAGTGCATCCACCCGGACGGCACGACCAGCGTCCGGTATCGGGAGCTCACCCGCACCGAGCGGCGGGACATCGTCGAGTCCGCCAACGAGTACCTTCGAGCCGCGGGTGTCGCCGAGGTGCCAGGGGGGGAGGATCTGTTCCTCGCCCTGCCGAGGGGCGTCGCCGACATGGGTGAGCTGTGCTCGCTCCTGCTCCAGGACATCGACGAGCGCCCCACCGACCATCCCTCACAGATGGCGACAGCGCTGCGCGAAGCCATCCCGCATCGGTATCGCTGACGCGAACCACCCGGGTTCCGCCGCAGAGGACTATGTTGTGCGCAGAAGGTACCGTGCACGAGTGTCGATGGGGATGGCGTCATGGGCGATGCGAACGATGCGGTCGTGACCTTGAGCGAAGAGCAGTGCTGGAATCTCCTCGCTCGACGCGAGCTGGGGCACCTTGCCCTCGATGTCGACGGCGAACCCGACATCTTCCCCGTCAACTACGTCACCGACGGCGGCCGACTGATGTTCCGGACGGCCCCGGGATCCAAGCTCGCCGAACTCCGCGAGAACCCGCGCGTCGCCTTCGAGGTCGATGAGTACGACGACACCTTCGCTGCGAGCGTGATCGTGAAGGGCGTGGCCGAGCGCCTCGAACTCCAGCGCGAGATCGACGCGGCCGACGCACTCCCCCTGAGCCCCTGGATCCCGACCCTCAAGTACCGCTGGGTGCGCATCGCGCCGACGCAGGTCACGGGTCGATGGTTCGCCCGCACTCCGGAACCGGCCCGCTACCGGGCGTCGACCAAGGACGACGCGTAGAGCGAGGTCGCCCTCGACCGGCCCGACGCGAGCCGCTCTCACTCAGGCGCGGGAAGCGTCGCAACACGCGGAGTCGGCCGGGTCGCCTCCGCGCGTTGCGCCACCTTAGTCGACGCGACAAGACGCCGATGACCGCGCGCGAGCTGCCCGGCGGAGTCAGCTCCCGACGAGCACCGGCCGATCGGCGCCGGCCAGCCTCAGCCAGGTCTCGACCACCGTGTCGGGGTTGAGCGACATGGACTCGATGCCCTGGTCGACGAGCCACTCCGCGAGGTCGGGGTGGTCGCTCGGGCCCTGCCCGCAGATGCCGACGTACTTGCCGGCGCGCAGGCACGCGGCGATCGCCATCGACAGCATCTTCAGCACCGCCGGGTCGCGCTCGTCGAACGTGCCGGCGACCAGGCCGGAGTCGCGGTCGAGTCCCAGCGTCAGCTGCGTCATGTCGTTGGAGCCGATCGAGAAGCCGTCGAAGTGCTCGAGGAACTCGTCGGCGAGCACGGCGTTCGACGGCAGCTCGCACATCATGATCACGCGCAGCCCGTTCTCGCCCCGGCGCAGCCCGTTCTCGGCCAGCAGCGCGATCACCTCTTCGGCCTCCTTCACGGTGCGTACGAACGGCACCATGATCTGCACGTTCGACAGCCCCATCTCGTCGCGGACGAACTTCAGGGCCGCGCACTCCATGTCGAAGCACGCGCGGAAGTCCGGCGAGATGTATCGCGAGGCGCCTCGGTAGCCGAGCATCGGGTTCTCCTCGTGCGGCTCGTACAGCTCCCCGCCGATGAGGTTGGCGTACTCGTTGGACTTGAAGTCGCTCAGGCGCACGATCACCGGCTCGGGGGCGAACGCGGCGGCGATCATCGAGACGCCCTCCGCGACGCGCTGCACGAAGTAGTCGCGCGGCGAGGGGTAGGCGGCGATGCGCTCGTCGATCTCGGCCTTCAGCGGAGCGTCGAGGCGGTCATGCTCGAGCAATGCGCGGGGGTGGATGCCGATCTGCCGGTTGATGATGAACTCCAGGCGCGCCAGCCCGACGCCACGATGCGGCAGTCGCGAGAAGGCGAACGCCTGATCGGGGGTTCCGACGTTGAGCATGATCTTGGCCGGGCTCTCGGGCATGTCGTCGAGCCGCGTGACGACCTCCTCGAACGGCAGCATCCCCGCGTACACGTTCCCGTTGTCGCCCTCGGCGCACGAGACCGTGACCTCCTGGCCGTCACGCAGCACCGTGGTCGCATCGCCGGTTCCGACGACGGCGGGGATGCCGAGCTCCCGCGCGATGATCGCGGCATGGCACGTGCGTCCGCCGCGGTTGGTGACGATGGCCGACGCCCGCTTCATGATCGGCTCCCAGTCCGGATCGGTCATGTCGGCGACCAGCACGTCGCCCGGCCGGAACTGATCCATGTGCGCCAGCGACGTCATCACGCGCACGGGCCCGGCGCCGATGCGCTGACCGATCGCACGACCGGTGGTGATCAGCTCACCGCGCTCGCCCAGCACGAACCGCCGCATCACGTTTCCTTCGGCGCGCGAGACGACGGTCTCCGGTCGCGCCTGCAGGATGTACAGCCGGCCGTCCACACCGTCCTTCGCCCACTCGATGTCCATCGGGCGTCCGTAATGCGCTTCGATGATCAGCGCCTGCCGGCCGAGCTCCTCGACCTCGGCGTCGGTGATGCTGAACCCGGCGCGCTCCTCGGCGGCGACATCCGTGAAGACCGTGCTCGCGCCCACGTCGGTGCTGTCGGCGTAGACCATCTTCACGGCCTTCTCGCCCACCGACCGCTTCAGGATCGCCGGTCGCCGCTCTCGCAGCGCCGGCTTGTACGCGTAGAACTCGTCGGGGTTCACCGCGCCCTGCACGACGGCCTCGCCGAGGCCGTACGAGCTCGTGACGAAGACGGCGTCGTCGAAGCCCGACTCGGTGTCGACAGTGAACATGACGCCCGACGCTCCCACATCGGACCTCACCATCCGCTGCACACCGGCCGACAGCGCCACATCGTGGTGGTCGAACCCGTGGTGCACGCGATAGGCGATCGCCCGGTCGTTGTAGAGCGATGCGAACACGCTGCGGATCGCCGCGAGGATGCTGTCGATCCCGCTGATGTTCAGAAACGTCTCCTGCTGACCGGCGAACGAGGCATCGGGCAGGTCCTCGGCCGTCGCGCTGGAGCGCACCGCCCACGACACGTCGTCCGGGTGCGGGTCGTTCTCCAGCAACTGCGCGTATGCGGAGCGGATCGCCGCCTCCAGGCCCGGCGGCACCGGCTGCTCCTCGATCCACGCGCGCACGCTCGCGCCCACTCGTGTGAGCTCGGTCACATCCGAGACGTCCAGCGACTCGACGGCCGAGCGGATGCGGTCGTACAGCCCGCCGCCGGCGAGGAATTCCCGGTAGGCATCCGCGGTCGTCGCGAATCCCGTCGGCACCGTGACTCCGGCATCCGCCAGATTCGACACCATCTCGCCGAGAGACGCATTCTTTCCGCCGACCTGTTGAACGTCGGCCATGCCGATCTCAGTGAACCAGAGGATGTGGGTCATTGGGGGTCTCCCGATCTGTAGGGCCGGCGGTTTCCGGTGTGGGGCGGGTTCAGGCGCGCAGTCTCATGGACTGCATGATGACCGCGGACATCTCCTCCACCGACTTCGTCGAGGAGTTGAGGAACGGCACGCGGTTGCGGCGATAGAGGTCTTCGGCGCGGCGCAGTTCGAGCGTGCACTGCGCGAGGCTGGCGTACGTGGAATCCGGGCGCCGCTCGTGACGCACCTGGCTGAGGCGCAGTGGCGTCGTCGTCAGGCCGAAGCACTTCTTCGCATAGCGGCCCACCGCGACGGGGAGGCCGTCGGACGGGAAGTCGTCGTCGGTGAGCGGGTAGTTGGCGACCAGCAGCCCGTACTGCAACGCGAGGTACATCGTCGTGGGGGTCTTGCCGCATCGCGACGGCGCGATGATGATGACATCCGCCGCATCCAGCGCGCGCATGCTCTGACCGTCGTCGTGCTCTATCGCGTACTCCACCGCCCGCATGCGCGCGAAGTAGCGCTCGATGTCACCCACCCCGTGGTACTGACCGAGCTGCTCGGATGCCGT
Source organism: Microbacterium sp. E-13 (assembly GCF_049912955.1). GTDB lineage: Bacteria > Actinomycetota > Actinomycetes > Actinomycetales > Microbacteriaceae > Microbacterium. The sequence continues at coordinate 3,361,988 of NZ_CP183973.1, forward strand.
CGTGCCGAGTGCCGCTTCGACCTCTCGCAGATGGCCGCCCAGCAGATCGATGACAACGGCCCCCGAGTCCTCGATCTCGGCCAGCACCCGGGGGGACTTCATGGTGGTGAACACGAGCGGCCGGGCGCCCGCCTCGGCCGCCGCCCGCACCTTCGTCACGAGCCGGCGCGCACTGTCCACGCTGTCGACGAAGGGGTACGTGTGTCGCTGAAACCGGGCGCCGGGAAAGTTCGCCAGCAGCGCGCTGCCCAGCGTCTCAGCGGTGATCCCCGTGCTGTCGGACACGAAATAGACGGGGCGCACCTCTCCCCCGCCGATCGGCGTGCTGACGGGAACTGAGCTGACGATGGGGAACTCCTCTTTCTCGACACTCGCGGCAGTTCGACGCGATGAGTCCCATTCTGGGAAACGTCAGCAGCGGTTGTTGACCGAACAGCGTGAAGGAAACGGCGTTCTTTACGATGCGGCAATCGCACGCTCCCGCGCGAGAAGCCAGGGATCCCCGGCGAAACCGGTGGTCTCGCTCCCGGGGTCGGCGAAGACGCCTCGTCTCGTCCCCGTGTTCGGGAGATATCACGTGAGGAAGTGGTGCTCCCCTGAAGTGCCGTCGCTGTTGCGTGACCGTGTTCGCGGGTTCCACGCGCTCCGGGCGGGGGTGCCGAGGGTGTTGCGCAGGGTGCCCAGCTGCTCGATCTCCAGGACGATCTCGTCGCCCGGACCGAGCGTGCGGCCGAGCTCGATCGTCGAGCCGCCGTTGCAGGTACCCGATCCGAGCAACGCCCCCGGCGCGAGGTTCTCACCCTGGGATGCCCACGCGACGATCTCGGCGATCGACCACACCATCTCGTCGCTGCGCGCATCGCACAGCACCTCGCCGTTGACCGAGGCCCGCATCGCCATGCTCGGCGGCAGCTCGTCGAGCGAGACCACCACCGGCCCCGTCACGCAGGCGAAATGCTTGCCCTTCGAAGGGCCGAGACCACCCGTCATCTCCCGCCCCTGGATGTCGCGCGCGCTGACGTCGTTCAGGATCGTGAGTCCGAGCACATGGTCGAGAGCCGTCTCGGGCGTGAGGTCGGTGCCCTGCTTGCCGATCACGATCCCGAGTTCGAGCTCGTAGTCCAGCCGCTCCGTGTAGGCGGGCCACGGAATCTCGTCCCCGGGACCGATGAACGACAGCGGGTCGCCGGCGTACGAGACCGGCAACTCGTACATCACTTCTGGAACCGGCTTTCCCTGCCACCGGTAGCCGAAGGAGAAATGCTCTTCGAACACCATGAAGTCGCGATAGCTGGCGGGGTCGATGGCATTCGCGAACCCGTCGGCGCTCACCTCGGCCGCGTCGGGTTCCGCCCCGACGACCTCCGACACGACGTCCTCGAAGCGACCTCCGCCGGCCAGCGCCGCCGAGAGACTGCCCGGGGCGAGGGCGGCGGCGAGCCGGAGCGCGCCCGCTGGGGTCGCGCCGCGGGCCAGCTCCAGCTCGACGATGCCACGCCGCACATCCCACCACGTGGCGCCGCCGTTGCCGCTGACGACGAGGCGATGCTCGACGCCGTCACGCGTGGCGACCCGCTGCCTGGCGTAGCGCATCAGTCCAGCGCCAGGTCGGCCGGCAGCGGGTCGGACGGCAGCGGCCACGGGCGCTGTAGCAGCTCGACACGCGTTCCGTCGGGGTCGCGGACGAATGCGATCGGACGCAGATCCGCCCGCCCCGCGGGCGATGCCGGCGGGGCCTCGGGCACGACACCGAGGGCGGAGAGCGCCGTGAGGCTCGCATCGATGTCTTCGACCTCGACGCCGAGGTGCCCCGAGCCGGAGGACCTGTCGTACGCAGGATCGGTCGTGTCATTGACCACCAGCTCGATCACCGCGCCGCCCGCGGGATCGCCGAGGAACAGCAGCGTGTAGCCCGGGCCGAGCGCGAGCGTTCCGACGTGCTCGAATCCGAGGGCCCGGTAGAAGCCGACGGATGCCCGGGCATCTCGGATCCGGATGTTGGCGTGATGGACGACGGGCATCAGTCGTTTCTCAGCTTCTCGATGTCGTAGCCCTTCTCGGCCATGCCCCAGTAGCCGTGCACACCCCAGCTCTCGTGTGCCATGCCGTTGGGAAGCTCGTCGACGAGCAGCTTCCGCCAGGGCTGGATCAGGAGCGCACGGGTCATCGCCCGGGTCGAGCGGGCCCGCGGCTTGAAGACCGCGCGCGCGATCTCCCAGGCCCGGTCGAGAACCGTCCCGTCGGGCACGATCTCGGCGATGATGCCGAGGTCGAGCATCTCCTGTGCCCCCATGGTTCGTCCGGTCAGCAGGAAGTGCTTGGCACGGTTGACGCCCATGAGCTCCCGGAAGATCGTCTGCACGCCGTCGCCCGGCACGATTCCCATGCCGGTGTAGTGGCCGTCCGCCATGACGGTGCTCTCGGTCGCGATGACGATGTCGTTGAGAAGAGCCAGTTCCTGATGGATGAAGAACGGCCCGTTGATGGCGCCGATGACCGGGATCTCGAGGTTGAGCAGCGCGAAGGGCTCGTGGACCTGATCGAAGTACCAGAAGTCGTAACCCCGGTCGAACGACATGGGCTGCCGGAAGTCGTAACGCTCCCAGCCGTCGGGGTCCATCGAGTCCAGGAAGGAATCGCCGGTGCCCGAGATGATGAGGATCTCGTTCTCCGGATCGAAGTGCACGTCCTGCAGAGCCGGGATGAAGGCGCGGTGCAGCTCGAGACTCCACTTCGCCGGCCCCCCGTTGAGGTGCATGCACATCTCGAGGATTCCGTCCTCGCGCTTGAAGGTGAAGTAGTCGGCCCACTTGGCCTGGTAGTCCTCGAGGTAGGTGCGGTACATCCTGTCGCGCGGATACGGCGTGGTCATGAGGCCTTCTTTCATGTCGAGAGAGTTGACGGGCGAGGTCGTCGACCCCGATCGGTCACGATGCCAAGGGTCTGCAAAGCGAGGCGAAATGGTGTCGCCGGTTTGTTCTCGACAGCCACGACGCGGTCGATGGGCTGCGCCGCCCGGGGGCCCGGAATCCCGTCTTCTCAGGAGTGCGAACAGAGTGATTTCGCCGACATTTGCGCCCGCGTCTCGAGCCGGGGGCACAATTGACCCACGCAGACGAAGAGGTCGAACCGATGGTGATAACGGAACGCAGTCTGGTGCGGGGCAAGCTCGAACCCCCGCGGGCGGGCGACCCGCAGCGCGCGCGTCCTCGCCTCGACGCCCTGATCGCGGACCTTCTCACGCGGGCGCGCGTGCTCACCGTGACGGCGACCGCCGGCTCGGGCAAGACCGCGGCCGTCATCGATGCGCTCCATGCCACCGCGCGGCTGCCTGCCTGGCTCACCCTGGATCGTTCGGACGTGTCGGCCGGTCGGCTGCTGAGCTACCTCGAGGGGTCGCTGCGCAACGCCGATGCGACGATCGCGCCCGCGGCGACGAGCGCACTCTCCGGCGGGGTGGCCCATCCGGAGGCCGCCGCGCTTCTCGCAGAGGCGATCGGCACCCGGAGCATCACCATCGTCATCGATGAGCTGGAGCACATCATCGATGCGCCCGTCGCCCTCGAGGCGCTCGACAGTTTCGTGCGATATCTCCCCGAGGAGTCCCGGATCGTCCTCATCGGACGTCAGGAGGTCCCCCTAGACCTCGCTCGCCTCCGGATCGCCGGAGAGGTGGCCGAGCTCGGCGAATCCGATCTGGCCCTGACGGTCGACGAAGCCCGCCAGCTCCTCGACGGACTCGACCGGCACGATGTCGACGCGGCGAAAGTCGTGAAAGCGACCGCAGGCTGGCTCACCGGCGTGCTGTTCGACTCCTGGCGATCGTCGCGGCACGTGTTCGGCACGGGGGGCGAGACCGACCCGCTTCGCACGTACCTCTCCTCGGAGATCATGGCGGCGCTGCCGGCCACGGCGCAGGAGTTCCTCGTCACCACCTCGGTGCTGGACGAGGTGACGGCATCGCGAGCGGAGGCGCTCGGAATAGCCGGCTCGGCGTCTGTCCTCACTCTGCTGCGCGGGCGTCACCTCCCCGTCGATTTCCCGGAGCCGCACCGGATGCGGTGCCACCCCCGCTTTCGCGAGTACCTCCTCGAGCGACTCGAGGATCGGGAACCCGGAATCGTGCGCGCCATCAGGGCTGCGCACGCCGCTCTCCTGGTCGAGGAGGGCCGTGACGAGGATGCGATCGACGAGTACCTCCGCGCCGGCGACGTCGCACAGGCCGAGGACACGGCGGACGCGGTCATCCTCTCCGTCGTGCGCCGTCTCGATGTCGATCTGGCCGCGCGCTGGCTCGGCGCCTTCCGGCGCGGGCGGATCGACTCCTCGATCGCGATGACGGCCGCGGAACTGCTGGTCGCGCTCGAGCGAGAGCAGTACGCCGCAGGTGCGATCGGTGCCGACCGGCTCCTCACGCTCGCGACGCGGCATCCCGGCGAAACGATCGACTCGGGTCTTTTCAGCGCGATGGCCTGGTGCTACTTCCTGATGGGGCGCATCGAAGATGCGCAGCGCGTCCTCGCGAACGCGCCGGCGGGGCCGCAGACCGACATCATGTCGTTCGCGATCGGCGTGGAGCTCGTCGACAGCCCGGTGCACTACCGGGACCGCCCTCAGGACTCCGACACCGAGGTCGACGGCATGCTCGCGCGAATCGATCTCGCCCACGGGAGGTTCGAGCGCGTCCTCGGTGCGAGCACGACCCGCTACGACGCCGTCCGCGGCGCTCGACTGGGCGCCCTCACGGGGCTCGGACGCCTCGAAGAGGCGCAGGTTCAGCTCGACCAGCTGACGACCGGGCCAGGGTGGACTCAGGTGCGGATGCGGGCGGAGCTGCTCGCCGAGCTCGACAAGCCCGAGGAGGCCTGGTCGACGCTCATTCGCGGGCGAGACGTGCTGACCCGGACCGGCTCCCCGCTGTATCGCATGTTCGCTTCGCTGACGGAGGCCATGCTCGCCCTGCGGTTCAGCCGCGACACGGCCCTCGCCTCCGCCATCCTCGACGCGGTGCAGCAGGAGCCGACGGCGTTGCGCCGTGTGCGCGTCGTCGAGCAGCTCTCGCTGTGGCGCGGTCTGTGCGCGCTGCATGACGATGACGACGACCTCGCCGCCCGCCACCTTCGCGAGGCCGTGGCGGTCATGACCGAGTGGGATCGGCTGCTGTTCCTGCCGATCGCCGCGGTCTACCTCGCCGAAGCGGAGTGGCGGCTTCACGAGGACGCGGCATCGGATGCGGCGGCCGACCTCGCGCTGCGGTCGGCCGATCGCACCGGCTCGCGACACGCACTCATCCACGCCCTCCGGGAATTTCCCGCAGTGCTCTCTCGCCGGCTGGACGCGGAGACCGACCCGGATTCCGCCTGGCACGACCTCGGCCGCGCGGTGATCGCCATGTCGGGAGGCGCGCACCGCGTGGGAAGCGTTCACGTGCTGGAGTTCGAGGAGCCGGCGCTCCTCGTCGGAGGCCGACGGCACAAGCTGAAGCTGATCAAGAGCGTCGAGCTTCTCTCCTACCTCGCCTGGCGCGGCGGGAGCGCTGCGCGCGACGACATCATCAGCGCACTCTTCGACAGCAAGAGCAATCAGGCGGCGGGGGCGTATCTGCGGATGGCGGCAGGCGGCATCCGGGAGATCTTCGCGGACCCGGGGTGCATCACGGTGAACGCCGACGCCGTCACCTGGAACCTCGGCTCCCTGGAAAGCGACTTCACCACTATGCGCACGCGTCTGCTGCGGTTGCGCAACGTGCAGGGCGCGCAGCGGCTCGCACTCGCGATGTCGGCTCTGGATGACCTGCCCCGTGGGGAGTTCATGCCCGGATCGCGCTCCGGCTGGTCGAACGACCACCGGCGGAGGTGGAACGATCTCGATGTCGACCTCCGCCATGCTGCGGCCGAGGCGGCGTTCGAGACCGCCGACTACGGCACGAGCGACGTGCTGGTCGGCACGGTGCTGGCTCGCGATCCCTACCGTGAGCGCGCGTGGCGCCTGCAGATGCGGATCGCGGCCGCGGTCGGCGACGGAGACGGGGTGATCGCGGCGTTCCGCAACTGCGAGGAGGCCCTCGCCACCCTCGGCATCACCCCCACCGATTCCACGCGTCAGCTGCTCCAAAGACTCCGCTTCTAGGCATTTCGCGCGGAATTCGGAGCGTGCGGGATGATCGCGGCATGCCGGTCCCCACTCGAGCCCAGATCGAGCGCCGCACGCGAGCGATCGATCGGCACGCCTACGCCCCCGACGCCTCCCACTTCCTGCTGATTCCCGAGGAGGTGGCGGTCGCGGCGAGCGCGCACGAGGTGGCCGCGCTCATGCGGGAAGCGGTTGCGACGTCGCGTCCGATCACCTTCCGTTCGGGCGGCACGAGTCTCAGCGGGCAGAGCGTCAGCGACAGCATCCTCGTGGACGTGCGAAAGAACTTCGGGTCGGTCGAGGTACTCGATCGCGGGCAGCTCGTGAAGACGGGTCCTGGGTCGACGGTCCGGCGCGTCAACGCCGCGCTGCTCCGGCACGGGCGCAGGATCGGCCCCGATCCCGCGAGCGAGGCGGCATGCACGATCGGGGGCGTCGTCGCCGACAACTCGAGCGGCATGTCGTGCGGCACGACGGCGAACAGCTACGCCACGGTGGCCGCGATGGAGATCGTCCTGCCCAGTGGAACGATCGTCAACACGGCCGCCGTGGACGCCGACGCCGATCTGGCGCGCCACGAGCCCGCCCTGGTCGCGGGCCTCCTCGCGCTGCGCGATCGCGTTCGAGCCGACCGGCAGTCGGTCGCGACGATCGAGCGCCTCTTCGCCATGAAGAACACCATGGGCTACGGAGTGAACGCGTTCCTCGACTTCGACCGGCCGCTCGACATCCTGATGCACCTGATGATCGGCAGCGAAGGCACTCTCGGCTTCATCTCGTCGGTGACCTGGCGCACCGTTCCCGTTCTGCCTGCCGCGGCGACGGCGCTCGTCGTCTTCCCTTCCCTCACGGCGGCGACCGATGTGCTGCCGGCGCTCGTCGCATCGGGCGCCGCAACGATCGAGTTGATGGATGCCGCGTCCCTCCGGGTCGGCGCGCTCGACTCCGCGTCACCGGCGACCGTGCGTGAACTCGACGTCGACGAGCATGCGGCTCTGCTGATCGAGTACCAGGCGCCCACGACGGCTGCCCTCGACGCCCTCGTCGCGGGCGGCCGGGGGGCGCTGGAACACGCTGGAGTCGTCCCCGTGTTCACCGCCGACTCGACGGAGCGCGCAGCTCTCTGGCACCTGCGCAAAGGACTCTACGCCGCCGTAGCGGGAGCGCGTCCATCGGGAACCACCGCCCTCCTCGAAGACATCGTCGTGCCGGTCGCCGAGCTCAGCCGCACGTGCCGCGGCGTACAGGCGCTCCTCGCCGCGCACGGCTACCCCGAAGGGGTGATCTTCGGCCATGCCAAGGACGGCAACATCCACTTCATGGTCACCGACGACTTCGCGGCTGACGGCGCGCTCGACCGGTTCGCCGCGTTCACCGACGACCTCGTGGACCTCGTGCTTGCGGCGGGTGGCTCGCTCAAGGCGGAGCACGGCACGGGACGGATGATGGCACCCTTCGTCGAGCGGCAGTACGGCGCCGAGCTGTACGCCGTCATGGTCGAGATCAAGCGCCTGTTCGACCCCACCGAGAGCCTCAATCCCGGTGTGATCATCCCCACTGACGCGCGGAGCCACCTCCGCGACATCGCCTGGACCCCGGCCATCGAGATCGAGGCCGACAGGTGCGTCGAGTGCGGCTACTGCGAACCGGTGTGCCCGAGCCGCGATCTGACTCTCACGCCGCGGCAGCGGATCGTCGTGCGGCGGGCACGCGAGCGGGCGCGACGGAGCGGCGACACCGCGCTCGTCGCCGAGCTGTCCCGCGACGAGGGCTACGACTCCGTGCAGACCTGCGCCGTCGACGGCATGTGCCAGACGGCGTGCCCGGTGCTGATCAACACCGGCGACCTCGTCAAGCGGCTTCGCGTCGCCGATCACACCGCGCTGGAGCGCGGGGCCTGGACCGCAGCCGCCGGCGTGTGGGGCGCGGGCACGGTCGCAGCATCCGCCGCCCTCACCGTGGCCAAAGCGGTTCCGGCATCGCTCGTCGGCACGCCGAACCGGTTGGCACGCGCGGCTCTCGGCGCAGACACGGTGCCGCTCTGGTCGCCGGAGCTGCCGGCCGGCGGGCGGCGCCGCGGATCGCGGAGGCCCGCTGCGGGTGTCGAGGTGGCCGCGTATCTCCCCGCGTGCGTCAACACGATGTTCGGCCCTGCCTCCGGACCGGGCGTGCAGCGCTCGTTCCAGGAGCTCTGCGAGCTCGCCGATATCGAGGTCGCCCTCATCGCCGACGTCGACGGACTCTGCTGCGGCACACCGTGGTCGTCGAAGGGCCTTCCCGGCGGCTACGAGCGGATGGCGGCGCGCGTGGTGGCCGCCGTGCGCGAGTCGACGGACGAAGGCAGGCTTCCGCTGCTGTGCGACGCGTCGTCCTGCACCGAGGGCCTGCGATCCATGCTGGCCACGCGGCTGCCGCACGTCGAGGTGGTCGACGTCGTGACGTTCGTGGCGAACGAGCTGCTGCCGAAGCTTCCCCCGGCGACGAAGGCCGGCTCGGTCAGCCTGCATCCGACGTGCTCGTCGGCGAGGCTCGGGCTCGATGCCGACATGGCGCTCGTCGCGGCGGCTGTCGCCGACGACGTCAGAGTTCCGCAGGACTGGGGCTGCTGCGCCTTCGCCGGCGACCGCGGCCTCCTGCACCCCGAGCTCACGGCTTCCGCGACGCGACGAGAAGCCGCCGAGGTGCGCGCCGCGGACTCGGAGCTGCACGCGAGCTGCAATCGCACGTGCGAACTCGGCATGACGCGGGCGACCGGCGCCGTCTACCGGCACATCGTGGAAGAGCTCGCCGAGCTCCACCGGAGGGGACCGAGCGGCGGGCGCTGAGCGTCCGGCTGACGAGTCAGCTCGTGCGACGGTTCTCGTCGACGAGAGCGAGAAGACGCTGCCCCGAGATGTGCAAAGGCTCGCGCAGGTCGTCGAGGGCGGCCCGCTGGCGGAGCACGCCGTGGGACTTGTGCTCCACCCCGTCGACGAACACGGTGCTGACGTTGCCGGGATGTGCCCCGGTCACGATGCGCGTCGCGCTGTCGGCCGGCGAGATCAGGTTGGGTGCGTCGCGGTCGATGAGGATGAGATCGGCCTTCTTCCCGGGCGTGAGAGACCCGGTCACCGCGCCCAGGCCGCAGGCCCTCGCGCCACCGATCGTCGCGAACTGCAGAAGTGCCTGAGGCGTCAGTTCCGGGAGCGCCCCGGCGTCGGCGCCGGCCTCGGTCAGCGTCATCCGTTCCAGCTGGTCGGCCATATAGGCGGCACGCATGACGCCGAACATGTCACCCGCCGCCGCGAGTTCGGTGTCGGCACTGAACGACGGGGCGACGCCGGCGGCGAGCGCGCGCGAGGTGACCGGCCTGCCGATACCCGCCATCCGGCTCTCGACGACGGCGGCGATGCTCAGCGAGATCCCCGCGTCGGCCATCATGCGCAGTTCCTCGTCCGAGGACTGCCCGCCGTGGATGAACAGCATGTCGGGCCCGAGGAGCTTCAGATCGTCCAAGAGGGAGATCTCCCGGCGGCCCTCGGTGTTCGGGTGACCGACGTGGAACGACATCCGCAGATCGAGCGCGCGAGCGCGGGCGACGTCGTCGAGGCACCGGCGGGAGCTGGACAGCACCGGGCCGCGGAGCATCGCGTACATCGTCACCAGAGCCGCGTCGTCGCCGAGCAGACCGGCGCGCGTCGCCTCGAGATGCGCCGGATGAGGGTCGTCGCTGCCGAGCAGGTTGTGCGGCCCCGCGGACCAGCCGAATCCGAACCGCGCGCGGATGCCCGACAGGCGCAGGGCCTCGATGACCCGTTCGGTGTGAGCCGGCGAGTGCTGGACATGCGACTCATCGCACACTGTCGTGATCCCGGCGTCGAGGCAGGACAGCGCCGACAGCCGGTCACCGAGGAAAGCTTCCTCGGGGCTGATGGCCGGCGCGATCACCTGGTGAGCGCGCGCCATGTACTGGTTCACATCCCAACTGGAGCCGAGAAAGCGCACGACCGACTGCCAGGCGTGGCGGTGCGTGTCGACGAAGCCGGGCAGCACGAAGCTGGCCGACGCATCGACGATGCGCGCATGCGGCGCCTCCAGGCCGGCGGCCACTGCGACGATCGCGCCGTCCTCGATGAGGACGTCACCGTCGAGCTCGCCGAGCACGGGATCCATGGTGAGGATCCGGCCGCCGCGGATCAGGATCGCGCCGTTCATCGTGGCTACTCCCCGTAGGTCGTCGGCTCAGCTCACGACACGCTTCGCTGGCGTTCCGCCGCGGCGGCGTAGACGCCCGCCGCGTCGCCCCGGGAACCATCGATGTGGAGCACCAGGTCTGTCAGCACCCACCCGTCGCCCTTCCGGCGCAGGTCGATGTCGTAGGAGCCCCACGCCAGGTAGAGTCCCTCGTCGGTCTCGTCGACCCAGTGCGGGCAGTACATGTGGCACTTCACGTGGGCGACATCGCCGTCGATCGAGATGATGTGGTCGGGGTTCAAGTGGACGGTGCCGGCGAAGCCGCCGTTGCGGGCGATGAGGCCTTCCATGAACTCGTCGATCGGCAGCCTGCCCAGGTCGCCGGTGATCGGCGCCGCCGCCAGCAGGAACTCGTCGTCGAGCACCTCGGAGAGGTCATCCCACCTCTTCTCGTCGAGCGCGAAGAAGTAGCGGCGCACCGCTTCCGAGATCATGACGCGGTCGTAGAGGTAGTTGACCCGCCGCGCGAGTTCGTCGTTCAAGAGCCTGATTTCCTTTCAGTCGTCGACCGCGCCGAGCACGAGGTCCGACAGCCGCTGCAGTCGCTGGAAATGGTGGAGGCCTTCGAGCAGCCCCGAGGAGAGGAAGACGAACGTCAGTTCCCGCTCGGGGTCGACCATCCACATCGTCGATCCGGATCCGACGGAGCCGAACGCGGACGGGGAGGCGAGCTGCCCGAGGGGGGTCATGAAGTGACCGGTCCCCCGCACGTAGCCACCACCCATCGAGAAGTTCGCGGGGAAGTCGGCGATGCCGCGGGTCTCTTTGTTGAAGTCCCAGAACTCGTTCGACATCTCGCCGGTGTGATTGCGGTACGCGTAGTCGACGATGGCCGGCGAGAGTACGCGGACCGTTCCCGATGTGCCTCTCCTGCGCAGCGTCTCGGCGAACAGCACGAGATCGTCGACTGTTCCGAACGCCATGCCCGCCGGGAGCTCGAAGGTCTCGTCGACGAGATCGTTCAGCGATTCCATGACGTTGACCTCGGCAGCGCCGGGCGTCGTCTCCGCCATGCGGAGCGGGACGCGCCGGGGCGCATCGAGCGCGAGCCCGAAAGAGGAATCGACCATACCGAGCGGCTCGAAGAGCTCGTCTTTCGCGATCTGCCGGAAGGTGCGCTGGCGGGCGTCGAGGCGACGCACGATCTCGCCGAGGATGTTGTAGCTGGCGAAGGGGTTGTAGATGACCCGCGCCCCTGGCGCGTGCGTTATCTGCTGCGCGCTCACCGCCGCCGTCATGGCCGCCATGTCGCCCCAGAGCGGGCCCCACGGTACCGGCGGTGGCGGCACGAATCCCGCCCAGGTGCCGCCCGTGTGGGTCAGGAGTTGGCGGATCGTCACGCGCTCCTTGCCCCTCACGCCGAACTCCGGGATGACCTCGGCGACGCGGGTGTCGAAGCCGACGTCGCCACGGTCGACGAGTTGCAGCACGAGGAGCGCGGTGAAGGACTTAGCCGTCGACATCAGCAGGTAGATGTCGTCCGGCCGGGTGCGGCGGCCGGCCGCGAGGTCCGAATAGCCGATGCCCTGCCGGAGCACGACCTCCCCGCGGCGGGCGACCAGAACTGCGGCGCCGTGGTGCAGACCTGAATCGATGTCGGCTTGGACCGTCGCGACGAACCGCGCGAGTCGCTCCGAGCTCATCCCGACGGATTCGGGTCGCACCGTTGGGGCGTCGGGCATCTGGTCTTCTCCTCCTGGACTCACAGGGCCGCGTTCTCGCGGGCTGCCGGCATCCGCTTGCCCAACTCGACGACCATCCGGAACGCCGCCGTGAGCGGTTCACCGTACTGCTTGGCGAGCTGTTTGCGCAGGAACGGCGTGCGATCCAGCAGCAAGTCACGCGAGAGCGCCTTGAGCTTGTTCGGCGTGTGCATGAGCTGACCCATCATGTACGCGAAGGCGACCACGGCATCCGTTTCGGGCTTCCTGTCAGCCTCGTACTGGGCCAGGACCGCCGAGACGGCGGCCGTATCGCCGAGGTCCACGTCCGCGAAGGCGCAGGCGAGGTAGAACCCGTCGACCACGGCCATCCCTGCCCCGTACCCCGCGTAAGGATTGGTGGCGTGCGCGGCGTCGCCCAGCACGGCGATGCGGCGATCGACCCACGTCGCCAGCGGCTCGCGGTCTCGGATGACCCACGGGAAGATGCTCTCCAGGGGCGTCCCCTCGATCATCGCCGGCAGAGGTTGCGGGATGTCCTTCACGATGCTCATGATGTGCGCCTTCATCTCGGCGCCCTCGAGGAGCGGCGTCGTCGAATCGCGACGCTCCATGACCCACCAGTGGTAGCCGGGGCGGCCTTGAAAGGTCATCGGGGTGTAGCTGCACTGGTAGCCGCGCGGGTCCATCACCATGCGCGTCTGGGAGCGATCGGGGAACGACTCGAACGTGTGGCCGAGCCAGAGCGTGAGGTGGTTGTCACGCACCGGCTTGTCGCCCTCGAAATACTGCCTCACGACGGAGTGGAGACCGTCCGCCCCGAGAATGAGGTCTGCTTCGACGACGGTGCCGTCGTCGAACTGGGCATAGGCGAATGCGTCGTCCTGCCGGACGGCGGTGCAGCGCTTGCCGGTCTCGATGACGCTGGCGGGAAGCTGCGCCAGCATCTGCTCGTACAGCGTGGTGCGCATCGCGCCGATCCACAGGGGCACGTCGATCTCGGAATCGGCGACGGTCGGGTAGGCGGCGACGAGTTTTCCGCTCGGGCGGATGAACCGCGGGTCCGACACCGCACCGAGCGAGTCGGGACCCACGCCGAGGATCTCGAGCGCCTTGATCGGCGGCGGCCACAGTGCGATCCCGCCGCCGATCGAACGGACCTCATGCGAGCGCTCGTAGACGGTGACGTCGAACCCGACCTTCCAGAATGCGAGCGCCGCGGTGAGTCCCCCCGGACCCGCACCGATGATCGCGACTCGCTTCCCTCGTCGTCCGGCCATCTCGTCTCCTCAACCTCATTGTTGTCAAACCATCCCAGTGGGGACGCGCTGGACTGTAGCAAGGCGGCCGTAAAGGAGCGGGAAATGAGTCCGGCCAGCGGGAGCGCAGGCGTGCGCCGTCGACACCACGGCGAGCGCTCCGCTAGAGTCCGCCTGTGAATGCGGAGGCGGTGACGCAGGATCGGCCGACGATCCCCGGGGTCCTTGCCCTCGCGCTGTCCACAGGAGCGGTGCTCTCGCTGTGGCTGTACAACGCGCTCTGGGTGGGAAATGCCGGGAATCCTGCCGCGCTCGACGCGGCCGAGAACGTGGCGATGCTCACGTGGATGGTCGGTTGGCTGCTAGTGGTATGCGCAGCCGGTGCGGCAGCGGTGCTCCTCGTGAGTGTGATCCGGCGGATCGCCACGCGAGTGCTCCCCCTCATCGACATCGTCGCGCTGGGAGGCTCGACGGCCCTCATCGTCGTTGCCGTGTCGCTCGCCCCCCTCTGGGGGACGGGATACGCCTGAACCTGCTCCGTCGGAGAAGGCGCTCGTCCGCGCGGGCCGCGTGGCTGGGTCAGGTCGATTCCGTGGCGTTCGACCTGCGCCGCTCGCCCGGTCGTGTGGAGAACCGGTCTGCGATGGCTCCGGCCAGCGGTGAAAGCTGGAACTGGTGGCGACGTAGCTCGTGTCGGCCTTCGCGCCGGCGTCCTCCGCCGCGGCGGCGCCATCCTTCGTCACTCCCCCAGGATGATGCGGAGTGCGCACGTTCGTCGGAGGCGCACCGGCCGCGACCCGGGCACGAGGTAGGCATGCAGCGGCGCCCAGACGGATTGGTGGGGCCCAGCCGGGCCCCACCCCATCGATTAGGCGAGCCGCTGGAGCAGTGCCTCCGCAACCGAGGCCGACGACTGCGGGTTCTGGCCGGTCACCAGGTTGCCGTCCGTCACCGTGTGGTCGGCCCAAGGCTCGGCCGGGTCGACGACGACGCCACGATCGCGAAGGGTGGACTCCAGCAGCCACGGTGCCCTGTCGGCAAGGCCGGCCTGCTTCTCCTCGGCGTCGGTGAAAGCGGCGACGCGTCGCCCGGCTGCGGCAAGGGTGCCGTCCGGCCGAGTGGCGGCGAGCAAGGCGGCGAGTCCGTGACACACCAGAGCGATCGGCTTGTCGGCCGCGAGGGCATCGGTGATGAGCGCGCCGGAGTGCGCGTCGTGTGCGAGGTCCTCCATGGGGCCATGCCCACCGGGATAGAAGACGGCGTCATAGGCAGAGAGGCGGACCTCGGAGATCGGGAGCGGGGTGGCGAGGCCGGGAATGGCGGCGAGCTCGTCCCGCTCTGCATCTCCGTCGTCTCCGAAGGAAGCCGCGTCTGCCACGGGAGCAGCCCCGTCGGGCGTGGCGAACTGCACGTCGTGACCGGCCCCGGTGAGCAGGCGGTAGGGCGTGAGCAGTTCTTCGGCCCAGAAGCCGGTGGGGTGAGCTGTGCCATCGGACAGCGTCCATGTGCGGGCGGAACTGACGACGAAGAGAACAGTGGACATTCAGGCTCCTAACGGTTGCGCCGGATCAGGCGACGTTCAGCCACAACGGCTCACGGCTCTGCACTCTTCCGATAGCTTGTTGATGTGAGCTATAACGATCCTGATGGGCTAGCTCGCCTTCCACTCTGGCGGACGTTCCTCGCTGTCCACGCCACCGGCTCGCTCTCAGCGGCCGCACGCGAAGTCGGTGTGACCCAGCCGGCCGTCTCCTCGCAGTTGCAGGCGCTCGAGCGGGCGGTGGGCGAACGATTGTTCGTCCGCGGTGCTCGCGGAGTGTCGCCGACGGCTCGAGCTGACGAGATCGCTGCACGGCTTCGGGGCCCGTTCGAAGAGCTGTCTGTCGCACTGAGAGAGACCGGCAGCGGTCACGTCGTCGAGCCGCCGGTGCGTCTGGGCGGTTCCGCCGAACTGCTGGCCGAAGTCGTCGTTCCCGCCGTTGCGCCGCTGATAGCGGATGGCCTGCGTTTGCACGTGGTTCCCGGGGTCACCGAAGGGCTCTTCGACGGCTTGCGGTCAGGAACACTGGATCTCGTCATCGCATCGGAGCGGCCCAGAGGACGCGCGCTGGTAGCCAGCCCGCTGGTGGACGAGACGTTCGTGCTGGTGGGCGCTCCACTGATCGACCGGAACGTCAGGGCCGCGGCAGGAGACAACGCCCCACCCTGGGCGGTCGCCAAGGCCGCCACGGCACTCCCGCTCCTGGCGTACGCGACGGACGTGCCGGTGCTGCGCAGATACTGGCGCCACGTCTTCGGCGCCCGCCTCGAAGTGCAGCCTTCCCTCACATTCCCCGACCTCCGCGCCCTCAGAGGCGCCGCGATCGGCGGTGCCGGTGTGACGGTGCTGCCCAGCTACCTGTGCAGGGGCGCACTCGATACCGGCAAGCTGGTCGATCTCTTCCCCACCGACGACCCCCCGATCAACACGCTGTATCTGGTTCGCCGTCCGGGCAGTGCGGAGAGATCGAATATCGCGCAGGTTGTCGCCACGCTCCGCGGAGCGGTGGCGGATGTCGTTGCCGATGAGCGCTGATACCACTTGGCGACGCTTTCGGACCCGAGCACTCCCGACGCTGCGTGTGCGGCCGAGAGCATGGCCTGGCGAGGGGCTCGACCGCGTATCCGCGGCCGGTTCTCAGCCCACGTTCGGGACGAACGCGTACTTGGTGTCGAGGTATTCGTGGATGCCCTCACTGCCGCCCTCGCGTCCCATGCCGGAGTGCTTGGTGCCTCCGAACGGTGCGGCGGGATTGGAGATCACACCCGCGTTCACTCCGAGCATCCCGGCGTTGACCGTCGCCATGAGCCGGTTCGCCCGCGCCAGGTCGGCTGTGAATGCGTAGGCTGCGAGCCCATACTCGGTGTCGTTGGCGAGGGCGACACCTTCATCCTCCGTGTCGAACCTGGTGATGGCGACGACCGGACCGAAGATCTCCTCGCGCGACAATCGTGAGCTGGGAGGGACGTCGGTGAGGAGGGTCGGCGGGAAGTAGGCGGCTCCTTCGACGCTCGCCCCACCCACGATCTCGTAGGCGCCGCTCTGGATGGCGTCGTCGACGAGCGCACGGATGCGACGGCCGGCACCCTCGTTGATGAGCGGGCCGATGTCGATTCCCGCCTCGAGGCCGGGGCCGACGCGGAGCGCGCTGACCCGCTCCGCGAGCCGCTCCACGAACTCGTCGTGGATGCCGGCCTGCACAAGGAACCGGTTCGCTGCGGTGCAGGCCTGTCCAACGTTTCGGAACTTCGCCAGCATCGCCCCCTCGACCGCCGCGTCCAGGTCGGCATCGTCGAAGACCAGGAAGGGCGCGTTCCCGCCCAGCTCCATCGACGTGCGCAACACGTTGTCGGCGGCTTGCTTGAGCAGCGTCTGGCCCACTTCGGTCGACCCGGTGAAGCTGACCTTACGCAGCCGGATGTCTTGCATGAGGACGTCCGACAGGGCGGCTGACCGTGTGCTGGGGATGACGTTGACGACGCCCGCAGGCACACCCGCCTGCTCCAGCAGCGAGACGACGTACAGCGTGGTAAGTGGGGTGAGCGCCGCCGGCTTGATGATCACCGTGCAGCCCGCGGCGAGAGCAGGCCCGATCTTGCGCGTGGCCATCGCCAGCGGGAAGTTCCATGGCGTGATCAGGTAGCACGGTCCGACCGGCCGGTGGGTCACGATCATGGTGCCCGAACCTTCCGGGGTGATCCCGGTGCGCCCGCCGATGCGGACCGCCTCTTCGGCGAACCATCGGAGGAACTCGCCGCCGTATCGAACTTCGGCGGCCGATTCACTGAGGGGCTTGCCCATCTCGAGCGTGATGAGCCGCGCCAGGTCCTCGGCGTGTTGGTTGACCAGGTCGAAGGCACGCAGCAGGATCTCACCACGCACCCGCGGGGCGGTCTGTGCCCATGCATCGCCAGCCGCTGCGGCGGCATCGAGCGCTGCGAGCGCGTCCGCGGGGGTGGCATCGGCCACCTGGGTGATCACCTCGCCGGTCGCCGGGTCGTGCACCGGGAACGTGGAGGCGTCTTCTGAGCCGCGCCATTGCCCCGCGATGTACAGGCTGTCGGGGAGCGTGCTGAGGCCGGCGTTCATGCCGCATCCCCCACCGTCGACAGCGCGGTCGCGTCCGCGGAGTTGAGGTACTCGCGGACTTGCTCCGCGACGCGCTCGGGGGACAGCCCGTACTTGTCGAGCAGGAAGTCGTTGGGTCCGGATTCCGACCACGCGTCCTGAAGGCCCAGCCGTGCGACTCGGGGTCGGTTCGGCTGCTCCGCGAGGGTTTCGCTCACCAGCCCACCGAGGCCGCCGATGATGCTGTGCTCTTCCACGGTGATGACGATGCGGGCGCCGTCGACGGCCTCGAGGAACGACGGAACGTGCAGCGGCTTGATTGTCGGCAGGTGGATGACGCGGACGTGGAGGCCGACCTCGTCCAGGAGCTCCGCGGCCTCGTACGCCCGCGAGCTCTGCACTCCGGTCGACACCAGCGCGACCACACCCCCGGTTCGCAGCGTGACCGCTTCGCCGAGCCGGAAGCGGTAGTCGTCGGGGAGGACCTGCCGCACCGCGTCACGAGCCAGCCGCACGTAGACGGGGCCGCCGTGCTGCGACGCCCAGCGCGTGACTTCGGCAGCCTCGATCTCGTCCACGGGTGCCAGAACCGTCATGTTGGGCATGGCCCGCATGATGGCGAGGTCCTCGATGTCCTGGTGCGTCTTGCCGCTGCTGCCGTTGAGGAGACCGCTGTAGGCGCCGGCGACCCGGACGGGTGCCTGCGTCTGGGAGACCAGCATCCGGATCGGGTCCAATGCCCGATGGGTGAGGAATACGCCGAACGTGGACAGCCACGGCCGGAACCCGGCGGAGGTCAGCCCGAAGGCGATGCCCACCATGTTCTGCTCGGCGATGCCGACCTCGACGAAGCGGTCGGGATAGGCGGCGGCGAACTTGTCTGCCTTGGTCGAGTTGGCCAGGTCGCCGTCGACGATGACGACGCTGGGGTCGTCTGCACCGATCTCGACAAGGGTGTCCGCCCACACGTCGCGTTGAGCCTTCACAGGGTCGCCTCCTCGATTGCGAGCTCGCGTCGTGCGATCTCGAGCTGCTCCGGCGTAGCCACGCCGTTGTGCCACTTGTAGGTTCCCCGTGTGAATGACAGACCGTGGCCCTTGGTCGTTCGCGCGAGGATCACCGTCGGCTTGTCGGTGTTGGACCCGTTGTCCACGGCGGCCTCGTACGCGGCCAGGATCTCGCCGAAGTCGTGGCCGTCCACGCTGAGCACGTTCCACCCGAAGCCGGCGAGGATTGCGTGCAGGTCGACGTGGGACCACGGGTCGCTGCGGTCGAATCTGTCGCGGCCGGCGACGGGCGGCCACCCGAACTGCTGCAGGCCGTTCAGGTCGACGATCGCGATCAGGTTGTTCAGTCCGTAGCGGCTGGCGGAGTTGAAGGCCTCCCAGACCATTCCCTCTTGCAGTTCGCCGTCGCCCATCATCACCCAGGTGCGGTAGTCCGCGCCGAGCTTCTTCGCACCCAGCGCGATGCCGACCCCGGCGGACAGGCCCTGGCCGAGCGACCCGGTGGACACGTCCACTCCCGGCGTCAGCTTCATGTCGGGGTGCCCCTGCAGCCGAGAGTTTCCGTGGTCGAACGTGGCGAGCTCTTCGACCGGGAAGTACCCCCGGAGCGCGAGGACGCTGTAGAGCCCGATGGCCGAGTGGCCTTTCGACAGCACGAAGCGGTCGCGGTCAGGGTCGTGAGGGTTGACCGGGTCGATCCGAAGCGTCTCGAAGTACAGCGCGACGAGCAGATCCGTCATCGACATCGGTCCCCCGATGTGGCCGGCCTTGCTCTGGGTGACCGTGTTCAGGATGTGCCAGCGAACGAGCTGCGACAAACGCGCAAGTTCGGCGTGCTGCGTAACGGCGTCCGAATCGATGATCGATCCGCGCCTGGCGTCTTCGCTCATGTCGCTATCCTACCTATTTGCGGACACTGTGTCCATGTTTTTGGAACTATCGGGAAGGGGGTATCGCAGTGCGGACGGTGGGCTTACGGGGTGCCGACGGTGGTCAGCTGATGAAGCGGTCGTCTCGCAGGGCGGAAAGATGCTCGACAAAGCTCTGGTGGCTGTCGATGCAGTCGGCGAACCCGGCTTGGCGGATCTTGATCGTGCTCTGCACCATGTCGAAGTCCGTGCGCCACCATGCTTCAACGAAGGGCCACGCCACGAAGTCGCGGAAGGATGTCGCGCGCAGGCCCTGACGTGTGGTCAGCTCCGCCCATTCCGCGTCCCGGTCGAACATGTGGGCTTCCAGATCGAGCGGCTGCGGCTCCGCAGCGGGCATGTC
Organism: Microbacterium sp. E-13; assembly: GCF_049912955.1. Taxonomy (GTDB): domain Bacteria; phylum Actinomycetota; class Actinomycetes; order Actinomycetales; family Microbacteriaceae; genus Microbacterium. The sequence goes on from NZ_CP183973.1 coordinate 3,381,660, forward strand.
GAAGAACTCGGCGATCGCCGGCCACAGATGGCACCAGCGGAAATGGTCGCCGTTGGTGACGTTGAAGATGTCGTTCTTCGCGGTCGGAGCAGTGAACGCCCACTCCACGGCGCGTGCCAGGATCCGGGCGTCGGTTGCCTGATGCAGGGCTCGCCACGCGCCCCACGAGCCGGGAAACCGGAGCGGGACGCCTTCGCTCCGGCTGAGCATCGCGAATGCTGCGACACCGGAGAGGATGTTCATCGGCGAGCGGGCACCCCAACCGATCACGCCGTCGGGACGCAGCACCGTCCAGCTGGCGCCGTTGCGGTGCGCCCAGTCCCGGATCGCGTCTTCCTGCGGGTTGTACAGGATGGGACCGAGCAGTCGTGGGTCTGCCTCTTTCGCCGGGGTCCGGTACGGCCCGAGATGCTCACCGTAGGACTTGCCGCCACCGATGAGCTGGATCTGTTCGACTTCCGCCCCATCGCGATCCAGGGCATTCAGCAGGTTGCGGACCATCGCCGCATTCCGCCTCGTGGTTGCCGCGTGCGTCGTGTCTTCCACGTACGCGGCGTACACAACACCGGTCACGTCACTCAGCGATCCGCGCGGCACGCCGTCTTCTCTGGACAAGTCGCCCAGCAACACGGTCTGGCCCGCGGCGGCGTCACCGGAGCGTGAGCCGGAGCGCGACAGCGCGGTCACGGCTCGCCCCGTGGCGCTGAGGTGTCCGGCGATCGCTCCCCCGGTGACGCCGCTGGCGCCGACGACGAGATAGTTGGCACCGGTCACGCGCGTGCTCCCCCTGGCGGGTCCTGCGGCCGGGAGGTGGGCAGACCCAAGGGAACCGGGCCACCGGGACGCACGCCGAGCCGTCGGCGGATGCTCGCGAGCACCGCTGGTGAGGCATGGATCTGCGGCGCTGTGACCGAACGTACCCCCGGCACCCGCTCGACGTAGGTCTGCACCAGGCCGGCGTACGTGACCGCCATGGACGGGCAGCTCTCGCACGCGCCGTAGAACTCGATGACCACGTCGCCGTCATCGCCGACGGTCGCGCTCATATCGCCGGCGTGGCCGCGAAGTCGGGGTCGGACGAACTGCAGGGCCTCCTGCAGCTCGTCCGGGTCGACGCTCATCAGACTTCGGCTTTCTTGAACTGCTCGGGGATCTCGTAGCCGAGGCCGCGCGCGAAGCTGAGTCCGAAGACCTTCTCCTTGATCTCGCGGGTCAGTTCGGGGTACCCGTAGCGCTCCTGGAGCTCCTCCGGCATCTCCAGGTTCGCCCACATGTCGATGTACGACTGGATGTCAGGCCAGATGAAGCCTTCCGAGCCATATGCCAGGCGGTCGGGGCCGACGAACAGGAGCGCCTGGCCGATCCGGTGCAGCATCGCGTACGGCTGCAGGAAGTACTGGTTGAACCACAGCGGCAGCAGCAGGTGCATGTTGGGGAACCGCCCGGCGATCGAGATCATCTCGTCGACATACGGGTCGCCCATGTGGTGGATTCCGAAGTTGAGGTCGGGGAAGTCGTACGCCGCCATCTGGAGGTCGTTCGGCTTGAACGCCTCAACCGGATGCATCCCGAGGGGATAGCCCTTATGGAACTGCACCATCTTGATGCCCAGTTCGAGCGCCTTCTCATACAGGGGATACGCGACCTCACGGTCGTCAGCCCGCCAGTAGTGGTCGCGGTCCTGGTATGTGTAGAACTTGAAGCTGATCGCGCCCATCTCATGGACCTGGCGCTCCATCTCGTTCAGCGCGAAGTCCAGTCCCTGCCAGCTCGGGTCCACGCCACCGGTGAAGAGGAGCCGTTCCGGATTCTTGCGGGTGAGGTCGTAGCAGAGCTGCGCTGGGCCGAGCGAGTCCTTCCACGGGCCGAACAGCGGCACCGTCTGCACCATTGCGACATCAGTGTCTGAGCGCTTGAACAGCTGATCGTTGGCCCATTCCGGGTCGACGGGGTCGTAGAAGTCCGGCTTGGGTGCCGGGCCGCCCTTGGACGCCATCAGCTCATTGAAGCCTGCCTGGTTGACGCGGTGCGCGACAACGTTCCTCCCGTCCGTCCCAGGGGCGATCTGACGATCCGTGAAGTCCTGAGTGTGCACCGCACAGTCGAACACGAACATTCCGTCTTTCATCTGTCTCTCCGCTCGAGTGTGTCGTTACTGCACGAAGTCGCCGTTGGGCTGACCATTCCAAGCTGTCACGCCGCCGTCAACCGGCAGGATCGCGCCGTTGATGAACGACGCGCCCGGTGACGCGAGGTACACCGCGGCGTCAGCGATCTCGCGGGGATCGGCGATCCGTCCCAACGGGATGAACTTGCCGAAAGCGTCCTCGAGACCGGGAAGCGATTCGAGGTTCTTCACCAGCAGCGGGGTGCGCACCGGCCCCGGGGCGATCGCGTTGGTGCGGATCCCGGCCTTGCCGTAGTCGATCGCCATACTGCGGGTGAGGTTCACGATCGCACCCTTGGCCGCGTTGTACGCCGCGTAGTTGAAGTCGGCGCCCAGCCCCGAGACCGAGGCGGTGTTGATGATGCATCCGAAGCTCTGCTCGAGGTGGGGCAGGGCGGCACGTGACAGGTAGAACACTCCGTCGACGTCGACCGCCATCACTTTCCGCCACAGCTCGTCGGTGGTTTCGGTGACCGAGCCGACGGGTGCGATCCCGGCGTTGTTGACGAGCACGTCCAGTCGGCCGAGCTTCGCGACGACGGCGTGCATGAAGTCGTCGACCAAGTGGGGGTCGGATACATCCAGCGTCAGAGGCAGCAGACGCCGGCTGAGGTCGGGACCGACCTCATCTTGCAGCTGAGGGAAGAGGGATGTCTGCAGGTCGCCGGCGGCGACGATGGCGCCCGCCTCGAGGAAGCGGCGCGTGATCGCCGCGCCGATCCCCGAAGCCGCGCCGCTGACGGCGACGACCTTGCCTGCGAACAGTTCCGGACTCCACATTGGATCTCGCACTCCTTCTCAGTGTGCGCTCGCGGCGCGGCCTTTGCGCAGCATCGCGAACAGGCGCCCGTCGCTGAGCACGGCGAGGATGATGACCGCGCCGATGACGACCGGCTGCAGGTGCGGGGAGACGTCGAGCAGGGTGAGGCCGTTGTTCAGGACGCCGATGATCAGGAGACCGACGAACGTGCCCCACATCGAACCGACTCCCCCGGCGAGGCTCGCCCCGCCGATCACGACGGCGGCGATCACGGAGAGCAGGTCGCTGGAGTTGCCGGCGCCGGGCTGAGCGGCGTTCAAGCGAGCTCCGACGACCAGGCCGGCGATCGCGGCGAGCAGGCCGGCGAGTGCGTACACCCGCAGCTGCATGGCCTTCACCCGGATGCCGGAGAGGCGGGCGACCTCTTCGTTGCTGCCGATGGCGTACAGCGAACGACCGGCCGGACGGAAGCGCAGCCAGAGACCCGCGATCACGAAGACCGCGATCATCAGGTACACCTGCAACGAGATGCCCAGCCAGCGGATCTGCGACAGACCCTGGAACCAGTCGGGCAGGCCGAGGATCGGAGTGCCGTTGGTGAGGTACAGGGACAGGCCGGTCGCGGCGAACATGGTGGCGAGCGTCGCGATGAAGGGCTGGATGTGCCCGTAGGCGATCAGCACGCCATTGAGGAGGCCGATTCCTGCGCCGACGGCCAGGCCGACGATGATGGACAGCCAGAACGGCCATCCCAGGTTCTTGTAGGTGACCGCGACCACCATGAAGCTGAACCCGAGCACCGCGGCCACGGACAGGTCGATGCCGCCGAGGATGATCACCATCGTGGCGCCAGCGGCCATGATTCCGATGTAGGACACCTGCACGAGGATGTTGACGAGATTGTTCGGGGTGAGAAAGACCGGTGACAGGAAAGACATCACCACGATGAGCAGGATCAGACCGACGACCGGTCCCGAGAGGATCTTCAGCTTGGTCTTCGCCTGTTCGATGCGGATGGCTGAGGTTGTCGCCAGTGAGGCGGTGTCGGTGGCTGCGCCATCCTTGACGGGGGTGGTCATGAGAACTCCTATGAATCGTGAACGAAGGCGGGTCAGGACACAGACAGCTGCATGACTCGCTCGGGGGTTGCCTCGTCACGAGGCAGAACGGCCTTCTGGCGTCCGCCGGCGACCACCATCACACGGTGGGACAGCATCAGGACCTCCTCCAGTTCGGAGGAGACGACGATGACCGACACGCCTTGGGCGGCCAGTCCGCGGATGATCTCGTAGATCGCTTCCTTGGCACCGACGTCGACGCCGCGGGTGGGCTCGTCCAGGATCAGCACCTTCGGGGTGCGCACCAGCCACTTGGCCAACAGCACCTTCTGCTGGTTGCCGCCGGACAGCAGGCCGACCGGCTTGTCGAGGTTGCCGCGAATGTCGAGTTCTTTCGTCATGCGCTTCTTCAAACGGTTGAGGAAACGGGTGGTGACGAATCCGCGGCGCACCAGACGGGACTCCCACGGCAGGGACATGTTCTCCGCACTGGTGCGATTGAGGTTCAACCCCTGGGTCTTCCGGTCCTCAGGCACCATATAGATGCCGGCGGCGACCGCGTCCGACACGGAGCGGATCCGCACCGGGTGTCCGTCGACGGCGACCTTGCCCGATGAGAACCGGTCGGCCCCGGCGAGGGAGCGGACGATCTCGGTGCGTCCCGCGCCCACGAGGCCGGAGACACCGAGGATCTCGCCCTTGCGCAGTTCGAACGAGATGTTCTCGAAGCGGTCGGAGGAGAGCCCTTCGACGGTGGCGACGACCTGTTCCCCGGGTGCGGCCGGATCAATGTTCCGCAGCGCCAGCTCGCGGCCGACCATCGCGCGGATCATCCCCTGCCGGTCGATGTCGGCAGCCGGCCACTCGCCGACCTTGCGGCCGTCGCGGAGGCAGAACACCCGGTCGGCGATGGCGGAGATCTCGTCCAGGCGGTGGCTGATGTAGACGACGCCCGTGCCGCGCGAACGGAGCACTTCGATCTGCTCCAGCACTCGCTTGGTCTCGTCCTGACCGAGCGAGGCGGACGGTTCGTCGAAGATGACGAAAGAGGGCCGCCGCAGGATGGCGCGGGCGATCTCGATCTCCTGCTGGGTGGCGGTGGACAGGCCTGCGACCGGACGGCGGGGATCAAGCGTGACCCCGAGGTCTTCCAGCGCGGCGCGCGCCTCGGTCACCATCCGCCGTGTGTCGACCCGGCCACGGTGGGTGGGGAGCCGCCCGAGGAACATGTTCTCGGCGACGGACAGCTCAGGGATCATCTTGATCTCCTGGTGGATGATCGCCACCCCCGAGTTCAGGGCGTCGAGGGGACCCGTCGGCGCGTACGGGACGCCGTCGATCGTCATCGATCCCTCGTCGGGCTGCTTGATCCCGGCGATGATGGAGCTGAGCGTGGACTTGCCTGCCCCGTTCTCGCCGATCAGGCCGACGACCGACCCCGCGGTGATCGAGAAGTCGATGCCGTGCAGAACGGTGTTGCCGCCGTACCGCTTGATGAGGCCGGTTGCGGCGAGTACCCGGCTGTTTGTCGCTTCAGTCATGAGCTCTCCTCCTGGTGGCCTGCCGGCCCCGGTATGGCCTCCGGGGCCGGCAGGCAGTGTGGCGGTCGTGAGAGATTCAGCCCTGCGAACCGAAGTACTTGGCGGCTCGCGCTTCCTCCAGGTTGTCCTTGGTCACCAGGATCGACTCCTGGATCTGCTCCTTCGGGATCTCAGAGCCGTCGCCGTCCATCGCCTTGATGGCGTTCTGTACCGCAAGCTGACCTTCCAGGTACGGCTGCTGGCTCATCGTGGCCGACACCTGGCCCTTTTCGATCGCGTCGTACACGGCGGGGAAGCCGTCGATCGTGACGATGCTCAGACCACTGCGGCCCGCGGTCTCAGCCGCACTCGCGACGCCCAGAGCCATGTCGTCGTTCTGGGCGAACACGCCCTGCAGGTCCTCGTTCGCCGTGAGGACGTTGGCGAAGACACTGACCGCCTTGTTCTGGTCCCAGTCGGCGCTGGTGGTGCTGACCACGTTGAGGCCGGGGTTCGCGTCCAGCGATGTCTGGCAGCCTTCGCTGCGCTGCATCTGCGTCGAGGAAGCAGGGATGCCTTCGACGATGGCGATGTTGCCCTCACCGTCGAGGAGCTCTGCGAGATGGTCGCACGCCTGCTCGGCCATCGCGACGTTGTCGCTGCCGATGAACGTGACGTAGTCCCCGCCTGCCGGCGTCTGATCCACCGCGATCACGGGGATGTCGGCGTCGTTCGCCTGAGCGACCGATGCGCCGCCGGATGCCGCGTCCAGCTGGATGAAGATGAGCGACCCGACACCCTGGCTCACCAGGTTCTGCACCTGGTTGACCTGGGTCGAGCTGTTGCCCTGGGCATTGAGGACGACGAGCTCGTAGCCCTGCTTCTTCGCCTCGTCCTCCATGCCTTCCTGTACGGCGGCGTAGAACTGGTTGACGAACGACATCGACACACCGATCTTCGGCTTGCCTCCCTCTCCGTCGCCGGTGCCGGCTCCGCCTCCGCCGTCGCTGCTGGAGCAACCGGCGAGCATGAGTGCGGTTGCGGTGACGAGCGCGCCGACAGCCACGGCGATCGGGCGTCGCCGGTTGAACCTGTTCTGAATCGACATCGACTCTCTACCTTCCTTGGTAAGGGACCCCACCGTGATGGTGAGCGTTGTGCGCGGCTCGAGCCGCCCGGTCAAAGGAGTGTGAAACCGCCGTCCACGACGAGGTCCACACCGGTGCAGTAGGACGCGGCGCTCGAGAGGAGGAAGACGGCGGGACCCACCATCTCCTCCGGTTCGGCGAAGCGTTCCAGGGGAATGTGCCTGCTGATGTCGGCGCGCATGGAGGACACCTCTTCGCGCGTGTTCATGGGGGTGAGCGTGAAGCCCGGGGCAAGCGAGTTCACTCGGATCCCGTGCGTCGCCCACTCGGTGGCGAGCGATCGGGTGAGGTGCGCCACCGCCGCCTTGGCGCTGTTGTAGTGGGACTGCAGCATCTCTCGGTGAGACACGATGCCGCTGATGGAGGCGAGGTTGAGGATGGACCCGCGCCCGGTGCGCAGCATGGCCCGCGCCTCCGCCTGACAGCTTCGAAACAGCCCGGTCACATTGATCCGGTACATCTGCTCGAACTGTTCCGTGGTGAGCTCCAGCGCGGGGACAGCGTTGGCGATGCCCGCGGAGTTGACCGCGAGCGACAGCGGTCCCAGCTCTCTTTCGACCACCTTCACGGCGTGGCCGATCCCGCCTTCGGACGTGACGTCCGTGTGGATGGCGAGCCCGATGCCGCCTGCGCCCGCGATCTCTCCGGCAGTCTTGATGGCGCTCTCGGCCGACATGTCGGCGACGCCGACCCGCGCGCCGGCGGACGCCAGGCCCAGAGCGATCGCTCGCCCGATGCCGGAGCCACCGCCGGTGACGACGGCTACATCACCCCGCAGTGAGAAACGCGAGACGTCACAAACCATGGACGCTCGGGCGTCCTTGGTGCTCTGGCGCATCACGTTCTCACTTCTGCACGATGCGATGACCGACTCGGTTTAGGGCGTCCGGATCGCAGATCGGGTAACTACTGCAGTCAATATACGCGCGAGAGACGCATACGTCCAGCTATTCGGACAGATTGTTCATTAATTGCGAATAGCTGCAGACGGCCACTGGGTGGCGAGCGCTTGCCGCATTCTGTAGAGTCTGTCCAGAAAACGGGAGGATCACCGTGGCGCAACCAACGACGGACGGCGACAGCACGGGGATGAGCGCCGTTACGAAGGCGACACGCGTTCTCGAATGCCTGGCCGAGCGCGGCGAACTGACCGCGGCGGAACTCGCCGGCGGACTCGATGAGCCGATCACGACCATCTATCGGATGCTCGGAAACCTCGAGTCGATCGGCTGGATCGAGCGCGGCGACCGAAAGGGAGCACCGGTGCGCCTCGGGATCGACCTCGTGGCGATCGGGCAAGCGGTGGAGTCGTCGCTCGATCTGCGGGCAGCCGCAAGGCTCTCCTTGGCGCGGCTGGCGGAGGAGACCGCTGAGACGGTCTATCTGTGCGTGCCCGATGGTCAGCGGGCAGTGTGCATCGAACGCGTGGACGGGAAGTACACCCGCACAGCCGAGCTGACGATCGGAGGCTCTCTCCCGCTTCATCAGGGCGCGGGTCCGAAGGCGATCCTCGCGTTCTCACCGGCCGACGTCAGGGAGAACTACATCCGCGCCCTCCGCGCTTCCCAGTCCAACCCGATCACGGAACCCCAAGCGACTGGTCTCGAACGCGAACTGGCGTCGATCCGCGCTGCAGGGATCGTGGAGTCCGACGGCGACATCACCCCCGGCGTCTTCAGCACAGCCGCGCCGGTGATGGACCATCGCGGCGAGGTCATCGCGTCGATCACGCTCAGCGCTCTGAAAGCGGAGAACGACGCGCGCGATCGGGAATTCGGAAAGCTGGTCCGCCGGGAAGCGGCGACCGTCTCGACCACCTTGGGGTATCACGATGGCAGCCGTTGACAAGCCGAGCCGAGTCCTCACCTCCCTGCGGGCCGCCGTTGAGGGCCTCGCCGATTCCGGTGCGCTGACTCCTCCGGAACTGGCGAAGAAGATCGGGATCCCCCGCCCCAGCGCGTACCGCCTCATGGGCGCCCTGGTGCAGGACGGTCTGGCCACTCAGCAACCGGATGGCGCAGTCGCTTTGAGTACGAAGTGGTTGTCATTCGGAGATCAGGCCCTGGCCACCGCGACCCCGTGGTTCCATCGAGACGACCTGCTGCGCGATCTCCGCGACTCCACCCGCCTCACGGTGTATCTGAGCATCCCCCGTCCGCAGCGGACCGTCTGTGTCCGACGGCTGCACGGCCAGGGCGTGCAGGTGCTCGTGCTGCGACCCGGCGGGAGCCTCCCGCTGCACGTGGGAGGTGTCGGCCGCGTCACGCTGGCGTTCGGGCCGGAGGATCCCGAGGCTTACCTGGCAGCTCATCACCCCGAACGTTTCACCCCCCGGTCGCTGGAGACCAGCAACGCGATCCTCGCGGACGTGGCGCTGACTCGTGAACGCCACTATTGCGTCTCGGACGAGGACGTCACAGTGGGAGTCGGCGCCGTGGGAGCGCCCGTGCTGACCCCCTCCGGCGAGTTCCTCGGCGCCCTATCGGTGGCTGGCCGTCGTGATGACATCGTCGGCCACGAGGCGGAACTTGCGGCTCACGTCCTCGAGACAGCCGTCGAGATCGGCAGAACCGCGCAACTCTGAGAGCTCCCGCACCGGCCGAAGGAGAAGGGCCGCGTGCGCACGCACCAGCGCACGCGACCCTCGTTCAGCGTCGACGAGATCTGCCTACGGCAGGATCGCGTCGACGTAGCCGCCGTCCACTCGAAGCGCACCACCGGTGGTGGCGGACGAGAGTTCCGAGCTGAGATAGACCACCATGTTGGCGACTTCCTCGGGACGGATGAGTCGCTGAATGATCGACAACGGCCGATGCACCCGCATGAATTCGGCTTGCGCCTGATCCCAGGGCAGATCGGTGCCGACGACTTCGGAGACGAAACCTTTCAGGCCATCGGTCTCGGAGGGGCCGACGATCACCGAGTTGACCGTGATGCCGGAGCCGGCGGTCGCTTTCGCGAAGCCTCGCGCGACAGCGAGGATCGCGGTCTTCGAGGCGGCGTAGTGCACCATGTCGGTCGGAATCGCCACGGCGGCATCGCTGGCGATGAACACCACACGTCCCCATCGCCGCGCGAGCATGCCGGGAAGCACGTTGCGGGTGATGCGCACCCCGGTCAGGACGTTCGCGTCGTAATGGTCCGCCCAAACCGATGCCGGAGTGTCCAGCACTTCGCCCGCGTGATAGATGCCGATGTTGTTGATGAGGATGTCGGCATCGGGGAACTGTTCGACGGCCGAAGCGGCGCCTTCCTCGCTGGCGAGGTCGGCTACCACGCCGACGAATGTCCCGTCGGGGACGGCGTCGCGCAGGTCACGAAGTGCGGTCGTCACGGATTGCGCCGACCGCCCGTTCACGCCGACGAGCGCTCCCGCTTGCGCGAGACGTGTCGCCATGGCGAATCCCAGGCCCCGGGTGGCTCCGGTGACGAGGGCGCGCTTCCCGCCCAGGTCCAGGCTGATCATCGATCAGTGCCTGGTGACGTGGTCGTGCGGGTCGCCCTTGCTCGCCCACACCCGTTTGTAAGAGCCGTGGATCAGATCTTCCAGCAGGCTCGGGCCCGCCGGGCTCCATCCGAGCTCGTCGCGCGCCAGGGTCGAATCGACGCGGCTGTTGCTCGCGAGTGCGACGTCCACCCACCGGGCGCCGAGGGTGTCCTGCGCGGTGGCCAACGGCACGCTGATGCCGGCGCCTTGGCCGAGAACGGTCGCGATGCCGTTTGCGATCTCACGCATCTCGCACTCGCCCGAAGCGATGTTGTAGACGGAGCCGGCCTCGGCGTTCTCCAGGGCGAGCAGGTACAGCTCGGCGAGGTCGTACAGGTAGACGTTGCCCCATCGGTTCTCGCCGCTCTCAGCGTAGATCGAACGGCCGGAGCTGAGCGCGTGACGCAGCAAGAGCGGAAGCTGCTCGGAAGCGCCATCGCCGTACACCATCGCCGGTCGAACCACGATGGCGCGGATACCGTCCTGTGCGGAGGCAAGGACGCGCTCGTCCGAACGGTAGCGCTCGGCAACGACCGGCGCGGGCGTGAAGTCGTCTGCCTCGGTGTACACGACTTCCGAGGCGGCGCCGCCCGCGAGGTCTGTGTAGACGCCGGTGCCGCTCGTTCGGATGAAGGTCCGCCCGGTGCCGGCGAGCGCGCTCAGGAACGACTGAGTCGAGGGAGCGTGGTCAGCAGTCGCGGTGTCGACGACGCCGTCGTACGCCGAGAGGTCGAGGCCGGCGACATCGTCAAGGCCGCCCTGCACCGGCGTGACTCCCTGCGCGGAGACCGACTTGGCTGCGGCGTCCGAGCGCACCAGACCAGACACCTTATGGCCGGCGCGAAGTAGACGCTGCGCGACCGCCTGCCCCAGGTACCCGGACGCGCCCGTGATGAATAGATGCTGACTCATGCCAGTTCTCCCTGCTTGTTCTCGGTCGCCGTGTTCTCAAGTTGGGTGTACTCCACGGCGGAAAGCACATCGACCCTTAGTCCCTCGAGATCGGCGAGCAGGGAAGCCACCGCCGCCGAATCGTCGTGCCGCGCCACCGCCTCACGGTCGGCGAAGATCTCGACGAGAGTCCGCTCGCCCGGCTCGCCCAGATCATAGATATCCCAGTGGACGGTGCCCTCCTCACGGTGGAACGCGTGCCGCGCGCGGCTGAGCGCCCGGTCCAGAGAGTGCACGTTGTCGACTTCCACGCGAAGATGCACGACTTTCGCGATATGCACATTGACTCCAGTCTGCGGATCTCCGGGAAAGGATCCGGACGAATTCGATAGGTCTTCCCGCCGCGGCAAGCCAAAGCTACACTAATTCCGGACACCGTGTCCATGTTTCGGTTGGAGCTGTCATGCCGCGTTTTGGGATCCTCACGAGTGGCGGCGATTGCCCCGGCCTGAACGCCGTCATCCGCAGTGCACACATACGCGTCGACCGGGAGTACGGCGGAACGCTCGTCGGCTTCCGCAACGGGTGGCGTGGTGTCTTGGACGACGACGCCGTCGAGATCACGGAAGAGATCACCCACGGCATCGCGGGGATGGGTGGAACGATCCTCGGCACGTCGCGCACGAATCCCGCCGAGGGCACGGGCGCGCTCGGCCGAGTCCGCCGGACGCTGGAAGACAACGCCCTGGACGGCCTCATCGCCGTGGGCGGGGAGGGCTCGCTGTCCGCCGCCCACGCACTGCGAGGCGCCGGGGTCAAGGTCGTCGGGGTGCCGAAGACGATCGACAACGACCTGAACGGCACCGACTACAGCTTCGGCTTCGACACCGCCGTGCAGATCGCCACCGATGCGATGGACCGCCTGCTGACCACCGGCGCCTCACACGCGCGCTGCATGATCGCGGAGGTGATGGGTCGCAACTCCGGATGGATCGCCCTTCACGCCGGGATCGCCACCGGTGCGCATGCGGTGCTCATCCCTGAACACCCGGTCTCCGTGGATCAGATCGTCGAATGGGTGGAATCCGCGCGGAACCGGGGGCAGGCCCCGCTCGTGGTCGTCGCCGAAGGGTTCCCCCTCGAGGGTGATGGCATCTTCCACCCTCGAGGCACCGAAGCGTCCGGACGGCCCCGTCTCGGCGGCATCGGCGAACGGCTCGCGCCGCTTCTGGAGAAGCGGACCGGCATCGAGACCCGTGCGACGACGCTCGGCCACATCCAGCGCGGTGGCACACCGACCGCATATGACCGGGTCCTGGGGGCACGCTTCGGCGCGGCCGCGGTCGACGCCGCCGTCGCCGGCGAATGGGGCAAGATGGTGGCCCTCTCCGGCGAGCGCATCGTGACCGCCGACCTCTCCGAGGCGATCGGCTCCATCAAGCGCATCAGCGCGGAGAGATACGATCGCGCGGCGGTGTGCTTCGGCTGAGATCAGGCCCGCAGCGCGACCGTGGAGGTCCGCGGGATGAGCGTCGGCAGCGCCTTGCGGATGGTTCCCGGCGCGGTGGTGGGGTCGAGCAGCATGTCGACTGCGGACGTCGCGATCTGCTCGAAGGGCGTGGCGACCGAGGTGAGCGGAGTGGGGAGGCGGGATGCGAGCGGGATGTCGTTGTAGCCCACGATCGAGAGGTCTCGGCCAGGCAGGATCCCGAGGTTGCGCCCCGCCCCGATGACGCCGACCGCGAGGTTGTCGTTGGCCGCGAAGATCGCGGTGGGGCGGTCCTGCTGATCCAGGAGAATCCGTCCCGCCTCGATCCCGTCATCGACTCCGTAGCCGACGGCCATGATCCGGTCTTCGCGGATCGGCAGGCCCGCCTCGGCGAGCGCGCGCTCTGCGCCGCGTCGGCGGTCGCGGCCGCTGGAGGTGAACCACGGGCCGGTGACGATGCCGATGTCGGTGTGGCCGAGGTCGATCAGGTGGCGCACCGCGAGGTACCCGCCCGTCTCGTCATCGCCGAGTGACGAGGGGCTGACACCGTCGGTGCGGAGAACCAGGACATGAGGGATGCCTCGCTCCCGCAGAGTCGCAGGGAGCGCGTCGTCGATCCGCGCGGTGGCGAGGATGAGGCCGTCGACATTCCGGTCGAGGAGGATCTCGGTGGCTCGGCGCTCATCCTGGGGATCGTCGCCGCAGGTCGCGACCACGGCGAATGAGCCGTGTCGCCGGGCGGTGCGCTCGAGCGCTTCGAACATGAGCGCCATCACCGCGTCGGTGAGTCGAGGGACGAGCACACCGATGGTGCCGGTCGCACCCCGCCGCAGGCTCGAGGCGAAGACGTTCCGCCGGTAGCCGAGCTCCTCGGCGGTCGCTCTGACACGCTCCGCCGTGCTCGACTTCGACGGCGGGGTGCGGTCGTCGAGGATGCGGCTGACGGTGGAGATGCTGACCCCGGATGCCTCGGCGACATCTCGCAAGGTCACCGTGCGCCGCTCCGCCTGTGTCTCGTTGGCCATCGAGCCCCCTTTCTCGTGAGTCTAGGCCGCCACGCCGGGATGTCTTCGAAACCTTTGCAAGAACGATTTCAGATCTGCTCTTGACATCCTCTCGTCATCGCCGCAAACTTGCAATCGTTCCTGCAAACGTTCCCGCTAACGATTGCACTTCCGCCTCCCTCCTCGCGAGGGTCATCAGAAGGAGACAGCAATGGTCCTCGACCTCCGCGGCCTCAACCCCGCTCCCGTCACCCCTTTCACCGTCGACGGCGATGTCGACTTCGCCGCGATCCAGCGCCTCGGTTCGTGGCTCGGCTCCATCGACGGCGTCAAGAGCCTCGTCGTCCTCGGCCACGCCGGCGAGGGCACCTTCCTCACCGAGAAGGAGCAGCAGGACGTCATCCGCGCCTTCCGCGATTCCGTCGACGACCAGTTGCCGATCATCGCGGGCATCACCAAGGAGGGCAACCTGACCGCGGCCCTCGAAGCCAAGGACGCCGCCGAGGCCGGCGCGAAGGGCGCCCTCGTGTACCCCTCGCACGGCTGGCTGCGCTTCGGCTTCCAGCCCGGCGCTCCGCAGACGCGTTACCGCGCGATCTGGGAGGAGTCGGGCCTCGAGGAGATCCTCTTCCAGTACCCCGACAACACGAAGGCGTCCTATGACCTCGACACGCAGCTCGAGATCGCCGGGCAGGAGGGCGTGAACCACACGAAGAACGGCGTGCGCAACATGCGCCGCTGGTACACCGAGATCCCCGCCCTTCGCGCCGCGTACCCCGACCTGCAGGTGCTGTCGTGCCACGACGAGTACCTCCTGCCCACCATGTTCGACGTCGACGGCCTGCTCGTCGGGTACGGCAACATCGCCCCCGATCGGGTACGGCAACATCGCCCCCGAGCTGCTGGTCGACCTCATCGCGGCCGGCAAGGCGAAGGACTACGCGGCCGCCCACGCGATCCACGAGCGGCTGCTGCCGATCACGAAGGCGGTGTACCACCGCGGCTCGCACATGGAGGGGACCGTCGCCCTCAAGTGGGGCCTGGTCAACCGCGGCATCCTGGATCACGCCACGGTCCGCGAGCCCCTGCTTCCGCTCCCGGCGGGCGCTGACGCCGAGATCGCAGCCGCGTTCGCCTCGGCCGAGCTCGGCAGCGTCGCCGTCCCGGCGTGACCATGCAGGAGGCGGTGGATGTCGCATCCGCCGCCTCCTGCAGGGCTCGATCACCCATCCACGGGCCTGAGGGCCCGACCGCGGCGAGCCGCGGCATCCGTGTCAATGAAGACCGAGCGGCGCAGCGCCGCACTCCGAAGAAGGAGAACCGACATGAGCGATCGCACCACCACCCGTCCCCCCGCCACACCGGGCACTGGACACGGCCGCATCTCCACTGAGACGGTGAAGACCATCGTGGACTCCAGCCACACCCGCCGCAGCTTCTGGCGACAGCTCGCCCTCATCGGCCCGGCGTTCGTCGCGGGTGCTTGGCAGTTCGGTCCCGGCAACCTCACCACCGCCATGAACGCGGGTGCCCTCTACGGCTACACCCTCATCTGGGTCATCATCGTCTCCACGATCCTGATGATCTTCCTCACCGACATGAGCGTGCGACTGGGCATCCGGACACCTGTCTCGCTCATCTCGTCCATCAAGCAGACGCTCGGCGGCTGGGTGGGCGTCGTGGCCGGATTCGGCGTCTTCCTCATCACCTTGTGCTTCTCGGTCGGCAACGCCGTCGGCTCGGGAGTGGGCCTGGCGATGCTCATCCCCGGCACCTCGCCGGTGATGTGGACCGTCGTCTGCACCGTGGCCGTGGCCGCCATCCTGCTGTTCAAGGGGATCTACCGGATCGTCGAGCGGACCCTGATCGTCATCGTCGCCCTCATGGCGATCTGCTTCATCGTGTCCGCGTTCGCCGCGCACCCCGACTGGGCTGCCGCCGGAGCGGGCCTCATCCCCGTCGTCCCCGACGGAGCGTGGCTGCTCATCATCGGCCTCGTCGGGACGAACTTCTCGATCAACGCGGCGTTCTACACGTCCTACGGCACCAAAGCCCGCAATCGCACGGAGGAGGAGTACCGCGACATCACCGTCGTCGACACGGTGCCCGGCATCATCGCCCCCGGACTCATGACCGCCCTTGTCATCGTGGTCGCCGCGGCAGTACTCCACGCGACCGGCACCGACGCGCCCGGCGCTTTCGGCGGACTCGCCGCGATCTTCGAACCGATCGCGGGTCCCGTCGGCGCCTGGATCTTCGCCCTCGGGTTCTTCGGCGCGGCGTTCTCCTCGATGATCCCCAACTGCGTCGCCGGCGGCACGATGCTCTCCGACGCGCTCGGACGCGGACCTTCGGCCGACACGAAGACAGCCCGCCTCGGCAGCGCCTTCATCCTCGCGTTCGGCATCACGATCACGATGATCTTCTCCGGCACCTCGCCCGTGCAGCTGATCATCATCGCGCAGGCGCTGACCGTCCTGGTCGCTCCGATCCTCGCCGCCCTCATCATCGTCATGGCCAACAACAAGAAGCTCATGGGGTCGATGCGCAACAAGTGGTGGCAGAACCTCCTCGGCCTCATCGGGCTCGTCTCCGTGCTCGCCCTGTCCGTCCGGCTGGTCATCAGCCTCGTAGGGGGCTGACCCGCACGACGATCAGCCGGCGCACCCCGACACGGGTGCGCCGGCTGCACGCTCGTCGGCGAACTGGAGGAATGCGAGGAAGACAGGCTCGCCGCCAGCCGTCCGGGCGATGCGGCCGGCATGAAGCTCTCCATGCGCCGCATGGTCCTCGCCTTCGTCTACGGGCTGACGGCTAGGCAAGGGGGAAGCTCTCGATCCGGCCACCGGAGCCAGATACACGGATGCCCCCGTGCGCAGGCGAGATCGGTGCGCCGAACACGCCCGCGGCCGAGCTCACCTCGAGGACCGGGCCATCGACGATGACGCGGACATCACCTCGGGCAGGCATCTCACTCGCGGTGCCCTCCGTCTCGATGGTGAGGTGATCTCCCCGGTACCGCAGCAACGCCACCTCCCGGTCGCCCGACTCGATGCTCAGCGTGGCCCCAGGATCCGGGCTCCACTCGATGTCGGCCACGACACCCGGGATGTCGCCTTCACGAGCCGGTTCGACGCGGTGGGCGGCAAGGTCCGGGTGCGGCTCGGCGATGAGGAGTTCGTCGTCCAACCGGAGGATGTACGGCACGCTGTGGGCGCTCGCCCAGCCGGCCTCCGTGTCGGCGATGCCACGCATCCAGAACGAAAGGCAGGGCCGGCCATCAGCGTCCTGGAACAGCGACGGAGCGTAGAGGCTGTCGCCGTACGTGAGCCGGCCCCACGACGTCGCAACGAACTCCCCACCGGCGTAATCGCCGACGGCATAACCGGCGTAGTGGAGCACGTCGTCGTCCCACACAGAGGACACCATCACTGCGCGACCGTCGAGATCGAAGATCTGCGGACACTCCCAGAGAGCCCCGGTCCAGACGGGATCGCGTTCCCGCGTGGAGCGCTGGAGGGCCACGCCTGAATATGCCCAGCCCTCCAGATCATCCGAGACATAGGACAGCGCCATCGCGGTGCCGTCCCGAAGGCCCGCACCCACGAACATGCGCCATCCGTCGGCCTCCCGGCGGATGAACGGGTCACGGTAGGCGATGATGTCGAGCTCCGGCGGGGCATCGGCGACGAAATCGCCCTTCTCCCACCCGATCCAGCTCGAGTCGGTAGGAGTCGCGATCCGGATTCGCCCGATCCCGATATCGGGCTGTGATGTGGAGGTGTACAGGATTCGGGTGTCTTCGCCGTCCTGCACGAGTGATCCGGTCCAGATCCCTCCGTCGCCGTCGCCGGGTGCGATCGCGACGGGGAGCTCCTTCAGCGACAGGAGGTCAGGCCCCACGGCGTGACCCCAGTGACAGTTCGGTGCCCACACGGTGCTACCGGGCACGTACTGGTAGAACGCGTGGTACACGCCGTCCCGGAAAGTGATGCCGTGCGGGTCATTGATCCAGCCGGTTTCGGCGGTGAAGTGCAGCCGCGGACGCATCAGGCCTTTCCTCCTTCATCGAACCGGCGGCGGACGTCGGCGGCGATCTCGGCGTTGCCGCGCTCCCACTCGTCGATCTGGGCCGCCCGCTCGGCCCTCATTCGATCTCTGCGCTCGACGAAGTCCTTCATGCGTGCCGCCGCAGCCTCTCGCGCGGCACGCTGCTCGGCGTTGAGCTCCGGCAGGGCGACCTCGATCACGCGATCGATCGGGCGAAGCGGCAGTCGCTGCTCGACGGGCGGGATCGTCATCGGTGGCGAGGGAAGGGTCTGGTACCAATAGGCGGTCGACGACCACTCGTCGGAGAGATGGTTGCCGTGGCCGTGCTCGAATGTGACCTTGATCCGCTTCTCGAAGCGGATCGGGTCGACGAGGTGGAAACGGTAGCTGTGGTGGAACCCGGGAACGTCCTCCTCGTGCACGATCGTTCCGTTGAAGAGGTACGCATTGTGCTGCATACCCCACGCATGCCCGAAGTAGTCCTCCATCCCGGTGCCGTGGAGGCTCGGCGGCCAGGTGTCGTCGTCGATGAAGATCATGTCGTCGCCCTCGCCCCACCACGACCCCTGGAAGTGGCGAACGGCGAGCGTGCAACCGACGTAGTGTCCGCGCCCTTCAGTCTCGAGAGCAACGTAGTTGTCCTTGCCGTCGAGATTCGGCACGGTCGTCTCGATGCTGTTCGACTGGAGGTCGGGCCCCCACCCCTGATTGGGCAGCGCACGTCGCCAGTGCGCGTGGAAGTACACCGTGTCCTCCGGCAGCGGTTCTCGCACGAGCTCGTAGTCGATGTAGAAGTACTGCAGGTAGGGGATGTCGTTCTGGTTCTCCACGACGATCCGCGCCCGTCGGCCGAAGGGCATCCGAAAGTAGCTGTTGAAGGCGGCGCTTCCGCCGAAGCTGTGGAGCTCGGGCTCCTTCGCCGAGACCGACAGCGGAAGCGATTCGTACGAGCCGGACAGCGAATTCATAAGGCCGAAGAAGTCGCCGAGTGGCGCGATGACGCTGGGGGTCTCCTGGTCGTCCCAGAAGATCTTGAGCACCACCTTGCGGTAGTAGTCGGGGTCGACGACCTCCCAGCTCACGCCGAGAGCGTTATGGATCTCGAGCATCGGCACGCCGACGACGTCGGGATCGATCTGCCCCGGGCCGGGCTGAATGCGGCATGACTGCGTCATCCAGATGTGGGTGATGAATCCCGGGCCGGTGATGTCGGCGAGCGTGCGCTCCTCCCCCGGCATGATGATCCAATTGTCTCGGTTGCGTCCGGTCTGGTCGAAGCTCGACGCCCTCGCCGTGCGCGCCTGCCGCGCACGCGTGAGGTCCCCGAGAATTCCCGCCGGCTGATTCGCCTCGGACATCGTCGCCCTCTTCTCCGCCCTGCGGCGGCACTCAGATGGCGAAGATGCCATCGAAACGTTTTTCTCTCGAGTGACAGTAACGGATGCCTCGACACCGACGCAAGTTGCCATTTTCGTCCCGAAAACCGCCCCAGCTCGCGCCATAGGGTATCTTTGCGCAAACCAGACCTACGAGAGAGGCATACGGGCTATGGCAACCATGGTGGACGTCGCGCGGATCGCGGGGGTCTCGATCTCGACGGTCTCGCACGTCCTCAACGGCACCCGCAACGTCGAGCGTTCGACGAAGGAGCGCGTGCTCGCTGCGATCGACCAGACGGGGTATCGCCAAGACACCCTGGCCCGCGCCATGCGGCGCTCGAAGACCGACAGCATCGGCCTGGTGGTCTCGGATGCCGGCGAGCCCGCATTCGCCGACATGGCCCACGGCGTCGAGACCGCCGCCGCTGCCCACGGCCTCACGCTGCTCCTGGCGAACTCGGCAGAGGACGCCGACCGGGAGAAGCGCGCCATCCGAACACTCCTGGATCGGCGGGTCGACGGACTGGTCCTCGCGCGAGCCGCCGACACCGCCCCGGACCTGCTCCCCTCGCTGCAGAACGAGAAGGCGCCGCTCGTGCTGCTCGACAGGTTGTACCGCGATCTGCCCCTCGATCAGGTGGGAGCGGAGAACCGCGAATCCATGCGCACGCTGGTGAATCACCTCACGCGGCTCCAGCACATACGATTCGCCGTGGTCGCCGGCGATACGCGGGTGCCGGCGCTCTCCGAGCGTCTGGACGGGTTCTTCGACGGGATCCGGGACGCGCATCTCGAGATCGCGAATCAGCTGGTTCTCACCGGTACGGACGACGACGAGATACGCGCACTGCTGGCCCGTGACCTCCGGGATTCCACGCGCACCGCAGTCATCGCCTGCAGCACCCCTCTGGCCGTCGCGGCACTCCTCGCGGTCGAGGACGCGGGGCGCGCCACACCCGACAACGTCGCGTTCGCGACATTCGACGGCTTCGCCTATCCGGATCTCTTCCGGCCGCGACTCACCACGGTGCGCCAACCCGCGTTCGACATGGGCGTGGCAGCCGTCAGTCTGCTGCTGGAGCGGATCGAATCCCCCGAGGGCAGCCCTCGGACGGTGAGGCTGCGTCAGACGCTCGAACTCCGCGAGTCCACGGAGTCTTTCGAGGCATCCCGAATCCCGTCTTGACACGGCCTGTGCCCGGCCCTACCTTGAGACAAACGTTTTTCGCAAACGTTTCGATAGAACCCGATCCTTTCACCAGCCGACATCCCATCAAAGGAGATGACCATGCCCCTCACACCTCGCTCCGCGACAGCCCGCTTGGCGGTCGCGGCCGCCGCGATCGCGGCATCCGTCCTCGTACTCACCGGCTGCGGCAGCGCCGGATCCACCGCGGACGGCAAGACGGAGATCGCTCTCTCGATGCAGAACCCCGACGTGAAGACCGCAGATCCCGCAACGTGGGCGATCATCCAGGCCTTTGAGAAGGAGAACCCCGACATCACCGTCGCGGTGACGGGTGAGGCGGTCGCCGAACACCTTCAGAAGCTTTCGATCGCCGCACAGAGCGACACGCTCCCCGACATCTTCTGGGTCTACAAGTCCACGGCCGAGGAGATGCAGAAGGGCGGGCTGCTGCTCGACCTCGCGCCCGTCCTCGATGAGTTGAAGCTGCGCGACTCCTTCCCGGAGAGCACGATCTCCAACTTCTCCGCCGGGAACGAGATCTATGGTGTCCCCTACCAGGGACTCCTGACCGGACTGTGGGTCAACAAGAAGATCCTCGCCGACAACGGTGTCGAGATGCCGAAGACGTTCGACGAACTGCTCGCCGCGGCCGCGAAGCTCAACGGCAAGGGCATCACGACCATCTCCAACGGTGCGAACCAGTCGTCCTTCAGCGTGTGGAGCTTCCTCACGGATCTGGACCGCTACGGCTTCGATGCCAAGGTGGACGGCCTGCTGGACGGCTCGGAGAAGTACAGCAACGACGATTTCCTTCGGCTGTACCAGCACATCGACGAACTGCGGAAAGCGGGGGCATTCCCCTCCAACGTGTCGACGCAGACGTATCAGCAGGCCGTCGAGCAGTTCACGAGCGGGAACGCAGCGATGCTCGACGCCGGCGTGTGGGCATCGAGCGCCATCCAGGACTCCGAGGTCGCACCCGACATCGCCTTCTGGCAGGGACCGCAGTTCGCAGACGGCGTGGGTGAGCAGAACATCATCATGAACGTCGCCTCGGCACCGTTCGCCGTCGACCACAAGGTGGCCGATGACGAGAAGAAGTTCGACGCGGTGAAGAAGTTCCTCGCGTTCTACTACAGCGACGAAGCACAGCAGATCCTCGTCGACAACGGTCAGCCGCCCGTCACGACGTACGCTCCCCAGGTCGATGCCGAGAAGCAGAGCGCGTTGAAGGCCGCGCTCGATGCAGCCACGGCGGACGGCGTGACGAGCCCGGAGTCGCAGCCCGACCTTCTTGTTCCGACGCCGGTGGCGAACGCCATGTACGACAGCATCTATGGCGTGATCCAGGGCCAGCTCACGCCTGAGGCCGCACTGGATCTGGTCCAGAAGGCCCTCGACACCAACAAGTAGCTCGAACCTCCGCGATGGGCGGGGCCGAAAAGGCCCCGCCCATCAGATTGGATCGAAACCATGATCTGGATCAGCACACGCTGGAAGATCCTCGGAATGGTCGCCCCCGCCCTCATCGTCTTCACGATGTTCGTGGTCTACCCGGTCGGGTACTCCGGGGTCTTCAGTTTCACCCGCTTCCAGGGGTTCGGGGCGCCGACGTGGATCGGGTTCGACAACTACACCGCGTTGCTCCAGGACCCGTTCTTCTGGCAGTCGCTCCAGAACACCATCGTCATCCTCATCGTCAGTCTCATCGTCCTCGTCCCGTCATCGTTCGCGCTCGCGCTCCTGCTCCAGCGCGCGATCCGAGGGGCGGGGATCCTGCGGGCGCTCGTCTTCGGTCCCGCGATCATCGCGCCCATCCTGGTCGGCCTCATCTGGGTGTTCATTCTTGATCCGAAGATCGGATTGCTCAATCGCGCGCTCGCCCTCGTCGGCATCCCTCCCGTCCAGTGGATCGGCGGAGACTACCTCACGCCGATCTCGGTCTCGCTGGTCTTCGTCTGGAGCAGCGTCGGATTCGCGATGACCATCTTTTATGCCGGCCTCCAGATCCTCCCGGACGACGTGCTCGAGGCGAGCGCCCTCGACGGTGCGACGGGGTGGCAGCAGACCTGGAACATCAAGATCCCGATGATGCGCGAGACGTTCGCGATCGTCACCATCCTCATGATCACCAACGTCTTCAAGATCTTCGAGCTCGTCTACATGCTCACGGGCGGCGGACCCGTCCACCGCTCCGAGACCCTGGTCAGCTACATGTACTTCGTCACGTTCACCAATCAGCAGTACGGCTACGGAATGGCGCTCGCGGTGATCATCACGATCCTCGGTGCGCTCGTGTCGGTCGGGTACCTCGCCGCGATGCGGCGGAAGGAGAGGACGGCATGACCGGCACCCTCAGCGGACAACGCGACACTACGCGGGTGGTACGCAACGGTGTGAAGCAGGAGAGTCCGGCCCGGCGCCGGCCGCGGCGCAGAGGAATCTTCGTCGTTGGAGCTGCCGCTTATCTCGTGACCTTCCTGATCGTCCTGCCGCTCCTGTGGATCGCCCTGCTGTCGATCCAGCCGAGCGAGAACATCCTCGGCAATCCGCTCTCACTGGATGAACTGACGTGGGACAACTACGTCAATGCGATACAGTCACTCCCTCTGCTCCGCATGTATGGAAACACCATGCTGATCGCGGTGGCCTCCGTGACCGTCGGAACGGCGATCTCGTTCATGTCGGCATTCGCACTCACCCGGATGGTCTTCCGTCGCCGGTCGGTGCAGTCCTCGACCCGGTTCTACCTGCTCGCGGGTCTGGCGGTGCCGGTCTACATCCTCTTGTTCCCGGTGTATCGCCTCGACCTGGCGCTCGGCATATTCGGCACGTATTGGGCGCTGATCCTGCCGTATGTCGCCGTGTCCATTCCCTTCAACACGCTCCTGATGACCGGATTCCTCCGCGAGTTCCCCAGCGAGATCGAGGAAGCCGCGATCATCGACGGCGCGGGCCTCTGGCGCCTGTGCTGGACCGTCGTCCTGCCTCTCATGAAGCCGGTCATCGCGACGATCCTCATCTTCAACGTCGTCTACGTCTTCAACGAGTTCCCGTTCGCGTCGATCTTGATCAACGACCCGGACATGGTCACCGTCTCTCTCGCCGTGTCGCGGTTCCAAGGGCAGTACACGGTCGACTACGGAGGGATGATGGCTGCCGCGACGCTCGTGTTGCTCCCGCAGCTCATCATCTACGCGATGTTCCAGCGACAGGTCATCGCGGGAATGACTGTCGGCGCAGTCAAGGGCTGACCACGCCTGCTGCGCGCCGCGCCTCAGCCCGCGAAGGCCAGAGGGAGGATGACGCGGTCGATCGTATCGATCAGGAAGTCGCGGTCGACGGGCTTGCGCAGCATCAGCGTGCGGTAGGCGACCATCGCCGGCCCGATCTGGCACAGCGTGTCGACGTCCGTGTCGGCTGCGATCTCACCGCGGTCGATGGCGCGGCGGAAGATGATGCGGTTGGCCGCGGCGCGCGGCTCGACGAGCGCCTCCTGCGCTGCGACCGCCAGTTCGGGGTCGCGGGCGATCATCGAGACGATCCCGGCCATCACCTGCAGCTTTCGATGACTCTCCTGGATGGTGGGAGAGCGCACCATGGCCACCAGGTCACCGCGGAGCGTCCCGGTGTCGGGCAGCGACTCGAGATCGAGGTCCTTCGCCTTCATGCAGGCGACGGCGTCCAGCACGAGCTCGGGCTTGGAGGCCCAGCGTCGGTAGACCGTCGCCTTGCCGGCTTTGGCCCGCGCCGCCACCATGTCGATCGTCATGCCGTCGTACCCGGTTTCGGCCAGCACCTCGAGGGTGGCATCCAGAATCTCGGCATCACGGGTGTTGTCCCGCTTGCGTCCGAGACGCGGCTTGGATGCGAGGTCGGCCTGCGTCATTGCGGGCTGCCTCCTTCCTGGCGGGGATCAGGCCTCAACATTACCGCCGGGTAAATTCCTGAACTGAAGCGATCCGGAACTCAAGAGTACCGTATATGCTCGCCCCATGACCTCCCACCCTCCCGCCACGGCCGGCCGTCGCTGGATCACTCTCGCGGTCGTCGGACTCGCCCAGCTCATGGTCGTGCTCGACGCCACCGTCGTGAACATCGCACTCCCCTCGGCGCAGGCCGACCTCGGGTTCACCGACGGTCAACGGCAGTGGGTCATCACGGCCTACTCCCTCGCCTTCGGCAGCCTGCTGCTGCTCGGTGGCCGCATCTCCGACCTCGTGGGGCGCAAGCGCACTTTCATCATCGGGCTCGTCGGCTTCGCGATCGCCTCCGCGCTCGGCGGAGCAGCGGGAACGTACGAGCTGCTCGTCGCCGCCCGGGCCATGCAGGGCGCGTTCGCCGCGCTCCTGGCCCCGACGGCGCTCGCCGTGCTCACCACGACCTTCGTCATCCCCAAGGAACGCGCCCGCGCATTCGGCGTGTTCGGCGCGATCGCCGGCGCGGGCGGCGCCATCGGACTGCTGCTGGGCGGCATCCTCACCGAGGCGTTCAACTGGCGATGGAACCTGTACATCAACGTCTTCATCGCCGCCGCGGCTCTCATCGGCGCCCTCATCTACATCCCGTTCATGGCGCGCACCGGCCCCAGGCCCAAGCTGGATGTTCCCGGCACGCTGCTCGTCTCAGGCGGGCTCTTCGGCCTGGTGTTCGGGTTCTCGAACGCCGAGACCGACGGCTGGGACTCGCCCCTGACATGGGGAATGCTCTCGGCCGCCGTCATTCTGCTCGCAGCGTTCGTGCTGTGGCAGCTCCGTGCGAAGCATCCGCTCCTGCCCCTGACGATCGTCCTGGACCGCAACCGCGGCGCAGCATTCCTCTCGGTGATGATCGCCGGCGCCGGCATGTTCGGCATCTTCCTCTTCGTCACGTACTACTTGCAGCTGACCCTGGGCTACTCGCCGATCCAGGCCGGACTGGCCTTCCTGCCCATGATCGGGATGCTGGTGCTCGCCGCGCAGCTGGGCACGAACATCTTCGTGCCGAGGTTCGGTCCGAAGGTGCTGGTTCCCTCGGGCATGGTCCTCGGGGCGATCGGCATGATCTGGCTCACGTTCCTCGACGCCACGAGCGCCTACGCGGCGAACGTGATGCCCCCGCTCATGGTCATCGGCGCCGCGATGGGCACGATCATGCCCGCCTCGATGCAGACCGCCACGCTCGGCGTGGATCGGGAGTTCGCCGGTGTCGCCTCGGCCACCGTCAACACCAGTCAGCAGGTCGGCGGATCGATCGGCACGGCGCTGCTGAACACCCTCGCAGCCACCGCCGCAGCCGACTACCTCGCCTCGCACACCCCGGTGACTCCCGAGGTCGGCCTCGATGCCGCGCTCGCGAGCTACGCCACCGCGTACTGGTGGGGCGCGGCCTTCTTCGCCGCAGGAGCGGTCATGTCGGCACTCCTGTTCCGCCGTCGCGGCAGCGGCGTCTCGCTCGCGCACTCTCCGCAGCCCGCGGCCGGCGCAGACGCGGACGCCCCGCCGGTCATCGCCCACTGAGGGACGAGCAGGTCTTTCGGATCCTGCATGACGCTTCTCGCCGGTGTCAGTCGAGGGAGTCGAGAACCTCCCACAGCAGGGCGTCAGTGGTCATCGGCGAGATGATCGCGAGTCGCAGCACCGTCTCTCCGTCATGCGAGCTGGGTACGACGAACGCCCGCTGATCGTGGAGCAGCCGGTCCGACCACCGCTGGTAGTCGGCCGGGGTCCACCCTTCACGGCGGAAGACGACGACCGACAGATCGGGCTCGCGGACCAGTGAGAGCATGGCCCGTCGGCGGATCTCGTCGGCCACCCGGCGAGCGCGGGCGACGGCATCCTCGATCGCCACGCGATACTGCTCCGTGCCGTGGACCGCGAGCGAGAACCACAGCGGCAGGCCGCGAGCACGTCTCGTGAGCTGAATGCCGAAATCCGACGGGTTCCAGTCGGCAGACTCCGTCAGCGTGTCGAGGTACTCCGCCTTCTGCGTGTGCGCTGCGAGCGCCACGGCCGGCTCGCGGTAGATGAGGGCGCAAGCATCGAAGGGCGCGAAGAGCCACTTGTGCGGATCGACGATGAGCGAGTCCGCGCGCTCGACGCCCGCGAAGAGGTGTCGAGTGCTCGGGGCGAGCATCGCCGCGAGACCGTACGCCCCGTCGACGTGCAGCCAGATCCCGTGCGAAGCGGCCACGTCGGCCACCGAGGCGATGTCATCGACGATGCCGAAATTCGTGGTTCCTGCCGTCGCCACGATGGCGAAGACGGATGCCTCGCTCCCTGCCAGCACCGCGGCTACTGCATCGCCTCGGAGTCGCCCGCGATCGTCCACCGGCGCCGTGACCACGTCGACATCCATCACGTCGGCGGCCGACGCGATCGAGGAATGCGCCTCGGCGCTGCACAGCACCGCCCACCGCTCGGGGACCGCCCGGCCCTCCGCCGCGAACCGCCGGCGCGCGGCATCCCGTGCTGTCACCAGGGCGGAGAGGTTGCCGATCGTGCCGCCCTGCACGAACACGCCCCCCGCACTCGCGGGCTGCCCGAACTCTTCGGCGAGCCAGCGGAGCGTCTGGTTCTCGGCGAAGACGGCACCGGCGCCCTCCATCCAGGAACCTCCGTAGATCGCGGACGCCGACACGACGAGGTCGAAGGC
The DNA here is from genome assembly GCF_049912955.1 of Microbacterium sp. E-13. GTDB lineage: Bacteria > Actinomycetota > Actinomycetes > Actinomycetales > Microbacteriaceae > Microbacterium. Next base: position 3,408,435 of record NZ_CP183973.1, read on the forward strand.
CAGCGCCGCCTTCGTCGGAGCGGAGGGGATGAAGGACAGGTAGCCCGGGTGGTCCGTGGAGAGGCACGCAGGGGCGAGGACGTGCTCGAAGAGGCCGAGGGCCCGGCCTGCGCCGATCCCGGTCGGCGTGATGGAGCCTCCGGCGAGGCGGGCGAGCTCCCCCGGCGTCATCGCCTTGTCCAGGGGCACGTCATCGAAGATCAGGCGGCGCTTCGCATAGCGGAGCACGTCGTCGATGATCTGCACGGTTTCGGGAGTGACAGCGTGCATCGCGCCCGCCGTCACATCGTCTGCTTCGGTGAGCCTCACGGTGTCGCGTGGGAGTCCAGTTGCCGAGATCGTCATCGATCCTCTTTCAAAGTTGTGTAACGTGCGTTAGATTCACGACAGATAGTACCGTTTCTGTACTCGCTGTTTCAAAGGAGAAGTCATGCGTCCCCCAGTCCTCCACGCCGCCGTGGTCGTCGTCGCCGCTGCGCTCGTGCTCGCGCCCGTCGCCGGCGCGTCGGCCGCACCGAGCGCCGCGAATCAACATCCACATGCGGTGCTCATCGGCGGCAATCTCAGGGAGAACGCCGACATCCTGCAATCGATCGTCGATCTCGCCGACCCCGACGGCACCGGTCCGCGCAAGGCGCGGATCGCGATCGTGACGGCTGCGGCGCCGGCTGCCCGGAACGCGGCCGACGCCGCCGACGACTCCGAGAACAACGCCGCCGCCAATGGGCTCTACTACTCAGCGCTGTTCCAGAGCTACGGCGCCGAGACCTATGCCGTGCCGATCGACACCGGCGCCGACTTCCCGGGCGACACCTACACGCCGGCCAACGCCGCAGACCCTGCGGTGGCGGCCGAGATCGCGGCATCCACCGGTCTCTTCTTCGGCGGCGGCGATCAGATGCGGTACGTGCGCACCCTCTTCTCCTGCGATGACAGGGAACTCGAGGCCCACACCGACTGCACCGACACCCCCGCGATGACGGCGATCCGCGAGGTCGCCGCGCGCGGCGTCGTCTCCGGCGTGAGCGCCGGCCTGACGATCCAGCAGGGCGCCGACATGATCACCGGCGGCGAGTCGTACGAGGCCTGGCGCGACGGTGCGGCCGAGGGCTACCTCGACGACGAGCGTGCGCTCGGATACCTGCCGTACGGCGGCTTCGGCTTCGTCGACAGCGTCGTCATCGACAGCCACTTCACGACGTGGGGCCGCGAGGGCCGCGCGGTCAAGCTCGCGCTCGAGACCGGCCACCCGTATGTGCTCGGCATCGACGAGACGACCGCCGTCGTCCTGGACCGCTCGACGGGCAAGGGGACGATCATCGGCGAGCACGGAGCGTCGATCCTCGACCTGACCCGGGCCGTTGCGACAGAGAGCGGCGTGACGGGAGTCAGCTGGAGCTATGCGAACGCCGGAGACGGCATCCGGCTCGGCGACACGATCGGCATCGTTAAGGGGAAGGATGCCTCGCCCCTGAAGGCCCGCGGGGCCGCCGCGGAGCCTCGCACCGATGTCTGGGACTCGCTCGATGGTCTGGGAGGCGCGTACACGCTGCGCGACCTCGCGCGCGACGTGGTGGGCTCCGCTTCGCGGACGGGCCACGGTGTCAGCTTCGAGACCGGACCGCGGTTCGCCACGACCCTGACGCGCGACGACGCCACCGCCGCGTGGACGAACAGCTCCGGCGCCGTCTCGTTCGCCGGCCTGCGCATGGATATCGCGACGGTCGACTGACGCGGCCTGCGCGAGCGCCCGGCCCCTGCGGGGGCCGGGCGTCTCGCGTGTGCGGCGGCATTCCGCGGACGGGAGGTGACGATCAGTAGAGCCCGAGGTCGCTCGCGACCTTGTCGGCGCGCGCCATGCGGTCGACCGCGGCATCCCCCAGCCGATCGAAGCAGCCGGCGACGACGGCCTCGATGAGGGCGAGGACCGGAGTCAGGGCGTCGAAGGGCGAAGGGGCGCCGGTCTCGCTCGACAGAACGACGTCGGCGTCCGACGCGACCGGCGAGAGCCAGCTGTCGGTGAAGAGCACGATCGACGCGTGCCGGGCGCGGGCCGCACGTGCGAGGCGCTGCGTGTGATCCTCGTAGCGGCGGTAGTCGAACAGCACGAGCACATCGCGCCGTCCCATGTCTTCGACAAGGGCGGCGCGCGCCGGCGCATCGTCAGGGAGGACCCGCACTCGAGGGCGCAGCTGCTCGAGGTGCAGCGCGAGCACCTGCGCGAGCAGGCCGCTGTAGCGGCCGCCGGCGATCAGCACCCCGCCCGACGCCGAGGAGATGAGCTCGACGCAGCGGTCGAGGTCATGCGTGCTGAGTTCGTCGAAGGTGCGCTGCAGGGTGGCGACCGAGATGGCCGCGGCGCGCTCGCGCAGCGACGCCGAGGCGTCCTCGCGCGGAGGGCGGCTCTGATGGATGCGCAGGGGTGAGGCGGAGCGCTCGTCGAGGTCGCGCCGCAGAGCCTCCTGGAAGTCGGGGAACCCGCGGTACCCCAGCCGCTGCACGAAGCGCAGGACTGTCGGTCCGCTCACGCCGGCGCGATCGGCCAGGCGCGCGACCGTCTCGAACCCCGCCGACGGGTAGGCCGACAGCAGCACGCGCGCGACCTTCCGCTCGGCGGGCGAGCAGTCGCCCATGCCGCGGCGGATCGACTCCGCGATGCCGGCCTCGGCCATGTCGAGCACCTCCGACCTCGACAGTAGCGCGCTCACCCGGCCGCGATGCGCACGACGAGGCCGGCGAGGAGCGCGACGCGATCTGCGACGCTGGCGAGGTCGAGCCATTCGCTCTCGGCGTGGTCGTCTCCGCCGATGGGCCCGAGCCCGTCGAGCACGGGGGTACCTGTGGCCGCGACGAAGTTGGCGTCGGAGACACCTCCCGTCGCCGCGCCGGCGACCGCGATCCCGAGCTCGGCGCCGACTGCTGCGGCGGCGGCGAACACATCGGCTGTCGCATCCGGCTCGAGCGGCGGACAGACCGCCATGCGCTCGACCTCGGCCGAGACGCCGTCGATCACGGTGGCCGCCGCCCGAGCCTCGATGGCGGCGAGCGCCCACTCGAGGTCCGCGAGCCGCGCGGCCCTCACCTCGCCGAGCAGACGCGCCGAAGCCGGAACGACATTGGTGCGCTCCCCCGCGCTCACGACGCCGATGTTGACCGTCAGGCCCGGGCGCGCGCCGCTCAGAGACTGCACGTCCAGCAGGAGATGCGCCGCCTCCACGGCGGCGTTGCGACCGCGGTGCGGCTCGACGCCGGAGTGGGCGGCCCGACCGCGGATGTCGATGCGCACATCGGCGACGCCCTTGCGGGCGATCACGAGGTCGCCGTTCTCACGCGCGCACTCGAGGCAGAGCGCGGCATCCATTCCCCTCGCGAGATCCGCGAGGATCGCTCCGGACGCCGGTGATCCGATCTCCTCGTCGGGTGTCAGGGCGATGACGATCTCCGCGAAGTCGGTCCAGCCGCTCTCCGCGAGCAGGCGCGCCGCGTACAGGCCGGCGAGGGCCCCGCCCTTGTCGTCGCAGACGCCGGGGCCGAAGGCGCGACCGGCATCCTCGCGGTAGGGACGGGCGTCGGCGGCGCCATCGGCGAAGACGGTGTCGAGGTGCGCGAACAGCAGGATGCGCCGTCTGCCCGTGCCGCGCAGGCGCCCCACCACGACCCCGCCGAACGCGCTGCCGTCCGAGAGGGGGGTCGGCACCCGCTCGACCTCGAGTCCGATCTCTGCGAGTCTCTGCGCGCACCAATCCCCCGCCCGGTCGACGCCCGCGGCCGAATGAGACCCGGAATCGATGCCGACCAGTGCGGCGAGGTCGCGGCGGAACGCCGGGACGAGCGCCTCGGCCCGCGGGCGCAGAACACCCGCCGTCGGGGCGAGGACGGCGCTCGGTACGGGCGGCATCACAGCACCTTGGCGAGGAACGCCTGCGTGCGGGCCTCCCGCGGGTTGACCAGGACGTCGGAGGGATGCCCCTGCTCGACGACGACACCGCCGTCCATGAAGACCGCGACATCGCCGACTTCACGCGCGAACCCGATCTCGTGCGTCACGACGATCATCGTCATGCCGGACGCTGCGAGGTCGCGCATGACGTCGAGGACGTCGCCGACCAGCTCGGGGTCGAGGGCCGACGTCGGCTCGTCGAAGAGCATGACCTCGGGATCCATTGCGAGAGCGCGTGCGATCGCGATGCGCTGCTGCTGGCCGCCCGAGAGCGCGCTGGGGTAGGCCGAGGCCTTATCGGCCAGGCCCACGCGGTCGAGCAGCTGCATGGCGCGCTCGCGGGCCGCCGCCCGAGGGGTCCCCAGCACCTGGACGGGCGACTCCATGATGTTCTCGAGCGCCGTCATGTGGGGGAAGAGGTTGAACCGCTGGAACACCATGCCGACGCCACGGCGCTGGCGTGCGACATCCTTCTCACGCAGCTCGTAGAGCTTGCCGTTGCGCTCCTCGTAGCCGACCGTGCGGCCGGCGACGCGGATCATGCCGGCATCGATCTTCTCGAGGTGATTGATGCAACGGAGGAAGGTCGATTTGCCGGAGCCTGAAGGTCCGAGGAGGCACGCGACCTGACCGCGCTCGACCTGGAGAGTGATGCCCTTGAGCACCTCGAGCGATCCGAAGCGCTTGCAGACGTCACGGGCGTCGATGATCGCGCGAGTCGTGGTGGATGCCTCTGCGGCCGCATCCGCGGGTTCGGTGGGGAGCATGATCGTCACTTCTTTCCGTCCTTCCAGCGGCGCAGGAGCCGCAGCGCGCCGTTCTCGCGGGCACCCGCGACACCGCGTCCGAAGCGACGCTCGAGCCAGGCCTGCGGCACCGCGAGGATGCTCGTGAGCACGAGGTACCAGATCGCGGCGACGATGAGGAGCGGGATGATCTTGAAGTTCTGGGCGTACGCGGCCTGCAGGTTCGACATGAGGTCGCGGCCGGCGATGACCGAGACGAGCGCCGTCGTCTTCAGCATCGTGATGACCTCGTTGCCCATGGGAGGCACGATGACCCGCATGGCCTGGGGAAGCACGATGCGCCGCATCGTGCGCCCGGGCGTCATCCCGAGGGAATGGGCGGCCTCGGTCTGGCCGTGATCGACCGACGCGATGCCGGCGCGGACGATCTCGGATGCGTAGGCCATCTCGTTGAGACCGAGCGCGAGGAGCGCGGCGACGGTCGCCGGGATGAGCTCGCTCGTGCCGATCGACCAGAACTCGACGCTCGTGAACGGGACGCCGATCACGATCTTCGGGAGGAAGGCGCCGATGAACCCCCAGAAGATGAGCTGGAGGAGCACGGGCGTACCGCGGAAGATCCAGACGAAGAGCCCGCTCACGACCCTCAGCACGGGGTTCGGCGAGAGCCGCATGATGGCCACGACGACGCCGCCGGCGAGGCCGATCGCCATGGCGGCGATCGTGAGGTAGATCGTCGTCGCGAGGCCCTGCAGCGTCAGCGGGGCGAACAGGTACTCGCCGACCGTCGGCCAGTCGATGTTGGGATTCTGGGCGAACGCCAGGATGAGAGTGGCGGCGACGAGGCCGACGATGATGCCCGAGACCCACCGCCAGGGGTGGCGCAGCGGGATGGCCTGGATGGGTGCGGGCCGGCGCTGGTCGGTCGCGTCCGCAGCGGTGCCGGTTGCGAGCTGTGGCGACGATGCCATGATGCTCCTCGATGTTTCGGGCAGATGCCCGGTGGTGGGATTGCGGGGGCGACCCGGTGACGTCCAGGGGGCACGCGGCACCGGGTCGCGAGGGTCAGGACTTGGCGCCGTTGATCGTCGCCTCGTCGATGCCGATCCCCTCGACGCCGAACTCGGCCAGGATCCTCTTGTAGGTGCCGTCGTCCATGAGCGACTGCAGCGCGGCCTGGATCGCCTCGGCCAGAGCTTCGTCGTCCTTCAGGACGCCGATCCCGTTGAGCGTGGCGTTGTAGCCGGTGGGCGCCTCGGGGTCCTCGACGACCTCGAAGGTCTTGCCGTCGTTCGTCGTCTTGGCGACGTAGCCGGCGCTCGGCTTCGTGAGCAGCGAGGCGACGGCCTTGCCCGCTGTGATGGCCAGCTGAGCATCGGAGTCGGACGGGAACTCGGCGAGCTCGATGGGGTCGAGGCCCTCCGCCTTGCACTCCGCCTGCCACGTGTCGTTCACGAGGTCGACCTGGCTGGTCGCCGTCTGCACGGCGACGTCTTTGCCGCAGAGATCGAGGGACGTCTCGATGTCATCGGGGTTGCCGGCGCGGGTCAGGATGCCGGTGCCCGACGCGGAGTAGTCGACGAAGGTCAGCACGTCCATGCGCTCCACGCTCGACGTCATGGCCGACATCGTGACGTCGAAGTTCCCGGCCTGCAGGGCCGGGATGATGCCGTCGAAGCCCTGCTGGCCGAATTCGAAGTCGATGCCGAGCTTGGCGCCGATCGCCTGACCGAGCAGGACGTCGACACCGGTGAGCTCTTCCGAGCCCTCCTCGACGAACATCTCGAAAGGCGCGTACGGAGCATCGGTCGCGACGTTGACCGCCCCGGCCGACGCGATCTCTTCCGGAAGCAGTGCACGGGCGTCGTCGTCGATGTCGATCCTGACGCCCGCGATCTCGACGCCGTCCGCAGCGCTGCCGCTGGACGGGTTTCCGGTTCCGGCGGCCGAAGCGCAGCCGGCGACGAGGATGCCGGTCGCGGCGAGGGCGGCCGCGAAGAGGCCCGCGCGGCGCAGGCGAGGGGTGACGTGTTCCATCGGGGACCTTTCTCGTGGGCGCTCGACGGTGAGCGCCGGATCCATGATGTAACAGCAGTTACGAAAACTCAACAGAGATACCGATTTGTAATACAGATTCCGATGCGGTGATCCGACCGCGCGCCGACTCCCGCGACAGTGACTCAAAGTTTATCTTCAGGAGCTGCGATATAAACTTCAGTAACTGCATATTCATTCGAAAGGATCGACATGACCGCCTCGTCCCCCCTGGTCCTGCGCGCGGAGGAGGTGACGCGCGTCTACGGCCGCGGCGAAGCCGCCTTCGATGCCCTGCGCGGCGTCAGCCTCGACGTCCGCCGCGGCGAGTCGATCGCCGTCGTCGGCAAGTCCGGCTCAGGCAAGTCGACGCTCATGCACCTGCTCGCCCTCCTCGACCGTCCCACGTCCGGTCACATCGAGATCGACGGGCAGGATGCCGCCGAGCTGCACGAACGCGACCTGAACCGTCTCCGCAACGCGACGTTCGGCTTCGTGTTCCAGCAGTTCTTCCTGACCGCGAACCAGTCGGTGATCGAGAACGTCAGCTTGCCGCTGGTCATCGCCGGCGTCGCGCCGAAGGAGCGCCGCCGTCGCACGATGGAGACGCTCGATGCGCTCGGACTCGCCGACAAGGCGCGCAACCGCGCAGCCGATCTGTCGGGCGGCCAGAAGCAGCGCGTCGTGATCGCGAGGGCCCTCGTCAACGACCCGCAGGTGATCTTCGCCGACGAACCGACCGGCAACCTCGACTCCGCGACCGGCGCACAGGTGGAGGACATCCTCTTCGGCCTGCAGCGCCAGAGAGGCATCACGCTCGTGCTCGTCACGCACGACGCCCAGCTGGCCGCACGCTGCGACCGCGCGATCACGATCGCCGACGGCCTCATCACGACGGGCGGGGCACCGGGCGCGGCAACGGTGGGAGGTGCGCGATGAAGATCCGCGACATCTTCCGCAACGCTGCCCGCAACGCCTTCCGCAGCAGGCTGCGCACGACCCTGACGGTGCTGAGCCTGTTCGTCGGCGCCTTCACCCTCACCCTCACGACGGCGCTCGGGGCAGGCGTCAACGACTACGTCGAGCGTCAGGTCGCCACCCTCAGCTCGCAAGACATCCTGCTCGTGTCGCCGGCGGCAGCCGTCGACACCGGCGACGGTCCGGCCGAGTACGACCCGAACGGTCGTCAGCAGTCCGGCCAGGCCGGTCCGCTCGGTGCCGGCACCCTGCTCAACCGGGAGGACCTCGATGCGATCGAGGCGATAGACGACGTCGAGCGCGTGGAGCCGGTGAGTCAGATCTCGATCGACTGGGTCGAGGCATCCGGCGACGGCACCAGGTACGAGCTCGACGTCAACCCGACCTCGTCGATCGGCCAGAGCGACCTCGTGGCGGGCGAGCAGCTGGACCAGGACGAGTCGGCGGCCCAGCTCGTCCTGCCCGAGAGCTACCTCGACGTGCTCGGCTTCGCCGACGGCGGCTCTGCGGTCGGCGAGACGGTCACGCTCGGCTACACCGATTCGGCGGGCGCGACCCAGGAGGTCGACGTCGAGGTCGTCGGCGTCGCCCGCGAAAGCCTCTTCGCCGCGGGAGCCGGCGCGAACAGCGCCCTGGTGACGGAGGTAGCCGACGCTCAAGCCATCCCGGGGCAGCCGGAGGGCTGGCCCATCGCGGTCGCCTACCTGTCGGGATCGGGTGCCGACGGGGCCGTCACCGACGCCGACATCGCGTCCGTCAAGGCCGATCTCGCGGCCGACGACCTCGCGGGCCAGACCGTCGAGGACCAGCTCGGTGTGGTGCAGACCGTCCTCAACGGGATCATCGGGGTGCTCAGCGCCTTCGCGATCGTGGCCCTCATCGCGGCGTCGTTTGGTATCGTCAACACGCTGCTGATGAGCGTGCAGGAGCGCACGCGCGAGATCGGTCTGATGAAGGCGATGGGCATGTCGAACGGCCGGATCTTCTCGCTGTTCTCCTTCGAGGCGATCATCATCGGCCTGCTCGGCGCCACGATCGGGGCGCTCGCCGCGATCGGTGTGGGTTCCGCGATCGCGGGCGTCGCCGGCGAAACGGTGCTGTCGGGTCTGCCCGGCCTCCAGATCCTCCTCTTCCAGCCCGGAAACGTGATCGGTGTGATCATCGTCGTGACCTTCATCGCCTTCCTGTCGGGTGTGCTGCCGGCCCGGCGGGCGGCACGACAGGATCCGATCGAGTCGCTACGGTACGAGTGACCCGAGGAGCGCAGATCATGTCGACCAGTCCGCCCCGCCGCCGTGACGCGATCGAGAAGTCGGCCGCGATCGAGCGGGCGGCCGTGGACCTCGTGCTCGATCACGGCTACGACGACGTGACCGTCGACATGATCTGCGCTCGCGCGGGCGTGAGCCAGCGCACCTTCTTCAACCACTTCGGGACGAAGGATGCCGCGTTCCTGGGCGCCGAAGGCCCCAGCCTCGATGAACGCGCAGTGCGCGCGTTCATCGTGTCGTCGGGCCCGCTCCTCCTCGAGGCGGCGCAGCTGATCCGGATCGATCCCGGCGCGATGGCCGCCGACCCGCAGCTGATGGCGCGGCGCATCCGTGCCGTCGCCGGGAACCCCATCCTGGTCGCGCGCCAGATGGAGCGTTTCACCGCGATCGAGCACGAACTCACCGAGGTCATCCATCTCCGGCTTCGCACCCAGCATCCTGACGATCCCGACGAGGCGCTCCTCGAGGATGCCGAGATCATCACGCACATCCTCGCGGGTGTGATGCGCTACATCGCCCAGTCCTGGGCCGCACAGGCGGAGCGCGGCGAGACGCCGCAGGTCGCGCCCGCGACGATCGCGGAGAAGCTGACCCGCGCGGTGCGGAGGCTCTCGTGATGCAAAGCATCTCGCGGATGCTGTGGCCTTCACGTGTTCATCGGGGGAATCAGGCTCCTGCGCGGGTTCGCAACCACACGAAGCCGTAGGGCTCGAGGGTGAGTCCGCCGTCCAGCTGGACGCGCTGGTCGGTCAGCAGGTCGTGGGCGTCCGGGGCTAGGCCGGAGAAGGTCACTGCGTCGATATGGATGGGGTGGTCACCGACGTTGCCGAGGACGAGCACCGTGTGTGAGGCTCCTGGTCGCTGGTATCCGACGATCCCGGGGTGCGAGGTGTGGAAGGGGATCAGTGCGTTTCCGGCGAACTCGGGACACCTCCTGCGGGCGCTGATGAGTGCGGTGAGCCGCCGATGCACCCGTCCTGCGGTGGTGGAATCGTCACGGCGCGCCGCGTACGCGGCATCGGGGCGGAGGGGGCGATGAACCCACCTGCTGTCGCCGGCCCGCGCCGGATCGTCGCGGTAGGTGTAGTCGTTGAGCTGGGCGACTTCGTCTCCGAGGTAGAGCAGCGGAATGCCCCCGGTGGACAGAGCGATCGCGTGGGCGAGAACGACCCGGTCTTCGCCGCTGCTGTCTCCGGCTTCGATCCCTGCGAGCGATGCGGTGGTGCCGGCGATGCGCGCATCGCCGGTCTTCGGGTTCTCCTGGAAGGCGACGCCTCGGGAGGAGGTCCCCTCCACACGGCCCACGTAGAAGTCGTTGAGGTACCTGCGGTGCAGGTATCCGTCGATCGCGAATTCCGCCGCGTCCTCGTCGGCGAATGTCCAGCCGATGTCGTCGTGACTCCTCACGTAGTTCACCCACGCGGTTCCGGGCGGGAGTGCGTGGCGTCGGTCGAGGGCCTGCTGCAGCAGCCGGCCGTCACCGGTGGCGAGGGCCTCCCAGGTCAGCGCCATCTGCAGCGGGTTGTAGGAGATCTGGCATTCCTGGGGGGAGATATAGGACACGACCTCGTCGGGGTGCACGATCGCTTCGGATTTGAAGAGCACGGATGGTGCCCCCATGTGCAGAACGGCGTTGAATGCGCGCAGCAGGAGGTGCGCTTCCGGCAGGGATTCGCACGATGTCCCGAGGCGCTTCCAGATGAACGCGACCGCGTCCATGCGGAGGATCTCGACGCCCTGGTTCGCGAGGAACAGCATCTCCTCCGCCATCGCTCGGAACACGGCGGGATTGGCGTAGTTGAGGTCCCACTGAAAGTGATAGAAGGTGGCCCAGATCCACCGGCCGTCGGGCAGCTGCACGAACGACCCGGGATGATCGTCGGGGAAGATCTCGCGGACGGTCTGCTCGTAGCGGTCGGGCAGCTGGCGATCGGGGAAGATGAGGTAGTACTCCTCGAATCCCGGTTCCCCGGCGACGGCTTTGCGCGCCCACTCGTGCTCGTCTGAGGTGTGGTTGAAGATGAAGTCGACCACGAGTGAGATGCCCGCGAGGCGCAGTTCGGCCGCGAGTTCGGCCAGTTCCGCCATCGTTCCGAGAGCCGGGTTCACGCGCCGGTAGCTGGAGACGGCGTAGCCGCCGTCGCTGTTGCCTTCGGGGCTTTCGAACAGTGGCATCAGGTGCAGGTAGGTCAGGCCCAGCTCACGGAAGTAGGGGATCTGTTCGCGGACGCCGGCGAGGGTGCCGGCGAAGCGATCGACGTAGCAGACACCCCCCAGCATCCGCTCGGACTGGAACCAGTCCGGGTCGGCCTCCCGCCGTCTGTCGTGGGCCTTCAGCTCGATGGAGCGGGTGCGCCAGGATGCCGCCGCCGAGGCGACGACGCCGGCGAGAGCTTCGCGCCCGTCAGGGCGCTCTCCGTACAGCTGGACGAAGAGGTCATGCAGCACCGGAAACGACTTGTCGAACCGCGTGAGGAATGCGCCATCGTCGTGTCCGAGCGCTCTGCGTTCCGCCCCGAGTGCGAACTCGCGGTCGGCAGCGGAGTCGAGGTTCAATCGCGTCATGGTGCTCCCATCGTGCTGAAGCGAGCAGTGACTTGTCGAGGGCCGATCGTCGTGCTGACCAACGCCGCCCGAACCGGGTTGCCGTGTCCTTCCGGCGAGGTCTGCAACCTGCCGCGTGCGGCGGAGGTCTGGCGACGGTGCCGGTGTGGTGATTGGTCGTGGGGCGGCGGGCGGGGTGTGCCAATAACGCCTCAGAACGACGCCAAATCGCGGAGAACCGCATATGCCCGGACCACTATCGACCCGTCTGAATCGGCAGATCGCGCTCAGTTCGGCGAACGGTCCCTGGACATGGTGGGCGGCGCACCGGCAGATCTGCTGAGGACGAGCACCGGTCTGAACGGGATGGACGTCGCGAGACCGAGCACCATGATGGAGCCGAGTGCCAGTGTTCCCGCCCAGGCACCGCGCGGTTCGGTGAACGAGATTCGCCCTTCGCTGATCAGCGGCGTGAAGGCGACGAGGGCGACGGCCGCCGCAGCCGAGAAGACGCCCACGAGGACTCGGAGCCAGGTGCGTCCCTGGCTGCCGAAGCTGTAGCCGAGGCCGATGGCGATGAGCGCGACGGCCATCCCGGCCGTGCCGATCCCCTGCGCGAGTGCGGCGAGTGTGCCTGGCACGGTGAGCGGGAGCACAGCGAAGATGAGCGGCGACAACGCGAGCCACCGCCAGTGCGGCCGACCGCCCGTGCGGCGGATGTGTTCCGCCCAGCCCAGCAGTCCGCCGACGACTCCTGCGCCGCCGAGCACGGCCACGAAGGTCGCGTACCAGCCGAACGTCGACTCGGGGCCGGCGATCTCCGCCATGAAGGCTCGGAATCCGGCGGCCCAGGTGACGCCGAGGAGCGCGCCCAGGAGGATGCTCGGCGTCGCCGGACGCGTTCCGGCGCGGCCAGCGCGGATGTCGGCATCGGTCTGCAGGGTGTCCATCTCACACGCTCCCCTTCGCGCTCAAGCTGTCGAGCAGTCCCCGCTCGATGATGCCGATCGAGTCGTACTCGGCCAGGGCCGACTGCACCGCCCCGATCCGAGCCCTCATGCCTCTATCTCCGAGCACGCGGTCGGCTCCGCGCCTGAGGGCCCGGACGGAGGGTGTCTCCGAACGCAGATCCACCGCCAGGCCGCGATAGGCAAGTCTGGCGTTGATGTCGCCCTTGCCCTCGCGCGTGCCCGCGACCAGCAGCGGGATGCCGTGGCTGAGCGCGAGCAGCACACCTCCGAGGCCCCCATTGGTGACGTAGAGCTCCGCGTGAGGGAAGAGGAGGTCGAAGTCGACGAAGTCTTCGATCAGTACGTCGTCCTGCGAATAGCGGGATCGCAGCTCCTCAGTTCCGACGCCGCCGGTCACCACGACAAGCAGCCGGTCACCGCCCGCGAACGCTTCGATCGCCGGGATCATGAGCTTGCGCGGGTCGTGATTGTCGACGGTTCCCTGCGAGACGACCACAACCTGACCCGATCGCTCCACGATTCGGGGATCCAGCGCGGCCGGAGCAATCGGGCGGTACGGCAGCAGCGCGCCGACCCAGTCCGCGTTGTGTGGAACGTATACGTCGGGGAAGTCGAGCTCGGGAATCCCCACGTTGAACACCCGACGCGCGACATCCGGCTGCTGGGTGCAATCGAAGTAGTCCTCGACGGTCACCGGCGGCAGGCCTTCCTCCGCCAGGAACTCGTTGAAGGTCCCGACACCCTTCCGGCTGGCCGAGAGGAGCATGGCGCGAGCGACGCGGTTCACGGTCCTGCCCACGAACGTGCGAGGCGGTCGCAATCCGAAGAACGGTGTGATCGGTCTGCTGCCCCGCAGCGTCGGCGCGGCGATCGAGCCCATCACGAAGACGGGCACGCCAAGCACCTTCGCGGCGAGGTAGCCGGCATAGAAGGCCCCGTCGATCAGCAGAGCATCGAACGGAAATCGCTCGCGCGCGTCGCGGACGTCGTGGAACTGCGCCCCAACCGGACCGGCGAAGAAGACGTCCGCATCGAACTCGATAGCCTTCGGCCCTTTGAGCGTCTGGCGCTCCGGGAAAAGGACGTTCACGTTCTCCGCCGTCACCTCGGTCGCCTCCTTGTAGGGGACGACCTCGAGCCCCAGTCGCTCAACGCGTCCCGCGTACTCAGGACCCGCATACCACCTGACCTCGTGGCCGAGAGCGGCCAGCCGCACCGCCGGACCGGTGAGCGGGTTGAAGTGCCCCGCTGCAGGCACTGTCGCGACGAGAATCCGCATGTCCACCCCCAACCGGATGACGATGCCGACGAGAATTTTCGCTTTAGTTGGTCACTATACACACTCACTAGTGAGTGCGTCTAGTAAACTCTTCATGTGCCCCAGCCCCCTGATGAGCCCACCCGCCTGAACCCTCGCGGGCCGGGCGCGACCCACCGCGGCGTGCGCCGGCAGAAGGCCCTCGAAACCCGGTGGCGGATCATGGATGCCGCGCTCGCCGAGTTCACGGAGCGCGGCTATCACGACACGACCATGGCGGCCATCGCCGACCGAGCCGGGGTTGCCGTTCAAACGGTCTACCTCGGATTCGGCACGAAGGGCGGCCTCCTGGAAGAACTCGTGGGCAACGCCGTCATGGGTCGCACCCGCGCCGGGGAGATCGGGCGACCCGATGAAACGGAGGCGTACAGTCGTGCGCTGGCAGAGCCCGATGGTGTCAAGGCGCTCGAACTGTTTGTGGACGCAGCGTTGCCGGTTTACGCGCGGACGTCCGCGATCAGTGACGTCGGCCGAGCCGCATACGCGTCCGACCCGTATATCGCCGAGTGGTGGGTACGCAGCGAGGCGCTGCGGCTCGACGGATGCGTGCGCGTGGTGCAGTCGCTCGCCGAGAACGGCTGGCTGCGACCAGAGCTCAGTGTCGAGGAAGGGGCGGACATCCTCGCCACGACCCTGTCACCTCAGTCTTTCCTCGCCTTCACCGTTGACCGGGGCTGGACCGTCGATCACCTCGGGGAATGGCTCAAGCATGCCCTCCCACGACTGCTCCTCGATCCCGGACACTAGCGACCCGCGGCTTCGGTCATACGCGCAGCTTTGAACGGCTTACGCGTTTCGCGCCCGGGAGAGCAGGCGACGCAAGGTCGCATTCAGCGCCCGCAACTCTTCCGCGCCCAGCTCGGACGCGAGCAGATCCTGGCCACGCTGCGCGACCGGCGCGAGCTCGTCGTGCACTCGCGCGCCCTCGGTGGTCAGGTACATGGGGCGCGAGCCTCGTGGGCCGTCCACCATCACGATGAGGCCCTCTTCGGCGAGTCGGTTGACGGTCGGCGAGAGCTGGGACTTGTTGATCGTCAGGGCGTCCGCGATCTCGGACGCCGACTGCCCGGGCGTGATCGCGATGGCGGCAAGTATCCGCCAGTCGTTGGTCGATCTGCCCGAGGTCTCGCGGAAGCCCTGCGTCTGCGCGCTCACGAGGGCATTCGACAGCAGTGCGAGAAGTCTCGGGGTGAACTCGTCGGGCGCTATCGCGCTGGGCAGCGGGTCTGTGATGACGCCGTCGAGGTCGAGCGGCTGCTTCAGCGCCGTGAGCCGCGGTCGCTCTGCCGCCATCGTGGAGTCCTCCATCTGTCCGCGTCGCATCCTAGCGAGACAGCTCGGCCAGGGCGCGCAGGTTCAGCCGCGCGATGGAGCGCGTGTCTTGGAATGCGCGGATGCCCTCGATCCCCTGCTCCCGCCCCATGCCCGACTGCTTCATGCCGCCGAAGGGCGCGCGCAGGTCGAGTCGCGGCGCACCGTGGTCGTTGATCCAGACGTACCCGCACACGAGCTGCCGGCCGAGTCGCGCTGCCCGATCCTCGTCGGCGGACCACACCGATCCGCCGAGTCCCGCCCAATTGTCGTTGGCAAGTCCGACCGCCTCTTCTTCGGTGTCGAACGGGATGATCGGGACCACCGGCCCGAACGGCTCCTCCGCCACCACCCGCAGCGACGGATCAGGGTCCACGACGATGGCGGGCCGCACGAAGTTGCCGGCGCGCAGCTCGGGGTCGGAGGGCAGCTCGCCGAACTCGCGGACGGCGGCGCCCGCCTCACGTGCCTCGGCGACGAGCTCTTCGACGAACGCCTTCTGGTGCGCGGTGTGGACCGGGCCCATCGTGGTGGCGGGGTCGAGCCCGGCACCCAGCACGGTCTTCGACAGCCGCTGCGACAGCGCGTCCACGATGTCGTCGACCCGCGACCGGTGCACGTACAGCCGCTTCGCGTTCATGCAGATCTGGCCGGTCGAGGCGAACACCGCCGCGAAGAGCCGGTCCATGTGCGCGTCGTCGACGGGCGCGTCGTCGAGGAGGATCGCCGCGTCATTGCCGCCGAGCTCGAGGGTCACGCGCGTCAGGCTCTCCGCAGCAAGTGCCATGATGCGCTTGCCGCCGTTGACGGAGCCCGTGAAGCAGACCTTGGCGACCTCCGGATGACTGATCAGCGCGCCCATGTTCGCGTCGGTGCCGGTGACGACATTGAGCACGCCCGGAGGCAGCAGCTCCGCCATGCGGGCTGCCACTCGGGTGGTCGCGAGCGGTGCGCTGGGGGGCGGCTTGACGACGACGGTGTTCCCGGCGAGCAGCGCATAGGGAAGAGCTGTCGAGAGGATGCCGACCGGCCAGTTGAACGGCACGATGATGGTGACGACACCCAGGGGCTGGTACCCGACCTCGGTGTCGGTCGGCACGCCCGGCTCGCTCGTCAGCCACGTGGACTCGTCGACGCGGTGCGCCAGCCCCACGACGTGATGACTGCGGCGCTCGAGCATCGAGGTGTCGCGGATGCATTCCGCCAGGATCTTGCCGTTCTCCAGCGAGAGGATACGGGCGTCCTCTGCCGCCTCCTCGGCACCGCGCTTGACGGCGGCCAGGATCATCGCACCCCGATCCTCGGCCGTGAGCGCGCTCCAGGCCGGGAACGCGTCGCAGGCCGCGGCGACGGCATCCATCACATCTTCCGCGTTCGCGGCCGCCGCGCTGCCGATCACCGTTCCACGTGCCGGGTCGATGACCGGAAGTGACTGCGCGGTGGTGCGGTGCCGCCCTCCGATGAAGAGATCGGTCGTGATGGCGTTCTCGATCGTCGACGCTGTCATGCTCGGCACCTCTCCGTGCTCGTTCAGTCGTGTCGCCCGGGATGGTGCGCGCAGAGCGAGTGTATGGCGCCTCGCGTTGTGAATCAACCCAGTTCGTGCCGAACCAGTTCACTTTTTAACTAGATCCTGATAGCGTCGCCGTCATTGCTTGACCATTCGAAGAGGAGTGAGGATGAGCCACCAAGCGCTCTTGTCTGCGCCAGAGACCTCCGTGCCGGAGCTGGAGAACACCGCCTGGGAGCTCCGCCGGCTGCTGATGCGACTCAGCCACAGCTACAGCGGACCGATCCACGTCGGCGGCGACCTGTCGTCTGCCGACATCTTCACCGCTCTCTTCCACCACGGGCTCGCGATCGATCCGTCCGACATCGCGAATCCGTCGCGCGACCGCTTCGTGCTCAGCAAGGGACACGCCGCCGTCGCCATGTACTTGACGATGGCGCAGCGCGGTTTCTTCACCCTCGAGAGCATCTTCGACACGTATGGTCAGCTCGACAGTCCCTACGGCATGCACCCTTGCAAGGTGCAGCTGCCCGGCGTGGAATGCTCCACCGGTTCCCTGGGCCACGGCCTGCCCCTCGCCGTGGGCATGGCGCTGGCAGCGCGGCAGGGCGGCCAGGGGCATCGCGTCTTCACCCTTCTCGGCGACGGCGAGACCGGCGAGGGCTCGGTCTGGGAGGCGGCGCTGGCCGCGCGCAGCAACCGCCTGGGCAACCTCGTCGCCGTGGTCGACCGCAACCGCCAGCTGATGACCACCCACGACGAGGAGCTCGTCACCCTCGAGCCGTACACCGACAAGTGGGCAGCGTTCGGCTGGAACGTCGTCCACCTCGACGGACACGACATGGCCTCGCTCGTCGGCACGCTCGACTCGCTGCCTGCCGTCGACTCGAACACGCCGACGGTGCTGGTGTGCGAGACCGTCAAGGGCAAGGGCGTCGACTTCATGGAGGGCCAGATCGCCTGGCATGCCGGCTCGCTCGGCGACGAGGAACTGGAACGTGCGCTGGCGTCCCTCGAGACGCACCGCCCGGCGCTGGCGCAGGAAGGGATCCGCTGATGCCCACGGCAGTCACCACAGAACTCGTCTCGGCCCGATCGGTGATCGGCTCCACGCTCGCCGAGCTCGGAGCCGCCCACCCCGATCTCTGGGTGCTGACACCCGATATCGGCGGTTCGCTGGGCGAGTTCCGCGCCGGCTTCCCCGACCGCTTCGTGGACGTGGGGCTCGCCGAGCAGGCATGCGTCGGCATCGCCGCGGGCCTCGCCTACGACGGCAAGACGCCGGTCGTGTTCGGGATGCTTCCGTTCCTCAGCATGCGCGCTCTCGAGCAGATCCGCACCGACGTGTGCTACCCGAACCTGCCGGTGAAGATCGTCGGCTCGCACGGCGGTCTCGTCGGCAACGGCGGCTCGACGCACTATGCCGTGGAAGACATCGCATTGATGTTGGCCCTCACGAACATGACAGTGACCTCGGTCGCCGATCCGCTGATGGTCGGCGAGGTGCTCCGGGCGTCGATGGACCTCGACGGCCCGATCTACGTGCGCATCGGCGTGGGCAAGGCCGACCCGATCATCTACGAGCCGGGCACGGTGCACGTCAAGATCGGCAAGGGCATCGTGGCCCGCGAAGGGCGCGACCTCACGATCATGGCGCACGGCACGACTGTGCACCAGGCGCTGCAGGCGGCGGAGCTTCTCGCAGCAGAGGGCATCGACGCCCGGGTGATCGACATGTTCACCATCAAGCCGCTCGACGAAGAGCTCGTGCTCGCCTGCGCAGCCGAGACCGGCGCCATCGTCGTGGTGGAGGATCACCTGGCATACGGCGGTCTGGGGTCGCGCGTGGCCGACCTGCTCATGGATCGCGGCGCGGGAGGGGTGGCGTTCGAGCGCCTCGGCATCCCGCCGGTGTACGCCGGCTTCGGCCCCGACGCTGCCCTGCGCGAGAAGCACGGCTACGGGCTGTCGCAGACCGTCGCCGCTGCCCGGCGCCTCGCTGCCCAGAAGGAGGCACGCCGATGAGGACGGTCGCCGTCACCAAGATCGGTCGCCTCGCCGACCCGGATGAGACCGTCCGCGGGCGCGTCGACGTCATGGACTTCCCCCGGCAAGACCTCGGCCCCGAAGACGTGCGCATCCGCATCGCGTACTCGTCGATCTGCGGATCGGACCCGCATGTCGCGGAGGGCTTCTTCCGCACCGACGTGCCCTTCGGCCTCGGGCACGAGGTGTCGGGCGTGATCGTGGAACTCGGCGAGCGCGCGACCAAGAACGGACTGGCCGTCGGGGACCGGGTCGCCTGCAACTTCCTCAAGTTCTGCGGCACGTGTCGGGCGTGCACCGACGGGCGCCAGCAGTTCTGCGAGTTCCTGCGCAACGAGTACCGCCGCCCCGGTATGAGCGAAGAGGTCGTCTGGCACGAGTCGCAGGTGTACCGGCTCCCGGACTCGGTGTCGCTTCTGGAGGGCTGCCTGCTCGAGCCCACCTCGATCGCCGTCCGCATCGCCGACAAGGCGAGAATCCGCGTCGGCGACCGGGTCGTCATCTGCGGTGGCGGACCCATCGGCCAGCTCACGCTGCAGATGCTGAAGAAGGCGGGTGCGACGAGCCTCACGCTGATCGAGCCCCTCGCCGAGAGGCGCGAGCTCGCGCTGGCCACCGGCGCCGAGCACGTCATCGACCCGATCGGCGAGGACCAGTCCGCGCGCGCGGACGAGATCACCGAGGGTCGCGGCTACGACCTCGTCGTCGATGCCTCGGGATCACCCCGGGCGGTGCGCGGTCTGCTCGACCTCGCCACCAAAGGCGGCATGGTGCTCTACGGCGCGCTGTACCCGCACGACTATGAGCTGCCCGTGAACCTCGCAGAATACCTGTACCAGCGCGAGCTGACGCTCACGGGCGTGTTCGTCGCGCCCTACACGTTCCCTCGCGCGCTGCAGCTGCTGCCGCACCTCGAGCTGACCGCGCTGACCCGGGCGGTATTCCCGCTGGAGGACGCGGCCGAGGCCTTCCAGGTGCACCTGAGCGGGCAGCATCCGAAAGTCGTGCTCCGCTGCAACGACCTCGATGACTTTTCCGGCGACGACAACGAGAAGGAGCGGAACCGTGGCGCTTGACGGCAAGGTGGCCATCATCACGGGTGGCGCCGGCGGCATCGGCCAGGCGACGGTGCGGAAGTTCCTCCGCGACGGTGCGAAGGTCGTCGTCGCCGACCTGGACCTCGGGAAGGCCCAGTCGGTCGTCGACGAGGCCGAGGCCGATGGCTTCGCAAGGTCCGCGATCGCGGTCCGCGTCGACGTTTCTTCTCACGACGACGTCGTGGCGCTGGTGGCGCGTGCGGTGGAGGCGTTCGGGCGCCTCGACATCATGTTCAACAACGCCGGCATCGCGGGTGGGCGTCCTCTCCTCGAGCAGACGCCCGAGCGGGACTACTACCCCATGATCCGCATCGACCAAGACAGCGTGTACTTCGGCATCCTCGCCGCCGCGCGCCAGTTCGTCGCCCAGAACTCCCCCGGCGTCATCATCAGCACGTCTTCGATCTACGGGGAGTCCGCCGCCGAGAACGCGATGGTCTACGGGGCGGCGAAGGCAGCCGTGATCTCGTTCACGCGTTCCGCGGCGTACGAACTCGGGCCGCTCGGCATCCGCGCCGTCGCCATCACGCCGGGACGCGTGAACACCCCGATGATCCAGCGGCTGGGCCCCGAGCTCGGCGAGCTGTTCAAATCCCAGCAGGTCAGCGGCAAGCTCACCGAGCCGGTGGAGATCGCGAATACCGTCGCCTTCCTCGCCTCGGACGACGCCTCGGCGATCACCGGCACCGTCGTGCACGTCGACGAAGGCTACTCGGCGTTCAAGCAGCGGTTCGCGCCGCCCCGGTTCGACTGATGGACGCCGCGAGCACTCCGCTCGACGTCGCCTGCCAGCTCGGCATCGTCGGACCGGGCCTCGACCCGGCTCTGCTCTCGCGGGCGCTGCCGCCTCTGGCCGAGGCGGGTTTTCGCCGCGTCGTGCTGCCGCGGATCGCCCCCGACGCGCCGGTGGACCTGTCGCGGATCGCCGCGCTGCTCGCCGAGAGCGGGCTGGCACCGATCGGCATGGCGGGACAGACGCCCGACGCCGACGTCGGCTCGGCGGACCCGGCGGTGCGGGCACGCGGGCTCGAGATGCTGCGTCACGCCGTCGAGGTGACGTCGCGTCTCGGCGGCGACCAGTTGAACGGGGTGCCGTACGGCGCCTATGGCAAGGCTGACAGCGCGCCCGGCCAGCGCGCCTTCGAGCACGCCGCACGGGCGGTGGGGCAGGTGGCGAACGAGGCGCACGAGCGCGGCATCCGGATGACGTTCGAGGTGCTGAATCGCTACGAGACGCCGATGGTCAACACGGCGCCACAGGCTGTGGCGTTCGTCGAAGCGAGCGGCTCGCCACACCTCGGCATCCACCTGGACACCTTCCACATGTCGATCGAAGAGGAAGGGATCGCCCTGGCCGTGCGCACGGCCCTTCCGCACCTCGCGTACGTGGAGCTCGGTCAATCCGGACGGGGTGCGCTGAGCACAGGCGTCCTCGACATGGAGAGCACCGTCGCCATCATTCTCGACGAGGGGTACGACGGGCGATGGGGCGTGGAAGCCTTCACACGCGCCCTGCTGCCCGGCGTCGTGGCCGACCGGCTCGCGATCTGGCGGGAGCCGTACGCCGACGGGCTGCGGGTCGCCGCGGACGCGCAGCGGGTGATCCGCAACGGCTGGGCGCGCAGCTCGGTGGGGCGCCGCGCGGCGCGCGAGCAACGAGCCGCGGAGGCTCGGACGCGCCAGCCTTCGACGGAGCCGGTGCGGTAGCGTCCTCCTATGCGAGCGGACCGATGACGCTGGAGCTCAGGCAGCTCATCTACGCAGTGGCGACAGCGCGCGCGGGTTCGTTCTCGCGCGCCGCCAATGAACTCGGCCTCGCCCAGCCGTCGCTGAGCGCCGCCATCTCGCAGCTCGAATCGGAGCTTGGAGTGAAGCTGTTCGAACGAAGCTCACGCGGCGTGGTCCCCACCGCAGTGGGGGCTTACGTCGTCCGCCAAGGGCAGCGCGTGCTGCGCGATGTCGATGAATTGCGGTCGACCGTGCGATCGATGGCCAGCGGCGCGACCGGGGCGATCACCTTCGGCGTGGCGCCCGTGCTCGCCTGGCAGTCCGCTCCAGCGATCATGCGCGCGTTCACTGCCGCCTGGCCGGACGCCGAGCTGTCGGTGCGGGAACGCAATGCCTCCGAGATCATCGAGCTGCTGATCGAAGGGGCCATCGACGTGGGGATGGTCGCGACGGCGTCGACGGCGCATCTGCGCGATTTTCACCGGGGCGTGCTGGTGGTCGAGGCCCTCGGCTCGGTCAACCTGATCGCCGCACTCCCGCAACGGTATGCGGCGAGCGCCGATCCGATCTCGCTCGCCGAGATCGCCGACGAAGAGATCGCAATACCTCCGCCATCGACGCGCACGTTCGGACTTCGCGCCGGCATTCTGCGCGCTTTCGATCAGGCCGGGATCCCCACCCCCAGGATCCGTGACGTGCCGTCACTGTTCGAGGCCATCCCGTTGGCTATGGCGGGCATCGCAGTGGCCATCATCCCCGAGGGCATGCGCTCGGCGATCACGTCTCCCGACCTCGTGCTCCGGAGCATCCATAACGGTCCCGCGCCGCTGGACATCTCGCTGCTGCGTGGCGCGCGCAACACCTCCCCCGCCGTTACTCGGTTCGCACGGATTGCACGCGAGACGATGCGGGACCAGATGAAAGAGCGTCCCTCAGCTCGATGACGTCCAAGTCGTCAGGCACCAGGAATCGCCCCGCGAAGGAATCGGCCTCGCGCAGCCACAGCTCTCGAGCCGCCCCCCGGGGCACGAGGTGATGGAGCGCGAGCTGCCGGGCACCGGCCTCACTGGCGATCCGGATCGCCTCCTCCGGCGAGGTATGAGAGGAATAGTGGTGGTCGCGAACTGCGCGGGCGGAGTCGTCCCGGGTGCGCTCGTACTGCTCCTCCACCCAGGCGAAGTCCAACGCTTCGTGAAGCAGCAGGTCGGCATCGCGGGCAAGGCGGATGACGTTGTCCGTCGGACCCGTGTCGCCCGAAATCGCCACGACTCCGTCGTCCGTCTCGACTCGATAGCCGAACGCGGGTGCCATGGGCGCGTGCTTGACGAGGGTCGCTGACACCCGCACCGCGTCGTCCTCGAAGACCACGAAGGGCTCCATCTCGGGTGTCGGATTGTCATTCGGGTGAAAGCCGAGCGCGGCGGGGATCTGGATCTCTTGCGCTGTGAACCAGTCCAGCGGCGTCGGCTTGAGCGAGTCCAGAAGCCGATCGTTGATGTCGGTCGCGAATCCCCGCAGCAGGGCGTCGACGGTGTCGATCATGCCGGGCGTCGGGTTCTCAGGGAACACTGGTGTGACCGACGTCGTGCCGCGCGTGCTCACCGGAGGCAGCACGCCCCGCGGTCCCGGACCGATGACCGGTATGCGATGCGTCGGCGGAATCGGCATGCGCATGATGCCGAACACCATGAGGGCGCCCAGATCCACGATGTGATCCGAGTGGAGGTGCGTGATGAAGATTCCCCGGAGGCTGCCGAAAGGCAGCCCCGCGCGGACCATCTGACGGCCGACGCCCGAACCCGCGTCGATGAGGTAGGTGCGATCGCCCACGATGACCGCCGTAGCGATCCCGGTTCGCTGCGCATCGGCGCTCCAGACCGGGCCGCCCGCCGTCCCCAGCGTGATCACCCGCGTGCCCACCCTCATGCGCGGACTGCCCGGACGTTCTGCGTGACCGGCCTCTTCGCCTGCTGGATGAGCTCGAACACCTCGGCGCGAAGCTCACCGAATCGCGAGAGGTTCTTCGTCTCGACCTGGTGGCGGTTCGAGGGCAGGTCGACGGTGATGTCACGCGCGACCTGCGCCGGCGCGCCGGAGAGCACGACCACGCGGTCACCGAGGTACACCGCCTCGTCGATGTCGTGCGTCACGAAGAGAACCGTCATGCTCAGCCGACGACTCATGTCGAGGACCAGATCCTCCAGTTCGATGCGCGTTTGCGCATCGACCGCCGCGAACGGCTCATCCATGAGGAGCACGTCGGGTTGATAAGCCAGCCCGCGTGCGATCGCCGCGCGCTGCTGCATGCCGCCGGACATCTCCCAGGGGTACAGCTTTCCTTTGCCGGCGAGGCCGACGTTCGCCAGCGCTTCCTCGATGATGGCCGGACGCTCCGCCTTCGGGAACTTCGCCTTGTGCAGCGGCAGCTCCACGTTCTTCTCGACGGTCATCCACGGCAGCAGGCTGCGGGAGTAGTCCTGGAAGATGACGGCCAGCTTCGCCGGGGGTTCGGTCACGGTCTCACCCTCGAAAACCACCCGTCCGGAGGTCGGACGGGTGAGTCCCGCCATGCACTTCAGCAGCGTGGTCTTGCCCGACCCGGACGGCCCCACGACGCAGACGAACTGCCCCTTGCCGACGGCGAAGTCGACGCCGTTGAGGATCTGGGCGCGGGATTCACCGGTTGCGTACGCCTTGCCGAGGTCCTCGACGACGAGGATGTTGTCTTGAGACATCAGAGTGCTCACTTTCGTTGTCACCGGGGGCCTACGCGGCGCCGGTCGCTTCCCGCATCCGGATCTGCCAGCGCAGCACGCGGCGCTCGACGATCACGAACACCGACGTCAGGAGGTAGCCGAGCAGGCCGAGCATGATGGTGCCCGCCCATGTCTGCGCCACCTGGAACAGCTGCTGCGATTCGAGGACGAAGTACCCGAGGCCGCGGGTGGCACCCACCATCTCGCTCACCACGATCAGGATGATCGAGATCTGCAGCGAGATCCGATAACCGGCCACGATCTGCGGCCCGGCACTGGGAAGCACCACCTGCGTGATGACCTGCGACCGGCTCAGCCGGTAGGAGCGCGACATGTCGCGCAACTGGGTGTCGACGCTTCGCACGCCGTCGATCGTGTTCAGCAGCGTCGGCCACACGGCACCGATCGCGATCAACGCGATGCTCATGGAATTGCCGAGCCCGAAGATCGCCAGCACGATCGGGATCAGTGCCGGCGACGGCAGCGATCGGAAGAAGTTGATGATCGGCGCAAAGAAGGCGCGCAGGACGGCGTTCCGCCCGAGGATCACGCCGAGCGCCGTTCCCGCGACGAGCGCGATCGTGAGCCCCACGGCGAAGTTGGCCAACGTGGGCAGGAGGTCCTCCGAGAGACGCGGGCCGAGCAGCCACTGTCCCACGATCTCGTCGACGATCTCCGGCAGCGGCGGGTAGTAGAGCGAGGGGTTGGCCACGCTGGTGATCCACCACAGCGCGACGATCGAGACGGGCAGCCACAGTCGCAGGATCAGCAGGTGCAGGTGGTGGCGCAGATCCAGTCTCATGATGCCACCCGCTCCCGCTGCGACGCGTGCCAGAACAGCAGCGGCTTGTTGAGCAGTGCGATGCCGGCATTGAGCGCGAGGCCTAGCAGCCCCATGGCCACGATGAGCCCGTACATCCGCGAGAGCATGCCGTTGGTCTGGGCGGTGGAGAGCATCGCGCCGAGGCCGGACATGCCGACGATGTACTCGGTGACGATCGCCGCGACCAGCGCCATCGTGAGGGAGATGCGCAGGCCGGTCATGGCGAAGGGCGTCAGGCTCGGAATCACGATGTGCCCGGTGCGCTGGGCCGGCGTGAAGCGGTACACGCGCGAGACGTCGAGCGCGACACCAGAGACCTCGCGCAGCCCGTACACGAGCTGAGTCAGCATCGGCCACAGCGCGGCGAAGACGACGAGGAAGAGCTCCACCGACTTCGTCGGACCCCAGACGAGAATCGTCAGCGGGATGAGGGCGACCGGCGGGATCGGCTTGAGGAACTCGATGAGGAACCACGTCGACTCACGGAAGAACCGGCTGTTGTGAATCGCCATCGCCACCGGCACGGCGATCACGGTGACGATGGCGACGCCCAGCAGCGCGACACTGACCGTCGCCACGACCGCCCCCCAGAACGTGGTGTTGATCAGCAGCGATGCGAAGCCGGCGAAGACCTCGAGCGGCGGCGGCACCGCGTTCGGTGACAACGCCCCCGACATGCTCGCGATCTGCCAGATCACGATGACGGTGATGAGTCCCGCGGCCCCGAGCATGAACTCCGCTCTCGGGCTGAGAGGCCGCGAGCTCGTGCCGCGTGAGCGGTCCACGGCGGTGCGGGTCACGACGGTTGCGGTCGTCATCGCACTGGTCCTTTCTGTCGAGCTGATGGTGGATGCTGCGTGGTGGGCGCCTTAGACGGCACCCACCACGACGACATCACGGCATCCATACCAACTCGGTGGCATCCTGCTCGTTGGTGATGAGACCCATCTGAAGCATCGCGTCGATCATCGCCTGCACGTCGCCGGGCTCGACTTCGCCACGGAAACCGGGCAGATAGATGGCATCGGCGACCTCGGGGGCGAGTTCGAGCTTCTTCACGAGCAGGTCGCGCACCGCATCGGGGTTGCCCTCGGCGAAGTCGTTCGCCTCGATCAGCGCCTCCCGCATTGCTTCGGCGACCTCGGCGTTCTCAGCCAGGTACTTCGAGCTGGCGACCACCACGGCATCGCTGAACTCCGCAGGAATGACGTCGATGCCCGGGGCTCGATAAGCGTTGAAGGCCGTAGCGAAACCGGCATCAGCGGCAGCGGCACGGAAAGGCTCGGAAGCGACGATCGCGTCGACCTGCCCGGCCTCGAGCGCCGGAATCTGCTCGTTCAAGTTCATCACGACCCAGTTGATGCCGTCTGGCGCTCCGCCGTCCTCGAGGTAGTTGGCCATGATGCCGACATAGGGGCCGGAGCCCACCGCGTTGATGGCGACGGTCTTGCCCTCGAGATCGGCGGGCCGGGTGATGTCGCTCCCTTCGACCACCATCACCTGGTCGTCGCCGCGGGTCGGGTCAGCGGGTTCCGCCTGGACGCCGGCGACGATCTGGATCGGCATGTCCTTGTCGATCGCGGTGATGATCGGCGCTGTGGCCGCGTTGGCGAACTGCATCTGACCGTTCAACAGTGCTGGCGCCGACGCGGCGAAGTTGGGCGACTGCGTGATGGTGACGTCGAGCCCGTGCTCTTCGAAGATGCCCTGCTCGTCGGCGATCCACAGCGGGACCGCGGCAGTGGTGTAGACAGCGCCGACGGTGACCGGGGTCAGGTCCTCGGTGGCTCCGGCGTCAGCGGCTGCCGCACCGACCACCGGGTCATCGGAAGTACAGGCGGCAAGGCTCATGGCGAGCGATGCAGCGCCGATGATGAGAGCCGCGCGACGGATTCCTGCCGCTGTGTTCATGGGCGAACTCCTCTTTGTGTTCGTTGGCGTCGGTCGCCGGTGACCGCGGACGCGTCTTCGCGTTTCACCTCAGCTTCGTCGGTAGCCGGATGGTCGGGAAGCCGCCGACTACCTCCTACAACCATAGGTGGCGCCTATACCCCTGCTGTTCGTGTCGCGACGACGCGGAGCCCTTCCGCACCACACCTACAATGAGTGACTCGAGCTCGACATCGATGACGAGGATTGGATGTCCGATATCTGGCAGCAACTGATTTCCTGCGATCGCTTTCGCGAGGCCGGCTTCCAGAGAGCGGTGTCATGAGCGAACACGCCCGCCACCCCGCCTTCGTCTACCGTCACGGCGCCGAACCGGACGCCCGATTCACGCTCGCAAACGAGCGCACGTTCCTCGCCTGGATTCGCACCTCACTGGCACTCATCGCCGGTGGCGTGGCTCTCGAAGTGCTCGGACTCGACCTCCAACCACAGCTCCGGCTGGCAGCCTCGGCGCTCCTCGTGATCGCGGGTATCATCGTTCCGCCGCTGTCATGGCTGAACTGGGCCCGAACCGAGCGGGCACTACGCATGGGACACCCCCTGCCCAGCTCTCTTCTCAGCATCCTCCTCGGCGCCGCGGTAGGTTCAGCGGGGATCCTGATTCTCCTGGCCATCCTCCTCCGTTGATGAGTGGACAATTCGATCCCGGTCTGCAGCCCGAACGCACCGAACTCGCCTGGCGACGCACCGCCCTTGCGCTCGGCGTGGGATCCCTCGTGGCACTACGACTTCTCCCGTCCGCGTTTCTCAGCGCGTGGTGGGCGATGCCGGGCGTGGTGGGCCTGCTCGCATCGGCGAGTCTGTGGGTATGGTCGCGGTCGCGAGCCATGCGCATCTCGAGGGCCCTTCGCGTGCACGGCGACCACGCACCCCTTCCAGGCGCCAGCCTTCTCACCACCCTCGCGGCCGTTGTCACGCTTGGGGGGCTGCTCGCCGGCGCCGTCGTGTTCACCGGCGCACTCTGATGGGAACAGGCAGATTCAGCTGCGGTGTCGGCGACGGTTAAGAACTGCCCATCTCCGACTGCCCGGGTAGCTAGCGACCTCAAGGGCTGGGACGACCGCATCGCAGCCCTGAGGTAGACGATTGGTCGCGCTCAGGCAGTACGACCGGCGCGAGCCATCGCGTCGGCGAAGCCGTCGAGCAGTAGCTCGAGGCCGTACTCGAACTCGGCAGCGTCGTCCTGCGCGAGAAGCGTGGGTGTTATCTCGGTGACGAGCGGAAGGAGCTTCGCCGCCGTAGCTGGTCATCGCGCACCTGCTGTTCGCGACCATCGACCACGGGATGCCTTACGTGTGGCGGGTGCTCCCCGTCCTCGTCCTCGCAGCCGCCGGGGTGGCGTTCAGCTTCACGCCGACCACGCTGGTCATCGCCGACGGGATGGCCGCAAGCAACGCCGGCGTCAGCTCGGGTCTCGCATCCTCGACCGCCCAGATCGGCGGAGCCCTCGGCATCGCCGCGTTCGGCGCCGTCGATGCATACCGCCGCGCGGCCGTGCTCACCGCAGGAGGAACCGAGCTCGCGGCGGCCGAGGCGGGCCTATCAGCCGCCCACCTGGCAGCCGCGGGCGCGGCAACCCTCGCAGTACTCGTCGCGGCCATCACCTTCCCATCCCTGCGTCCGCGTAGAGTCTCCGCCGCGACCCCAACTCCATCGGCAGCACCGACGTAGAGTCTCATCCCCATAACGCCGACGTAAGGGGGTCCTTGACCGCCCGTAGGAGTGGTACCGTTTTACGTACTACTCAATCCGGGGGTGTGTCACCATGTCCGCCATCACCGCTACCGAAGCGCGAAAGAGCCTGTTCGGGCTCATTCAGCAGGTCAACGAGGACCACACGACCGTCGAAGTCGTCTCCCGACGCGGCAACGCCGTGATCATGTCCAAGGAGGACTTCGACGCGCTGACCGAGACCGCCTACCTTCTGCGCAATCCTGCGAACGCGGAGCGGCTGCTCGAGGCTGTCGAGCGCGCACGCCGGGGAGAGTTCGAGCAGCACGACCTCTTCGACGCGTGACCCGCGCTCTTGCCTTCGACCCGAACGGCTGGGAGGACTACGTCTATTGGCAGACGCAGGACCGCAAGACCCTCAAGCGAATCAACATGCTGATTGCGGACGTCCTTCGAGATCCGTTCGAAGGAATCGGCAAACCTGAGCCCCTACGTCATGTTCTGTCTGGCGCCTGCTCTCGGAGAATCGACGAGAGGAACCGACTCGTCTACTACGTCACCGACGAACACATCGTGATCCTCCAGGCGCGGGACCACTACTGATACCGAGGATGCCCGAGCCTCGGTCGCCGAACGTCCCAACCTGCCCCAGGCAGGTCGGATCGCGCAGCAGATCGTCGCATCGATCGAGACTTCTTCGCCCAGGCCGTGCCCACATCTGAGACGGAACCGCACGCATGGAGAAGGAGCGAAACCGCGGAAAGACGCCTTAGCGCGACGTCGACTCGGGGGGAAATGGCGGAGACGGAGGGATTTGAACCCGATCTATGGCGTTGTCCCCCGACGCATTGAAGCTGGTCTGCACTGTAATTGCCACGTTCGCGGCGAGACCGGACCACGTTCAGACGTGCTCGGGGTTGTTCGCCACGACGCAATCGAGACGCACGCCACACGACCCGAAACACCGCTCGCTCTCGCAGCTCGGGGCTTCTGCTGTCCACGTCGACTCTACGCTCGGCGCGGATCCCTGTGCGTACGTCTGGCGATAGCGGAGCGGTCAGCGGGCATCGGGCCGGGCCGGGACGAGCGAGCCGGCGGTTTTCTGCATGGATGCGCAACGCTGAGCGCCGATCCTCAGTAGCGCGCCGTCCGAATGCGGCACCATTCTCGTGCGGTCGGCTGGCATCGGTGTGGAGTGCGAGGGCCACGCCGCCGCGGGCTCGGTGCAGGGCGAGCCCGACCCGGGGTTGACGTTGGACCGTTCTAGATTCCCCTGCTGGGCGAAGACCGCAGCGGGGTGAAGTGCGGAATCGGAATCGGCTTGGAACTCGTCGACGCGACAGCTTAGCTGTGCCGTGCCATCGCGGCGTTCCGGATGTCCTCCCGCGTGGCGTGGTGACTGCTGCGAAGTCCGGCGCCGATCCAGATCGCCTCGTACCCTCCGCTTGCCGCCCGTTCCACGTAGGCGATCAGGCGCTCGGCGCTTGATTCTTCGACGCGGGCATCGCACAGCCGCCACGCACCGTTGCCGAGCGGTTCGAACACGAGCATTCGTTGATCTGCGGTGATCATCAGGACACCTCCGAAGCAACGATGAGCTCGGTGGCAGTTCGGTGCGCCCCCTTGACAACGCGCTCCCCGCGTTCCCTGCAACGTCGACCCTTATCGCGTGGTGAGGTGGGTTCCTGTCACGGCAGCGAGGACTTTCTGCAGGAACGCTGCGACGGTGCGGGCGTCGGCGTCGGGCAGGTCGGCGGCGAGGGCGCGCAACTGGGTGGTGAGCGGGTCGAGGTGGTCGGGGTCGATGTTCCGGAGCGCATCTTAGGAATCGATCGCAGCGCCCGAGCCGCGGTCCCGAAAGAAGGAAGGCGGACGCAACAGCCACAGTGTTTGGCCATCGCGTGCGGAACTGCCTGTTGCGCATCTCGAATGTGTCGCTATAGTGATACACATTCGTCTCGATGTATCACTATTGCAACGCAAGGAGAAGCGATGACCACCGCCCCCTCAATGCTTGAGCGCGTAGCTCCCCTCTTCGATCTCGTGCGTGACGCCGAGGACGTGATCGAAAACGAACGCCGCGTGCCGGATGAGATCACGGATGCCCTCTACGAGTGCGGCATGTATCGTGCGTTTCTTCCGAAGGAACTCGGCGGGCTCGAAGTCCATCCCGTTGATTGGTTGGAAGCGGTTGAGGCCCTCTCCCACATCAACGGCTCGGTCGGATGGCTCTGCATGCTCCACACCGGGCAGACCTGGGCCTCTCGAGACGCCATGAAGAGGATCCTCACCGACGAGCGCTGGATCATCGCCGGCAACGGCGGTCGAGCAGGTGGAGTTGCCCGGGCGGTGGAAGGGGGCTACTGGGTCTCGGGTCGGTGGCCATTCTCGAGCGGATCACCTGAAGCGACGCACCTGTTCGGACTTTGCGTTCTCCATGACGACGAAGGCAACGAAGTGCTCTCACCGAAGGACGGCGCGCCGTGGTTCGTGGTGCCCTACTTCCGCCGGGAGGACGTAACCCTCTACGACACGTGGGACGGGCTAGGGCTGCGGGGAACAGGCAGTGGGGATTTCTCGGTAGACAACGTGTTCGTTCCAGCTGAGATGGTCGACGAACGGGGCATCTGGGGAATCACCTACGGAACCCCTCACGAGAAGGGTCCGTTCATCCAGGCAGCTCACTCCGCGCATGCGATCGGGCTCGCTACCGCCGCCATGGAAGAGCTCATCAAGCAGACGCATCTGAAGGCGCGCCGCGGCTCGTACCGACAGCTTCGCTTCGCCACCGACGAGAACCTGCACATCAAGATCGCGACTGCGGATGCTCGGATCCGCTCGTGCCGCCTCTTCCAGAACGATGTGCTCACCCGGGCTTTCGCGAGTGCCCAGGAGAACCGGTACATCGACTACGAGTTGCGAGTGCTGATGGCGGAGATGAACACCTTCATCGTGCACGAGATGCGCGAGGTGGTGAACTCGCTCTTTCTC
Source organism: Microbacterium sp. E-13 (assembly GCF_049912955.1). Classification (GTDB taxonomy): domain Bacteria; phylum Actinomycetota; class Actinomycetes; order Actinomycetales; family Microbacteriaceae; genus Microbacterium. Next base: position 3,440,120 of record NZ_CP183973.1, read on the forward strand.
GAAAGCGGTGTCGGAGGCGTCTTCAAGGGATCGCGGCTGGGTCGGATCTACCGCGACATGTCCACCGCTGCGAATCACATCATCATTGCTCAGAACCAGCAGCCATCGGTTGGCGCGTACTGGATTACCAAAGACATGGAGGGCGGCCCCTTCATCGAAAACATCGAGATGTCGGCGATCTACCCACCGCATCCGCAGTTCGCAGACCGTGCGAACATCCGAGTCGAGCTCCCGACGAGGAAGAAGTGAGCGCCGTCATGGATGCCGTCCGCTTGGAGCCGCGGCAGATCGCCACCGAATTGCGCGCGACCTTCGCGCGATTCGCAACCGGAGTCGCCGTCGTCGCATACGAAGACGACGACGGTGTGCACGGCTTGACCGTCAACTCTCTGACGTCGATCTCCCTCGACCCGCCGTTGCTGCTCGTCTCGATCCAGAAGAACTCGCGCTCTCACGCAGCCCTCTTGGACCGGCCCTTCACTGTCAGCGTGCTCTCGGCCGACCATTCGGATGTCGCTCGCGCATTCGCGTCGAAGTCTCGCGACGGAGCGCCGGATTGGGATCGCTCAATGGGCGCCCCGCTCGTCGCGGGCGCCATCGGCTGGTTTCATTGCACGCCTTGGGCGCGCCATGAGGCGGGGGATCATACGATTGTTCTCGGCGAAGTTCAGCTCTGTGGTTCGGGCGACGGCTCACCATTGCTGTTCTACGGGGGGCAGCTCACGGGGCTGAACGGATGACGAGCGTGTTCGCTCGCTGCCGGACGGAGCGCGGAGAGGGGAGTCGAATGCAACAGAGCGACTCGTCGAGCACGCTGGAGCGCGCATTGGCGCTTCTCTGGCACTTGTACGCCGAGCCCGAGGGTCTGACCGCTTCCGAGCTCGCGGCGCGGCTCGATACCCAACGGACCGCGTTGTACCGGCTACTGCGCCCATTCCTCCGCGAGCAGTTCATCCGTCGCGACACCCGGAAGCGCTACTATCTCGGCTTCGGGATCACGGCTCTGGCTCGAGCAGTGGCAGAGCCCCTCGAGAGCATCGTCCGAGTTCCTCTTCAGCGCCTCGCGGACGCCTCCGGCTCGACAGCCGTCCTGATCGCCGACACGGACGGCATTCTCGTAACGGTGGCCAGCGCGCAACCGGCGACGCCCGGCATCCACCTCTCCATCCCAACTGGCTACGTGCACGACGGATCGTCCGGCGTGGGAACGGCCGTGCGGGCGATCCGCGCCCGTGAGCGCGCCGGTGAGGCCACCTCACGTGAGGATCGTCCACTGCTCGGAATCGCGGACAGATCTGGTCACGGGTTCACTGCGGCGAGGCTCGTGCGCATCCCCATCATCGGAACTGATGCCTTCGTCGCCGTGATATCCGTAGCCCAACTCGATCCCCGTCTTGCGGAGCAGCACCTCGAGGAAGCCGCGCGGCAGCTTGACGCGGCGATCTGACATCACGAAGTACAGATTTTACATCGCATTTTATACATCAGGCTTTACATCAAGGCGTCGCTGGCGCAAGCTATGAACACACCGATCCCGAATCGGACAAATATCACACCCGACAACGCGACCGATGTTCTCGAAGTAGAGAACCCGAGCGGCGAATCTCCTCATCAGCACCGCACCAAACTCGCCGCCCCGCGTAGTTCCCCCAAGGAGAGTCATGAAGAGTCGACACGCAACCACACGGGCGGGAGTCCTGGCGACGGTCCTCGCCTGCATCGGGCTACTCGCAACCGCATGCGCTGGAACCCCCGCTCCGGAGGCAAGCAAGGACGTCCAAACGGTGCCTCAGTCTCCGACCGGCTCGGAGCCGGTGGAGTCGGTGACCTGGAACATGGGTTCCGGGGAGCCCGCCACCTTGAACCCGCCCAACGTTCCCACCTACTCGGGGATGGCGCTTGTCTCCAACCTCTGCGATTCCCTCCTCTCCGTTGATGAAGAGGGAGCGATCATTCCCGGCTTGGCCACCGTGGAGATGGAGACGCCAACACGTGCGGTCTTCACACTTCGCGGCGAACCGACCTTCTGGGACGGCACACCTCTCACGTCTGCGGACATCGTCTTCAGTATGAATCTCGCCGCCTCTCCTGCTTCGTACCTCGCTCCCACCTACGCCGGCGTCACATCGATCACGGCGCTTTCGCCGACCGAGGTGGCCGTCGACTTCAGCGCGCCGGATGCCGCATTCCTGCCCACCATGGCGGGCGTGGGCGGCGCCATCATGCAGCAGGCGTTCACCGAGGCAGCCGGCGAGAACGTCGGCACTCCCGGCGTCGGACTGATGTGCTCCGGCCCATTCGAGCTCGGCCGATGGAACCCCGGTACAGACATCACGATCACCAAGAACGAGAACTACTGGGACGCGGAGCGGGCTCCCCTTGTCGAGAGCGTTCGCCTGACATTCATCACGGATACGTCGGCGATGACCCAGGCGTTCGCGACGGGGGAGGTCGACGGCGGCTGGGAGATTCCGAGCACCGCGGTGCCGGCTCTCACGAACACCGACGTCGGCGCCCTGTACTTCGGCGACACCACCTCGGTGTGGAGCCTTCGCGTAGCCGACCCGTCGAGCGTGCTCGCAACCGAACCGAAGCTTCGCGAGGCTTTGCAGCACCTCATCGATCGCGATGCGATCGCGCGCGTCGTGTTCTCCGGAGCCGCGCAGCCGTGGGCAACAGCCATCAGCCCCAACTCGTGGCCGGCCGCACAGAGTGAGCAGGCGCTCGAGGCGTACAACACGATAGCCGGCGAGCGTTCCTACGACCCCGAGAAGGCACGCGAGCTGGTTGAAGAAGCGGGTGCGACGGGCGAGAAGCTGGAGGTCATCGTGGCGAGCGGCGATGAGACGGCGTCGAAGATCGCGCAGCTGCTTCAAGAACAGGCCAAGTCCGCCGGCCTCGAGCTGTCGATCAAGTCTTTGCAGCCCCTCGAGTACGCGCAGGCCATGTACGACCCGACGGTCCGCGCGGGAAGCGACTTGGTTCTCGGAGTGAGCGGAGACGTCATTCAGGAGCCGCTGACATCGATCCGCTACTACTACCTGCCGGATGGTCTGTACAACTGGGATGGCTTCGCGGACGATGAGCTCTCCTCGCTCTTCGAGGAGGCGATCACGACAGCTGATCCCGCCGAGCGAGTAGAGCGGACGCTCGAGATTCAGTCGGTCTACGAAGCACACGGAGGCACGATCGGGATCGTGAATCCTTACCAGGTCAACTTCGTGAACGACCGCATCGGGGGCGTGATCACCTCATGGGTGTACACCAACCTTGCTTCGCTCGCCTTCGTCGGCGGGCGCTGATCCGCGGGCGCTACTTCCGAGATCGATTGCGGTTTTTCGGAGGCCGCCCCTCGGCGGCCTCCGAAGGGCCGGTTGGCATTTGACACACAGAGATGGGCCGTGGTGACGACAATCCAGACTGCGAGCGCTGAGTGGCGCGACGTTGCGAAGTTGGTGGGCAAGAGATTCGTCAGCCCCTGGGTCGGGGTGTCCGAAGGTGCTGTCGAGCACTTCGAGCAGGCCGCCTACCTCGCTCAAGAGGATTCGAAGTTCGACCTCTCGGCCTACCCGGAAGGACTCGTCGAGGGTTTCCATCTTCTGGCGCTCCTCGACTACCTGGTCGGCCAGGTGTCTTTCATCGAATCGGACGGGTGGGAAGGGTGGAACTATGGTCTTGATCGCGTTCGGTTCACCCATCCCGTCACGACCGCCGATCGAGTGAGGGTCCAGGGAGAGATCACCGGACTGGACGACCGTGGTTCGGCGGTTCTCGTCACATACGACTGTCAGATGGAGGTCGAAGGAGTGTCGAAGCCGGCGTTGGTCGCGACCTGGAAGGTGCTCTGGAGCGTCGACGAAGTGGAGGCCGGAAGTGACGAATGAGCTTGCCTGGCTCGACGGGCACGAGATCGCGGCGCTGATACGCACGCGCGAGATCAAACCCAGTGAGGCCGTCGCCGCTGCGCTGGCTCAGGTTTCGAACCACGAGTCACAGGTCAACGCGTTCGTCACAGTCCTCTTCGAGGAGGCGATGAGCGCCGCCGAACAGGCGGACAAGCGTCTGATGGAGATCGGCGCGCACGAGTTGCCGCCGTTGTTCGGCGTCCCGCTCACTGTCAAAGACCTCGCGCCCACTGCCGGCGTACGCACCACATTCGGCAGCACCGCGTTCGCGGACCACGTGCCTTCGGAAGACTCCATCTCCGTCGGCCGCCTGCGCGGTGCGGGTGCCATTCTCATCGGCAAGACGACCACACCCGAGTTCGGGATGCTGGGCGTGACGGAGAGCGCGCTGACCGGCATCACCAACAACCCCTGGAGACTTGGGTTCACGACGGGCGGTTCCAGCGGGGGCGCCGCAGCGGCGGTCGCCGCAGGCATGGCACCGCTCGCATGGGGCTCGGACGGTGGAGGCTCGATTCGGATTCCGGCTTCCTACTGCGGCGTCGTCGGGCTCAAGCCTTCTATGCGCTGGATTCCGGGCGATCAGCCCTGGGATACGGCCGTGACCGACGGGCCTCTATCGCGCACCGTGGCTGGCATCGCACTGATGCTCGAGGTGACCGCAGGCTTCGATCCCCGGTCCCCGCACTCGACGCCGATCGCTCGGAAGGACTTCGTCGCCGCGACCCTGGCGGCTTCACCGGACCTGTCTGGCGTACGGATCGCCGTGGCGATGACTCCCTCCGACGGTCCCGTGGCCGCCGAAGTCCGCGCAGTCGTGGGAGCGGCAGTCGCTCGCCTGGCCGAAGCTGGCGCCGTTGTGTCGGAGGTCCGACTGGATCTCCCTGATCCGGTCGAGTACTTCATCGACTTCTGGGGCCCCTTCTTTCTCGCCGAAGACGCGCCCTTGCCGCATCCGGCGATGCGAGAAGTGCGCGAAGCGGCAGGCCGAGTCACGCTGGCGAGCTATCTGCACGCGTCCACAGTGACGCGCGGTGAGATCACCCGCGTCTACAACGACGTCTTCCGGGATCATGACTTCCTGATCACGCCCACTAGTCCCGTCGCTCCTTTCGTGCACCCCGGAGCGCTGGGTGGGGCGACTCACGTCGACGAGACCGAAGTCCGCTATCCGGCGATCGACTTTCACCGGCTGACGGAGTCGGCGTCCCACGCGGGTATCCCTGCGATCACCGTACCGGCCGGATCGAACAGCGAGGGACTGCCGATAGGCATGCAGCTGCACGCTCCTCAGCATCAAGACATCGAGTTGCTGCGGCTCGCGCGGGCTTGGGAGCAGATCGCCCCCTGGCGACAGATTCTTCCGGAGTTTCTGCGGTGACCACGGTGACAAGCCGGGTGCAGGCTGCCGACTCGAGCTCGGGTCGCGATCGTGAGCGGCGGATCCTGTCACACGCGTGGCGATGGGTCATCGGACCCGTCACAACGATCCTGGTCACCTCGTTCATCGTGTTCGCCGCGCTCACCCTCACCCCGGGAGACCCGGTGACGCAGATACTCGGGGGCAAGGCGTCTGCCGAACAGCGGGCCCACCTCCGGGAACAGCTCGGCTTGGATGATCCGCTGATCGTGCGGTACGCGGATTGGCTCGGCGGCATCCTGACGGGGGATCTCGGAACTTCCTACACATACAAGGATGCCGTCGGCACGGTGCTGCTCCCTCGTATCGAGACGACGGTCTCGCTGGTGCTCTATGCAGGGATCCTCATCCTTATCGTCGGGATCGCGCTGGGCTTGGTCGGGGGGCTCAGCACCCGGATCAAGCCCGCAATTGTGGTTCTCGTCGCCGTCCTCATCTCGATTCCCAGTTATGTCGCCGCCACGGCGCTGCTCGGCGTGTTCGCTGTCAACCTGCGCCTGTTCCCGACGTATGGAGCGGGTACGCCGGGTCCGGACCGCATTTGGCACCTCACGCTGCCCGCCATAGCGTTGTCGATCGCATGGATCGCGTACATGGCGCAGATCTCGATGGCAGCGGTCAGTGAGCAGCGCGCCAACGAACACGTCCGCACAGCCGAGGGAAGGGGCCTGCCGCGTTCGCTGGTCATTCGCAAGCACATCCTTCGCAACGCCGGAATCCCCATCGTCACAGCATCGGGTTTGACGCTGGCGGCGCTCGTCGCCGGCAGCGTCGTGGTCGAGAGCGCATTCACGATCGACGGAGTCGGGTCACTACTCGTGAGGAGCGTCTCAAGCAAAGACGTACCGGTGGTGGCCGCGATCAGCGTTCTGATCGTCGCAATCTTCGTCGTGATGATGACTCTCGTCGAGCTGATCCACGTCGCGATCGATCCGGCCGCCCGGCGAGGAGGGCGTACGAAATGAATGCTCTTGTGACGACTCCATCGACTCCGAGGACCCCGGCACTCACCAGATCGTGGGTTCGAGTCTCGGATCCTTACCTACTGGTGCTGATCCTCGTCTGCGCAACGCTTCTCGGCATAGCGATCCTGGGTCCCTGGCTCGCCCCCTATCCGCCAGACGCCACCGACATCCTGGCAGCGAATCAGGGCCCGTCTCCCACCCACATCCTGGGAACGGACTCGCTCGGACGCGATATCTTCTCCCGTCTGCTATGGGGTGCGCGCGTCAGCTACGCGGCCGCCGCGCTCATCGTCGTCTTCAGCATGGTCATCGGTTGCGCGATCGCGCTACTCTCGGCCTGGTTCGGTGGGCCCGTCGACGCAGGGGTGGGCGGCGCGCTCAACGTGATGATCGCCGTGCCCGGCATCCTGGTCGCCCTCATCGCTGTGACTATCCTCGGGACAGGGTTCTGGGCACCCGTGGTCGCCATGTCGATCGCGAGCGCCCCCTACGTTGCCCGCATCATCCGGTCGTCCGCCGTGGTAGAGCGACGCAAACCCTACATCGAAGCGCTCACGCTCTCAGGCGTCTCCTCGGCTCGGATCAATGTGCACATCGTGCGCGGGCTCAGTGCACTGATCCTGGCGCAGGCCACGTTCAGCTTCGGTGTCGCCCTGCTCGAGTTCGGCGCGCTCTCATTCATCGGGCTCGGAATTCAGGCGCCCACAGCAGAGTGGGGTGCGATGGTCGTTGCGGGGAGGTCCGAGCTGCTGTCGGGAAACATGCAGCAGACATTCGCCGCCGGCGCGATGATCGTGATCTCCGTGGTCGCGTTCACCCTGCTCGGCGATCGTCTCGCCCGCGTGGTCGGGGGGACGGCATGACGATCTCCAAGACGTTTGAGGCGGAGACCCTGTTGTCGGTGCGCGATCTGCGCGTCGACGTGCGAGCCAAGGGACACACCACCCCGATTCTGCGGGGTGTCAGCATTGACGTGAAGCCCGGCGAGGCTCTCGGAATCGTCGGCGAGTCCGGCTCCGGGAAGTCGATGACGATGCGCGCCATCATGCGGCAACTGCCGACCGGCATGGTCGCCTCGGGCCGTGCGGACTTCCGGAATCAGAGCATCTTCGAGATGGACCGTCGCCGGCTCGCCGACTTCCGGGCACGGCGGGTAGCGATGATCTATCAGGATCCGCGGGCGCACATCAACCCGCTCTGGACCGTGGGCGACTTTCTTGTCGAGGCGGTTGTGGCGACCCGGGCGATGTCTCGTCGCGCCGCGACCGCGCGGGCGCTTGAACTCCTGGAGGAGGTGGGGGTGCAGTCCCCGGCACGTCGGATGTCGCAGTATCCGAGCCAGCTGTCCGGCGGCCTGCTGCAGCGAGTGATGATCGTCGCAGCCCTCATGCCCGAACCCGAACTCATCCTTGCCGATGAGCCGACCACCGCTCTCGACGTCACGGTGCAAGCCGAGGTCATGAGCATTTTCGCCGACATGACGAAGACGCATGGCGTCGGTCTGGTGTTCATCACTCACGACCTCGACCTCGCGGCCGCCGCGACGGATCGCATCGCGGTGATGTACGCCGGGAGAATTGTGGAGGAGGGTCCGTCGAAGCGCGTGACGGAGCATCCCCGCCATCCATATACGGCCGCGCTTCTCGCTTCGCGCCCGAGCGCCAAGGTGCGAAGACTCCCGCTCAGTATTCCTGGCGTCCCGGCGTCGGCGGCGACCGCCGGACGTGGCTGCGCATTCGCAGACCGATGCGGGTTCACCATCCCCGACTGCCACGCGACAGATCCACCGCTGACCGAGTCGGGAACGCAACAAGCCAGCGCCTGCATTCGTTCGCACGAGCTTTCGCTGGAGATCGAGGGAGTGAGCATATGACCGACGCACTCGTGACTGTTCAGAGCCTGACCAAGAGCTTCCACACGACTTCAGGATCGGTGAAGGCAGTCGACTCGATATCGTTCATGATCTCCCCCGGCGAGTCGCTCGGCGTGGTCGGCGAGTCGGGCTCGGGGAAGTCGACGACCGCCCGCATGATCGCGGGGCTGGAGACGCCCACCTCGGGCGACATCCTTTTCCGTGGCACGCCGGTGAGACCAGCACGAGGCCTGACGAGTCGTCGCGCTCAGGCAAGACGAGCGCAGATGGTGTTCCAGGATCCGTTCGGCTCACTGGACCCGCGTCAGCGTCTGGGCAATTGCCTCAAGGAGGTCATCGCGGTGAACGGCGCCCCGGCCGGCTTGTCACGCGCGGAGTACGTGGCTGCGTTGTTGGAGCGGGTCGGGCTCGAGGAACGGCATGCGGATTCCTACCCTCGCGCCCTGTCGGGGGGTCAACGCCAACGCTTCGCGATCGCCCGTGCACTCGCGCCGAGGCCGGAACTCGTCATCCTGGATGAAGCAGTCTCCGCTCTCGACGTCAGCGTCCAGGCGCAGATCCTGAATCTTCTTGTCGAACTGCGGCAGCAGAGCGACGTGTCATATCTCTTCGTCTCGCACGACCTCGCCGTCGTCCGACAGGTCTGCGACCGCGTGATCGTCATGCGCCACGGTGAGATCGTCGAGGAGGGCGACGTCGAGGCCGTGCTCACCTCCCCCTCACACCCCTACACGCAACGGCTTGTGGCGTCTGTTCCGGGCCGGGGCTGGCGCCCACCGCAGCGCAGGCGGGTCGCCTGATGAAGCCCCCGCGCCAAGCTAATCGCGCGCACTCACGCGCTCTAGACCAAGCGCGCTCATGCCGTAATCGACGACCCGGCGATGCCTTTGCGGAGTCCAGATCTCGGGGTGTTCGACCGCAGACAGAACCGCACCGTTGACGAGGGCGCGGAGGAAGTCGACAGCCGCAGGAACTTCGGGTGGGGCCACGAGCCCCTCGAGCCGCTCCTCGAATGCCGCGCGCGCCTTCGCCTCCATGGATGAGAAGAACCTGGCAATAGCAGGATTGTCGGCCGAGTGAACGAGTGCGACCCGGCATCGTTCTACGTCGATCTCCTCAGGAGTCTGGGGGACCATCCAGAGCAGGTACGCGCGGAGATCTTCGATCTTGTCGCTGCCGGCCGGAATCGAAGCGAGATCCTCGTCGTAGTTCGTCGAGAGCTCGTCGATGATTCCCTCGAGGAGGGTCTGACGGTCTGCGTAGAAATGCGTGACCAGCGTGATCGAACCATTGAGCTCGCGGGCAAGAGCCCTCAGCGTCAGGCCATCGGGACCGCTGCGGGCAAGCACGCGCATCGCGGCAACACTGATCTCGTGCTTGCGCACCTTGTGATCCACAATCTTGGGCATCGGGAGTCCTCTATGTGAAATCGGGCTGGCTAGGGTCCACGTTCGATGAACGGCCGATGGCCGCACTGCGGCCCAAGGCTAGCGGCGTTCCGCCGCCCAGGCGTTGAGATCGAGGTCAGCGTCAGGGGAGCAGGTAGACACGGATGCGGATCTGGCCCTCCTCGTCACGCGCGAAACCTACGAACTGATTCTCCGCCAACCATCGATGTGCCGGCGCGTCGGTACGGAACGTGAAAGCTGTGCGGAAATAGTACTCGTCCTCGGCGACGGGCTCACCCGCATCCAGCCGCGCCTCGACATCCGGCTTCGCCCTGAAGTAGCCGCGATTGACGATGTCGATGATCGAGCCGTCATCCGCGCGGATAAGGTAGCGCGCCTCCACCTGGGTGGTGTCCCGGCGCTTGGTCGACCAATCGCCACCGCCGGGCAGCACGGAGCCTGAGAGCCGAGGGCCGGAGATCCGGCCACCGGTCACCGGTGTGAACCACAGCTTCTCATCAGGGCCACGCCCGATGTGCCAGCCTTCCTCGACATCGATGAACAGTTCGAAGACGAACTCCAGAGCGGGGGTGGGAGCATCGGTCACGGGGACTCCTTGAGTGGTGTGTAGGGGGAAAGTGACGAGGCCGACGCGCGACGAACCACCTCTGTGTCCACGCGGCGATCGTGAGGGTCATAGGGAACCGGAGACGACCCGTCCCTCGAAGACCACTGCCGTCGGCGCGATCTGAGCGAGTTCGGACGGAGGTGTCGAGAACGGGTCACGGTCGAGGACGACCAGATGCGCTGGACTCCCGGGCGAAATCGTGCCGAACTCATCCGTGATCCGAAGCTGGACTGCGGCGTGTGCTGTGTAGCCCCGGAGGAGTCTCTCGATGTGGAGGACGGAACCCGCTCGAGGGCGTACCGCCTCTGGCCACCGCGAGGAGTCCAGCGGCGTCTCGGGATCCACGCGGGTGGCCGCGACCTGCATCCCGAAGAACGGGTCCGCGCGATGAAGCTCGGCACTGGACACCACGTCGCTCGAGAACGTCAGCACCGCCCCGGCGTCCGCGACAACAGTGAAGTCGTACATGCGGCTCCAACGCGCTTCACCGAGATGGTGAATCCCTTCGTCGCCGAAGTACCCGCCCGACCAGTGATTGGTCCAGTTGATGATGATCCCGAGCTCTGCGGGGCGAGTCATGTCTGACGGATCGATCAGCTCGCAATGGGCGAATGTGACCTGGATGTTCCATGGATGGTCAGTGCGCTCTGGGGATCGCAGCGCCTGTTCGACCGCATCGCAGGCTGTCCGGAAGGCTCTGTCCCCCACCATGTGGATGTGCATGTCCACGCCAGCTCGATTGCACAGCTCAAGGCAATCGATGAGTTCGTCGCGCTCCATCTGGATCGCGCCGAACCGCCCCGAATTGTCGTCGCTGAGCAGTGGCTCGAGGACCGCGCTGCTTCCCAACTCGTTCGTGCCGTCCAGGAACAGCTTCACGGTCCGAATCCGGGTCCGCTCTGATACCCGCCTCGCATCGAGCTGGCGTACCGAATCCAGTGCCTCCGGGAGGTCGGCAAGCGATCGGAATCGGACAGCTCCCTCGTAGTGCATCGGGAGATCGCCACGCCGGTCGATCTCCACCACGGCGTCGATGACTTCCGGGCTCTCGATCAGCGCGTCGAAGACTGCGACGACTCCCTTGCTCGAGAGGAACTCCAGCACGGGGAGGATGGTTTCGGCCGTAGGCTCCTCGGGCGGCGACCACCCGAGCGCCTCGTACATTCTCGGCAGAAGGGGAATGTGAGCGTTTTCGAGGACCAATCCTGTCGGCTCCCCCGACCCGCTGCGGACGAAGCGTTCAAGTCCGGCCGCCTCCGGATCGGGCGCGAACCTGTCGATTCCGAGCATCTCGAGCATCTGGCTGTTCACCCAGCTCGCATGGTCCCCGGCGTCTTGACACAGCACCGGACGATCCCAGATCGCCTGGTCGAGCAGCTCCTTGGTGGGAGCCACTTCACCGAAAATGGCGGGTGAGTAGTACTCGAAGTACAGGTACGGCCACTCCTCCTTCGGATGGAGCTGACCGAAGTCACGGATGAACGCAAGGAGCTCGTCCAGATCATCCGTGCGCGGGAGCGCGATGTGCCATCGGCTCATGGCTACCAGCGCCGGGTGCGAGTGCGCGTCGATGATTCCAGGAATGATCGTCTTCCCGCCCAGGTCGACGACCGCAAGCTCCTCCCAGCCGGGAGCATCGGCGCGCTCTCCCACCCAGTCGACGCTGCCGTCGCGGACGATGACGGTGTCGCCGAGGGGCACAGCCGCATCGGAGGTTCGAATAATGCCGTTGGTGAGAACGTGGTTCAACACGGGGCGAGGCTGCGAAGGATTCGATGCGGTAACGGTGATCATTCCGCTGTCGTTCCCCCGAGATACGCGATCGCCGGCATCGACATGTAGGCGAATGACGTGATCGCTCCCCCGAGACGGGAGTTCACGAACGTCGTGGTGGAAAGACTCAAGAGCGGAATAGTGGCGGAGGAGTCCTCAGCGATGTCCTGAGCTTCGACGATGAGCGCTGCCCGACGGTCTGCATCCAGCGTTCCGCGCGCCTCCTCGAGAAGCGCCGACACCGAAGCATCGCTGAAATTGGTGTAGTTGTACGGCGCACCCTCGGACAACGTGAACCCGAGCGGCTCGAGCGGCTCAGCCGCGGCGTTGAAGGACGTCCCGATCATCAGATCCAACCCGAGCCGTGTCCGCGTCGGTTCGTCGTATGCCGCGGTGGCGTAGTCGAGCGCCTGAATCTCCTTGATATCGACGGTGATGCCAACCGCCTTCGACTGCTGCTGGAGCAATTGCGCGACGCGTGAGATCGTTGCCTGCCCTGCTGGAATGCCCAGTACAAGTGGATCGCCCCCGTAGGACGACCCGTCAACGAGCGTCTGAGCGCTGGCAGGATCGTACTGGCGTTGCTCCGCCCATTCAGCGTACGCGGCGGAGTAGGTCTCGCGCTGCGCGTTGGGCCAGGTGCGCGGCGTCAGCGCGGTGTACAGCGGCTCCGCGGCACCGTTGTAGACAGTCGCTGCGAGCGACGCGCGATCGATGCTCTGTTGCAGCGCGCGTCGCAGGTCAAGGTCGGCGAGGGGCCCATCGGGGCGTGCGACGTATAGTTGCAGACTTTCCATCGAAGGGCCGAAGACGAGGCTGCCTTCGGTGGCGCCACTGAGAACGGGGATCGCGGACGGATCGATCTGGTACGAACCGTCGATCTCGCCGGTGGCGAGAGCTTGCGTCGACGCCGTACTGTCGGTGACGAAGGTGAACTTCGCTTCCTCGACCAGCGACTGAACCTCTTGGTTCCAGTAGGCGGGGCTTCTTTCCAGGATGATGCTGTCGCCAGGTTTCCAGGAGGCGAGTGAATACGGGCCGCTGCACATGAGTCCACCCGCAGGCGTTCCAAACGCCGATCCCGCGGCTTCGGCGAATTCACGTTCCACGACCGCGCCCGCGAATGTCGCCATCTCGGTGTTGAACATGACGTCAGGCTGGGAGAACGTGATCTTCACCTCGCGCTCTGACGGTGCCTCGATACCTGCCACGTTCGCGAAGAGGAACGATGTGATCGAGGCGGGGTCGGCGGCTCGAGTCAGGCTGAAAACGATGTCGTCAACCGTGACGGGGTCGCCGTTCCAGAACGTCGCGTCCGGTTCGAGCGTGTAGATGAGGGTGAGCGGGTCCGGCGCGATGAAACTGACGAGATTGGGACGCAGGTTGTAATTCTCGTCGATTGCGAGGAGTGGATCACAGAGGTTCGAGACCACCGTCGCGCCCGAGTACGTCGCCGCGTCCCTGGGATCCAAGGTAGGCGGCTCGCCCTCGGGCAGATTCCAGACCACTTGTGAGACTGAGTGCTCCCCCGCGGGCATTCGGCTCAGTTCCGGCACCTCGGTTGTGGTAGGGGATGCTCCGGGCGCGCAGGCGGCCGCGATAAGGACAAGTGTCCCGCTCAGCAACAACGCCGCTGTTGCGCGAGAAGCGGGGCTGTGTCGGCGCGGGGTATCCGCTATCGTCGCTCGCGTCATTGTGCCGCTCTCTTTCGAAGTGTGGGCTGGTCCCTTTTATAGAACACTTGCTATGCAAAAAGCAACAGCCGCCCTACGCTGAGCTCGTGATCTCTAGCGGCAGCCACGGAGTCCTTGGTCGAACAGTCGTACTGGCGGGCGGTACGAGCACCGCCGGATTCGCGACCGCGAGCGCGCTCGCGGATGCGGGGGCTCGTGTCGTCGTAACGGGACGCGACGCCGTGAAGCTAGTTCGGGCCGAGTCCCTCGGTCCGCTAATAGCGACGGCGCAGGCGGACCTGACTGAGGAAGAGGACGTATACGCGCTCGCGGACACCCTACGGAAGCAATTCGGGCCCATCGACGGACTGCTGCATCTCGTGGGCGGGTGGCGCGGAGGAGGTGGGCTCGCCGGCCAGTCCGAAAGCGACTTCCGCTTCCTCGAGCGATCGCTGACCGCACTGCGTCACATGAGCAGAGCCTTTGATCCCGACCTCAGCGCCTCCTCAGCGGGCCGGACGGCGATCATTTCATCGACCGCCGTCGTGAGGCCCTCTGCGGGCGGGGCGAACTACGCGGCGGTGAAGGCCGCGAGCGAAGCGTGGGTACGCGCCATCGGTCGTGGCTATGCCAGCGACGCCCGCGCGGCTGGACGCGAGCCGACCTCATCGGCTGCGATCTTCCGCGTGCGCGCGCTCAAGGGGCTCGAGCTCGTCCTCGCCAATGCTTTCGTCCAGTTGTGGGAGCAGCCAGCGGCGGAGAGCGGGGTGTCGGTCGTGGAGCTTGACGAAGCAGCCACCGGCTACGAGGTGTACCCGGCAGTCAGGTTGGTGACACTCGGCTGAGTGGGGTGCCGCCGATGGCTGAGTGGTATCGCTGAGTGTTGTAGTGCTCGATCCAGGGTGCAAGCGCGGCGGTGCGTTGGTCGTTCGAGGTGAAGACCTGTCGGTAGGCCCATTCGGTTTGCAGGGTGCGGTTGAGTCGTTCCACCTTGCCGTTTTGCCACGGACAGTGGGGGCGGATGAGGACGTGTTTGGCGCCGAGCGCGGTGAGCACGTCGTGGACGTCGTTGGAGAGCCGGTAGCTGAAATGGTTGTCGGTCATGACCCGTTCGATGCGCGTGATGCCGTGGTCGCGGAAGTAGGCGGCAGCCCGTGCGAGGAACGCGGCGCAGGTGGCGCCCTTCTCGTCGGGGTGGATCTCGGAGTACGCGAGGCGGGAGTGATCGTCGACGAGCGAGTGGATGTAGTCGAATCCGATCCGCGCTTTCTTGTGGGCGGCGGTGTCGCCGGCCGATCTGCCGTGCGCACGCCACCCGCCGCCATCGGGGATGCGGCCCAGCTTCTTCACGTCCATGTGCACCAGCTCGCCCGGCCGGGCTCGTTCGTATCGGACGGTGGTGGTCTTCGACGCGCGGATGACGACCCCGGTGAGCGGATCGCACTCGACCAACCCTGGCACGCGATGTCGACGCAAGATCGCGGTGATGGTGCGCGCGGGAACACCCACCACCACGGCGAGGCGGTCCGGGCCTTGCCGCAGCTGACGGCGCACCGCGACCACCCGCAGCTCTACCTCGAGTGGTGTTCGTCGCGGCAGAGAATGCGGACGCGAGGATCGGTCACCGAGGCCTGCGACCCCCTCAGCCCGAAACGTGTTGACCCAGCGATGCGCGCATTGATGCGACACCCCGAGCTCTTTGGCAACATGCGCGACCGGACGATGCTGCACCAGCACCCGCTCGACGAGCAGAACCCTGCCCCGGACATTCAGCCGGGCATTAGCGTGAGACACGAGACCTCCTGGCAGTGAAGAACTAGACAGCTCGACTAAGCCAGGAGGTCTCCTCACCTCACAAGAACGTCACCAACGTCCCGCCGGGTAAACCTAGGCCACGGCCCGCTCAAGCGCGCGATGTAGGCACGACCAGCACGTCCACAGCAAACGCTCGCCCACTCTCCGGATCGATGAGGACCGGATTGGCCTCGAACTCGGCGATCAATCCGCGGAAGTCCTCCATGAGCCAGGACACTCGCGCTACGGTGTCGATCAACGGGCCATCGTCCACGATCGGGTTGATTCCGCGGTACCCATCGAGCAAACGACCGAGCCGGGTCCTGCCGAGGGCTTCCTTTACGGCGCCCGGCGAGGCGGGTGCGAACACCGACTCCGCGTCCCGGAGAAGCTCAACAAGCACGCCGCCGAGCCCCACGCCGACCGTTGCACCTAAGCCCGGATCCCTGACGGCGCCGACGATAGCCTCGATGCCAGCCGGCAATTGGCGCTGGATCTCGGCCCCGATCAGCGCTGCGTCCGGCGTTGACTTCCGGAGTCGCTCGAACATTTCAGCCCACTCAGTTCGGAGCGCTGCGGCGCTTGCGATCCCGACGACTACTCCCCCGACATCAGTACGGTGATGGATGTCCGGCGAGTCAATCTTCAAGACAACGGGGTACCCAACCGAGTCCGCCCAGTCGACGGCCTCTTCGATGGAACTCGTCCTCAGCGACTGCGCGGTTTCGATGCCGTAGGCGAGCAACAGATCCTCGCCGACGTCGTTGGCGATTCTGCCGCCGGAAGCCCGCACGAGAGCTCGGAGTTCCTCGAGTTCCCCGCCTTGCGGGAGACCCGGTGGCCGCGACGCTTCGTGTGGTGCCGGCGAAAGGGCCGCAGCGGCGCTGACAATCGCGGTGAGGGCGTTGCCGATCCCGCGGATGTGAGGAAACGGATCGTCAGTCGATACGATGCGGCTCGGATGGATTGAGAGGGACGAGCTCGAAGCCAAGACGAACGGCTTGGCGTGCCGCAGAGCTGCAGCGCGTGCGTCCGCCACGATGTCGTCCTCATAGCTGATCTCGACATCGTTCAAGCTCGCCTGCGAATCGGTGACAACGAGCAGAACATCGACCGTGGGGTCTTCAGCGAGCAGATCGAGGCAGCGGCCGTACCACCCATCCTCAACGCTCTCGCTGCCGCCAGCGTCGAGGGGGTTGTTGACCCCCGCGCCCGGGAGTGCTTCCTGCAGTCTCACTCGTGTTTCAGCACTCAGTGGAGCCAGAGTCACCCCTGCGGAGTCCGCCAAGTCGGCCGTGAGGGCGGCTTGGCCGCCGGAAATCGTGATCGCCGCAAGTCGCGCGCTTCCAAAGGACTTGTCTCGATGATGCGCAAGCAACTCCAAAGAGGCCGCGAGCGCGTCGTAGTCCTTGACAAGCGGAACGCCGATGCGATCGAAGTAAGCCGCGACGACGCCGTCCTCTGACATCATCGCGCCGGTGTGCGCGACCGTCGCGAGGGCGCCCGCTCGACTTCGCCCCACCTTCAAAGCCACGACCGGCTTACCGGCCTCGCGAGCCCTTGCGACGGCCCGCGCGAAGCGCTCAGGAGCGCCCACCGACTCGATGATGAGGCCGATGACGCCTGTCGCTTCATCGTCGACGAGGTGATCGATGTAGTCAGCAGTCGTGGTACACGTCTCGCTGCCCGTCGACACCACATGCGAGAACCCGACGCCGGTCATCGAGCGCGCAACGAAAATGGCACCTGAGCCAGACTGCGAAATCAAGGCGACCGGACCGGCAGGAAGCCCTGCAAGGATTCCCTCATCGGCCCACAGCATCACGTCGCCAGCGACGTTGATCAAGCCCATGCAATTCGGCCCGTGCACCGGCATGCCCGAGTCGCGCGCGAACGTCGCGAGTTCGAGCATGTCACCCGCAGTCATTCCCACGCTCATCACGAGAGCCGCGCGTGCTCCAGCCTCGCGCGCTTCACGCACCGCGGCAACCACCGCGCGCGGACCCACCGCGACGACGGCCAGGTCCACCGGACCGGCGCTTCGAGCTGCTGCCACCGCGTCCACCCCTTCGATGGACCCCCCTGCCGGGTTGATGACGACGATCCGACCGGGGTAGCCGCTAGCGCGGAGGTTGCGGATGACCTGGTTGCCGGTTGAGTGCGAGCGCGAACTAGACGCACCGATGATCGCCACGCTGGCGGGCTTCATGACTGCCGCAAGAGAAATCGGGTGGGCACGCAACTGCTCGGTCACAGAAGACCTTTCGAGAGTGGACAGGGACTCTCAATACTACTCTTTTTTTACATCACTTGCTATAAAAAGTACCGAGGTGACTTCGTAGTCCCACTATCAGGGCCACTCGGGTTCGACGGGCCTAAAACTCTGCGGTCGATGCGTGACATAGACGCTGTCGATACAAAGGTCGAACTGTCATGCCCTTACACATTCGGGGAACTATTCGAGGAGGAGAGCATCAAGGAGCATGCACACTCCGGGCCGATCGCGGTCCTCGGCGCCGGCCCTGCGGGCATGGCGGCAACACCCGGCCTGATCAAGCCGGTCACGACGTGGTGCCGTACGAGAGATACCCGCATGCCCGTGCCGCCGGCAACATCCTGAATCTGCGGCCGCCGCCCATCAAAGCGCTGCAGGAGATGGGAGTCGACACCGCGGATCTCGGTGCCCCGTGCCATACGACGTTCCGCAACGCTGCCGGCCACGTGCGTGCCGACGTCGCTATCCCCGCAGAAGTCGTCGCTCAATACGGCGGCGGCTTCATCGGGATGCTGCGACCCGATCTCTATGAGCGAATGCTGGCCGCGATCCCCGACGGCGTCCTGCACACGGGCAAACAAGTGTCAGCGATTGACGACCACGTCGACGGCGTAACTCTTACATTCGCCGATGGCAACGTTCAGGAGACGCCGCTTCTCATCGGGGCTGACGGGATCGACTCGATGGTTCGTCGCCACCTCTGGGGCGATACCCCCAAACGCCCGCACAACTTGCACATCCTCGGCGGCTTCACCTTCGACACCTCGGCTGACGCGGAGCCCAACGAGGTGGTGCTCACCCACAACCGCACCGTGCAAGGGACACACACCTCGATACGCAGCAAGGGCGTGTCGGGATACCAATGGTGGGTGTTGGAGGCCTGGCCAGATGACCGCCCCGCGCCGACCGATCTCCACGCGCACGCGCTCCCACTCGCATCGGGCTTTCCGGGCCCATTGGCCAACTTGGTGAGCGTGACGTCTCCCAAGAACGTTCAACGATGGCCGATTCGCGACATCAAGCCCCTGAAGGCATGGTCGCGAGGGCGCATCACACTGGCCGGCGACGCCGCCCACGCGACGTCGCCCTATGCCGCACACGGGGCTGGCATGTCGATCTGCGACGGCTACTTCCTCGGCCAACTGTTGGCCGGTGTCGACCTGAACTCTCCGACACAGGTCTCGCGTGCACTGACGGAATACGACCGCATCCGGATTCCGCACACGACAAGCCAAGTGCAGCAGGCCTACGTGTTGGGCAAGGTCTTCCACCACGCTCCGGCGCCCCTCCGACCGCTGCGAGACTTCGTCTTGGACCACACCCCGCTGCTCCAGAAGCAGGTCGGCGAGAAGAGCCCCGGAGAGATCGTTGCGCAACTTGACGAAATGGGCTCCGGAATCCTCTCCCGCGCATGAAGTTGTCGCCTGGAATCCTGACCTCCCCGATCCGACCGCCTCAGCAAGCGCGCAGCCGCGCCGCCTGGGAGCGTATCCTCGATGTGGGATTGCGCCTGCCGCAGCAGGGTGGATTCGACGCGGTCACGATTGGCGACGTGTGCCGCCAAGCCGATGTCTCGGCGCCCTCCATCTACGCCCGTGTGGACGGACGCGCCGGACTGCTCCTGGCCGTCGGTGAACGCGGGATGGCACTGGTACATACACAGAAGACGAGGCGTTCGCGGACATAGACGGGTCCATACCCGCTGCCGTTGTAGCAGCAACTCACGTCTTCGACGCTCACAGCTCGCTCCTGCGTGCGGTGACAGTTCAAGCCGCCGGTGATCCACAGCTTTTGCGCCGGGGGCTCTCGAGTCGCGCCGGTTCACTCGGCGACTTGCTTCTGTTCTGCGCGAGGTACCGCCTTCCCACGCGTGGTCCCTGGCCCGCACCATCTACACTGAATTCTCGTTTCGCGCGATGTACGGAGCGAACTTCTGGTCAGATAGAGACGAGACCAGCGAGGTCTTCGTGATTCGTCTGATCACCATGGCGTCAGGGTTCTCGACCGGTTTCCGGCAAGACGACGGCGTGGCGACGAGCCGTGAGGCGGAGGACGATGACAGATCCTGAAGTCCATTCCCGCACTGTGACGACGTCGGTGGGGCGCGCACGCGACAGCCATCTGGACCAGCGGCCCACGGCACCGCGCGTTACGCGCTTCAGCGCACCTGGCAGATCTCGGCCATCAGCACACGTGCTCGACCAGACAACCGGGGGCATCGACCGTTCCGGCACGGCGTGGCTGGTGCCCGTCCACGCTAGAACTCCCCCAGAACCTGGCCGAGGCGCATCACCATCTCCGTCACCGCCGCATCGTCGACGCTGTACCGGACTCGCTGCCCTCGAACCGCAACGTCGCGCGGCGGGTCCGCGGTTAGCAGGCCGACATCGAGCAGCTTCTCGATTCCGTTGGCCACGGTCATCGCGGGGATCTCGAGTGCGTCGGCGATCTCTCCACGTGTTTGGGCAGGGTTGCGTCGCAGGTGACCGATGATGGTCGCCTGCATCATGTTTCCCAATGCCTTGATGGGATCCTCCGCGTAGTCACTGTTCGCGGGACGGGTATAGCGAGGCACCCGTCCAGTCTTCCGTACCGCTCGGCTCGGCGTCCAGACAACAGAAGCAAATAGTGCTTCACAAACGGAGTGTATTGTTATACGCTTCCCTCATGTCAAGACCGGGTGTTCGCAGATGGGGTGCAGAAGCGCCTGATGCAACGCTGGTGTCCCCCGAAAGGCCTACAGACAGGGCTTTTACCTGTGGAGTAGCGTGCGATCACGGTGCGGGAGAGGCCGATGCCACACATCGTTCGGCGTGCGCGCCGCCTCCGTCTTTATTAGATGTTCCTCATTTTCGTCGCGTCCAAATCGTGCGTAGGATGCGGCCACGGCGTCCGTCGCGCGGGCCGCTTCTGCTGTGCATCGGTGCCGTCCTGGGAGTTCAGGAGGGCAAGTGATGGTGCGTTCGGAATCCGGTGGCCGCCGCGGATTCGTGTGGGCGATCGTGGGTGGGCTCGTGCTGGTCGCCGCGGTCGTCGCGATCGTTGTGTCGTCGCTGATGTCCCAAGCGCCGACCGCTGACCC
The DNA here is from genome assembly GCF_049912955.1 of Microbacterium sp. E-13. Taxonomy (GTDB): domain Bacteria; phylum Actinomycetota; class Actinomycetes; order Actinomycetales; family Microbacteriaceae; genus Microbacterium. Next base: position 3,460,896 of record NZ_CP183973.1, read on the forward strand.
GACCAGCCCACCCTCCCCCACTGCACCCTCCGCCTCACCATCCGCACCATCGGCGGATGGTGATTACGTCGACGCGAGCGTCAGCGAGAAGGGTTGGGTTCCCGAGCCGATCACGACCGATCCCGACACGTACGTTCGGGCGGCATTGGCCGCAGCCTCCACTTTCGACACTCAGACGAGCAGTCGACCTGAGTGGCTCGCCTATCTCGACACCTGGTTCACGCCCGATACGCGGTCCTCGACCAAGGAAGAACGTCAGCAGGACTTGGAGCTGTCTCAGCTCGAGTTGCGACAGGCGGTCGTGCTGCCCGAATCGGAGTGGGACTCGTTGGCGAATGAGAAGGGCAATGTCGTCGCCATGACGACGAGTGACATTAGCTACATGGATGTGCCCGACGACGCGACAGGTGACATGCGGATCGGCACCGCGGATGTCGTGCTGACCTTCACGCGCACTGATGGCAGCGGCGGCGAAGCGTCATTTGACGAGACCGTACGGGTGAGCGTGCAGGTGTTGTGCGGGGATGGTTCCGTTCCGACACCCAACTCGGCACAGCAGCCGGGCGACTGCAAGGTGGTCCGCTACTTCTCGGGGTCATTGGAGCCCTGACATGGGAGCCCCGGTCCTTGCGGCAACGACCCTCGCGAACACGAGGACCGGGCGCAAGATCATGATCGGGGCCCTGCTCCTCTTCGCGCTCGCGACGGGACTAGTCCTTACCCCCCTGATCGCAATACCGCTCGCTGCCGTGGGCGCTGCAGCGAGCGCGCCGGGCGGCGCCACGACGACGATCGCCCCCGTGGCCAGTGGTGCGTGGGGGTATCCGCTCGCGGGTGCGTACTCGAAGGGTCGCGGGTTCGGGTACAACCCCGTGAGCGGGTGCAGCTACTGCTCCACTGATCATCAGGGGTACGACATGGCACAGGGTTGCGGTGCCACCATCTATGCCGCCGGTCCCGGCCGAGTCATTACCGCCGGGAACTACCAGGGCTACGGCAACACGGTCCGCATCGACCACGGCAACGACACCGTCACTCTCTACGGGCACATGCTGTCGGATTCGCTTCGTGTCTCGGTGGGAGACGACGTCACTGCGGGTGCGCCGCTCGGCGCGGAGGGGAACACCGGGCGGTCGTTCGGCTGCCACCTGCACTTCGAACTGCGGAAGTCCGGAACTCCGGCACCTCCGGAACCGTTTATGGCCGCGCTCGGCCTACCACTGAAATGACCGCTGATTGAGGAGCTGATGATGCGCAACCCAGAATCCGTCGCCACCGATGTCGATGTGCCTGACATCCAACCGGACTTCTCTGCCCCGTTCTTCCAGGGCTTCCAGGTCATCGCCTCATACATCCTCGCCGGCGCGATGATCGTCGTCCTCATCATGCTCATCATCGCCGGCGCCTCGTTGGCGTTCCGCGGGTTGGCGAACGACAGAGTGCGGACGTGGGCGGGCGAGAACATCCTGTGGATCTTCATCGCCGCCGCCGTTCTCGGTGCCGCATCGGGACTGTTCCAATGGTTCGTCAACTTCGACTTCGGATTCTGATGCGCACGACGCGCAGCGTGCTGGTCGGGGCCGTGCTCGGTCTCGGACTCGCCGTTGTAGCTCTGGGGCCCGCTCACGCAAGCAGCGAGGCGTCGGCGGTCGAGTACGCTGCGAGCGCGAATGCGACACCGGTCACCGGCCAGCCCTGGTCAGCACCCGCGTACCCGGTCGACTGTCTGCAGTCCGGCGACCAGATCACCTGCACCCCGCACAGCGCATCAGATGCGAAGGCACAGCAATGCTTCACGCGTGTGTACGTCGCGAGCACGCGGGCGACCGTGTGCACGACGTATGAAGGGCACGTCGCGGCGATCAAGACGAGCGGGGGCACGCCGTTACTGGTCGAGTACGGCTGCTCACTGGGCGACTTGGTGTGTACGACGTTCGAGAACGCGGGCCGTGGGATGGCGCTCTCGGCGACCGGCATGATGTTCGCGATCTCGCAGAACATGCGATTCGACACCTCGTCGCTGCTGTGGACCGCGGCTGTTCAAGAATGGTCGTTCTGGCAGTGGGCGATCCTGGTCATCACCTTCGGGGCGATGGTGTGGGCGGTCACCGCAGCTGTCGTGTCGGGTGACCGGGCCGAACTCGTCGGAGCGCTGGTGCGCAGTTTCATCGCTGTCGCAGCCGTACCCATCTCGCTGTGGATCACCGGGCACCTCGTCAACGCTATTGACGAGATGACCTGGTACATCATGAGCCGGGACGGGCAAAACGCGCTGTTCGCAACCCTGCAGAGCGTGATGTGGGCGGGCGGGCAGGCGAACTACTTCTTCGCGTTCATCATCCACGGGCTATTGATGCTCGGGATGCTGCTGCTCATGCTCGTCTTCGCATTCCGCAACATCGTCCTCGCCGCGCTCATCGCCGTCGGCCCGGTGGCGTGGATGCTGTTCCCGGTGCGCGGCATCGGCCCGCAGTGGATCGTCCGCTACGTCTCCGCGGTCGTGGTGCTGCTGCTGACCGGTCCGCTCACGATCGGGTTCGTCGCGCTCATCATCAACGGACTCTCGACGGTGCACACGATCTGGGACCCGCAATCCTGGCCCATGCTCATCGGGCTCGTGCTGGTCGCGTTCGCCCCGTTCGCGGTGTTCGGCTTGTTCAGCTTCGTCGGCGCGGTCGCTGCCGACTCGGTCGGGTCCGGGGTCGGCACTCGGGCCGCTCGGGGTGCCGGCAACGCCGCCCGCCCGGCATCCCGCATCCCCAGCCGCCTGAACGCCCACCCCGCCGGAGGCATTCCGATCTTCTCCGGCTCATCCCGTGACGCGGGCTCGAAGCCACCCGGTGGTCGCCCCATGACGTCGGGACAGCCGGGTCGGACCGCCGCCAACTCGGCGCCTCAGGAGCCGCGACGCGCACCGGGCAACCCGACCCCGACATCGGCGCCGAGGGCGAACCCGCCTTCGAGCCCGGAACCCAGAACGCCATCGCGCGCTGAGAGGACCCCGTCATGACCGCATCAGATCTCACCGATCCGGTCCGCCTACCCCGCCGCTCCGGACAGGGCGTGGTGATGGGGATGGACCCATGGCAGGTCACCTGCATGGCCGCGGCCGCCATCGCCATGCTGATCGCGCTCAACCGGTTCGGCGTCCTCGGGCTACTCGTCGGCATCCCGGTCTACTTGCCACTCGGGATCTTCGCGCTGCTGCGCATCAATCACGACTCGGCCCCGCGGCAAGCCGGGCTGTGGCTGATGAAGCAGATCCGCCACGCGGCCGGCGCGACCAAAGAGGTCTACCGGCCGGAACGCACAGAGCTCGCCGGCACGTTGAACCTCCCCGGGGTGCGCGCCTCGATCGAGCTCTGGGATGTCGACGGCGTCGCCTGCGTCTACAACCCCCATGACCGGTCCGTCTCCGTGACCGCCGAGCTCGAGGTACAGGGGTTCCTGATGCATGACGCCGCGGAGCGGTTCGATCTGGCCGCACAGTGGTCAACCGTGCTCGCGTCGTTCACGAAGCGGCCCGGGATCAAGCGACTGACCCTGCAGGAGCGGACCCTGCCCACCACCATTCGTGCGGCGCGCGACCACTTCGACACAGTCGCGAACCTGCGCGACCTCGACCGGTCCTCCCCGTTCGCGCAGAACTATCAGCACGCCATGGACGACGCCGAACGGTACGCCGTCGCTCACCGCAACTACCTCACCTTCACTCTCGACCTGCTCGCGCTCAGCGGGCAACTGAAATCACTGGGCGGTGGGAAGGACGCGATCCGCACCCTCGCGTATCTGGAGACTCGCACCCTCGCGGACGCGCTCCGGATCGCGCGGATCACCGTGCGCAAATGGATGTCGCCCCGAGACATCGCCGCTCTCGGTCGGGTCGCGTTCGACCCCGCGTTCGCCGCGAATGTGCAGAACCGCCCCGACGACCTCGCGGGCGTGGACCCGATCGCGATCGGCCCCATGTACCTCGAGGAGCCCCGACACCGCAACGGCATCGTTCGCACCGACTCCGGAGTGCATTGCACGATGTGGATCCACGAATGGCCGCGATCCAACACCAGCATCGGCTTCGTGGAACCGATCGTGTTCGCGCGGATGCCGTCCACCGGAGCCGCGATCACCCACATCCTCTCTATCGTGCTCACTCCGGTCTCGGACAAGCAGGCGCTGAAGCGGATCGCCGACGACAAGAAGGTGTGGAAGGGCAACGAGAAGCTGCGTCGCAAGCGCGGCGTCGGCGGTGCCGCTGCTGACGAGGCCGACTGGCTGGCACTGGAGGAGCAGGAACAGCAGATCACTGCGGGGCATGGAGAGTTCCGATTCGGGGCGTACCTCACCATCACCGCAGGCGACGAGGAGCAACTCGATCAGGCGGTCGCCGGGATGCGCAACGCGCTCGCCCGCGCGCAGATGGAAGGGCAGATCCTGTACTGCCAGCAAGCCGAGGCACTGATGGTCAACGCCCTGCCGATCGGGTTGGGAATGAAGTGATGGCCCGTCACGTCGCGTTCATCCGACCCGCAAACGCCACGAAGGACGAGCGCCGGGCAATGCGCCGGGCCGTCACCGACGCGGCCCGCGATGACAGACCGCCTCGCGCGAGGCGGCGGGATGTCGCTCTTCCGGAGGCCGCAGTAGCGGGCCCGTTCGGACCGGGAATCGTCCGGGGCGGGTACTGGAACCTGGCCCGTCCAAACCTGCTCGCGCACCAGGCCACGTCTCAGCACATCGCCGGGATCTACCCCTTCGTCGCCGACGCCGGCCTCGGGCACCGCGGCCCGGTCGTCGGGATCGATCTCAACTCCGATGCGCTCTGGCACTTCTCACCGTGGGAGGCGTACGTCGATGCGTCCGACCGTGGCGCGCTGTCCACCAACCTCCTCGTGCTGGGCGCGTACCGGGCTGGCAAGAGCGGCACCATCAAGATGCTGGTCACCCGATCGATCGCGTTCGGGCACAAGGTCGTGGTCCCGTCCGACCCGAAAGGGGAATGGGTCGCGGTCGCCGAGGCCGACCCGCGGGGTGTGGTGATCCGCATCGGCGGCGGCACCCGCGCCCGCCTCAACCCCCTCGACCGCGGCCCCCGGCG